>JAYTJZ010000032.1:0-14799 GCA_043730605.1 Candidatus Altimarinota bacterium
GTTTCGGTATAATGTAAGAATAAAATGATGAAATCTAAACTTAATTATACAACAATTACTCATAAAATTTAACAGTTAACTGGGGAAGACCCTAATATAAACCAATATTATGGCAGAAATTATTCCCCTCCTCCACACTCGCTTCTTCCAAAACACATCTCGTCATCCTGACTTGAAGTGGGAAGATATTGAAGTACGGCTACTCGCACATCCTAAAAAACTCGAAATTCTCCAAAGGATGGAAGATTCTGGATGAGAACCTGATGTAGTGGCTTTTGAAGAAAAAACCTGAGAGTATGTATTTTTTGATTGCTCAGCAGAAAGTCCTGCTGGGAGAAGAAGTCTCTGCTATGATAGAGCAGCTCTGGAGAAGAGAAAAGAAAATAAACCTAAAAGCTCGGTGGAAGATATCGCCCGTGAAATCGGGATAGAACTTTTGAGTGAAGCAGACTATAGATACATACAATCGCTTGATGTTTTTGACCTCAAAACTTCGAGTTGGATAGAAACTCCTGAAAATATTCGAAAACTCACAGGAGCTTTATTTTGCGATAGACGCTATGATAGCGTTTTTTGCTACCACAATGGTGCAGATTCGTATTATGCAGCGCGTGGCTTTCGTGGAAAAGTAAGAGTCTAGCTTTCACTCTTAAAGAAAAAACATCTCTCCAAATGGAGAGATGTTTTTAGAAGTGAATCATGTTTTTGAGCTCTTTATAATCCGTCTTTCCCGTTCCAAGTACAGGAATCACAGAGACGACTTGTACTTCTGAAATCTTTGCAATATTACTCACTCCTCGTTCTCGCAAATAGGCATTTATGTCGTCGAGAGAAAGTTCTGTGAGACTAAAGGCTACGATTTTTACTTGTCCTTCATGTTCGAGAGCTTCAACTGCAAAACTCAAAGTATCTGGAATATTATATTTTTCACTGAGAATATTTTCTAAAAATGGAAGAGAAATCATTTCTCCTGCTATTTTTACGAAGCGTTTCAGTCTTCCAGTAATAAAAAGATACTCTTCACTATCTATATACCCCAAATCTCCTGTCTTATAGTAGCTTTTTCCATCAATATCTTCAAACGGAGAAGCAATACTGCTATCCAGATAGCCTGAAAAGATAGAACTTCCAGAAACATAGATCATCCCTTGTTCTCCTGCTTGGAGCTGTTTTCCAGAATCAATATCTCGTATCTGGCAAGTAAGGTTAGGAAGGAGTTTCCCAACGCTTCCTGCTTTTGGAGCTGAAATAGGATTGATAGAAACTACAGGACTACACTCGGTGATTCCATATCCTTCAAGAATTTTTCCTTGTGGAACCAAGAGAGTAAATCGTTCAAATACGGATGATGGACATTTTTCTGCTCCGACTACAGCATACTTGAGATGCTGTAAATCATTTTCATTTGCGAGTGAAAGTATCATCGAAAGAAAAGTCGGAGTCGCGGTCATACCCGTTACTTTCGTATGTTTCATAATTTCAAGTATCGTTTTTGCATCGTTGGGATCTGGAGTATAGGAGACTTGCATTCCTGTTATCAGAGGCATTATCGTATTGACCGTAAAACCAAAACTATGAAAGGGAGGCAAAAAACCGATAATCCTATCGTGACTGGTGAGTTGAAAAATATCTAAGGCAGCTTTGATATTTTCGATGATATTTTTATGCGTGAGAGCAACAGCTTTTGGAAGAGATTCCGAACCAGAAGTGAAGAGGATGACCGCAGTTTTTGGAAGTCTTGGAAGAGGGAGAAACATACTTTTTACGAAAGCTCACAGTTTGACTCCGAGAGAAATATCTTTCAAAAAATCTTCGGCAAAGAGAAAATTTCCCTGTGTTTCATACACTTCAAGAAAATCATTTTTTACCCGAGTATAAAAACTCTTTGCGGTAAGAATAGAGGAGACTCCAGATATTTTTATACAATGATCAAAAGACTCTTTTCCAAGAGTCCAGTTCAGCATCACGGGAGTTTTTCCCGCGAGATAGATTGCAAGGATGAGGATAGAAGCACTTCCCACGGAAGGAAGCATAATTGCGATTTTTTCCTCTGGCAACTCTTTCATCTTTTGAGCTACCACATAGGCTTTGAGAATCATATCTTTTCGGGTTTGGAGTCCTCCTAAACTATCCCAAAGAAAAGCATTTTTTCGCTGTTTTTTGAAAGCATTTTTCCATAAACTCAAAATATTTTCTCCTTCGATATTTCCCAGTACTTCTGAGAGAAGCTTGGTATCTCAAAAAAATGTTCCCCAATCACAGGATTTGAGTACTTCTTGTGTTTCGCTTTTCCCTTCGACCATAGCCCAGAGGTCTCCAACTGTTTTGAGACTCGTGATAGGAGGATTAGAAGCTTGCGTATATTTTGCCTGAAGATAGGATTTTATCTCAGCCATATCGAGACTATCAAAGTAGAGATCAAGTACGAGACGACTTTTTGCCTCGATAGTTTCAGAATTTATTTTTTTCATATCAGCTATTTTTTGCTGTATGATTTCGAGATTTTCAGGATGGAGTGTCCTTATATCTATGGTATTTGTTTGAGAAAGTTCTTTTTCTGAGCCTGAGATATGTTCTGGAAGGGTTCTATTTTTTACATCATTATAGTAAAAATAGTGCGGAATATAGGAAACTTCTTCTTGATACGCTACTCCATTTTCCGTATTATAAAAGTTTTCCAAAAAATGATTGAGTGCGTTAAGTCCTTGAGTATGGGTTGCAAGTGCCTCCGAAGTAATATCAAAAAGTGAGAGACTCACCTTTCGTTTCGGAACAAAAAATATCAAGTTTGAAAGGATATACCAAATACTCAGGAGATACGCTTTTCCAAAACTGCTTTGCCCATTATCCCAAGCCATCGACCAGATACTTCCCCAGAGTCCTCGATCTTTGAGTCCGAGGATTTTAGTATTTTCTGGAAGCTGTTGCATTACTTGATATACCGTTTGTTTTCCCTTGATGCTTTCATAGCCCTGTCTATAGATTTGCCCTGCAGGATAAATAAGGATTGCTTTGCCTTCTCTGAGTCCTTGTATAATATTTTCATACACCGAAGAAAAATCAAGTGTTCCATTTCAAGCCGAAACATCAGCAATAGGAATAGTTCCTACAGCTTGCATCACTTGTTTGATACCTGAAATATTATAAAATTTTTCACTGGCAAGAGGAGAAATATTTCGGTATTTTCCAAGTTGACTCAAAACAATCCGAGGATCAATAAGTGCTACGTGATTCGGCAAAATAAGAAGTGGTCACTCATGGTTCAAAAGTTCATGACCTATAAAATGAATACGATAGCGAAGACGATGAAAGAAACGGACAAAGAAATATATGATTTTCATAGGTTAACGAACACGAAGATATAAAACAATACTTGAAACCCACATAAGGATTCAAAGAATCGCAATGGTAAAAATTTGCCCAAGGTATTGGGAAAGAAAATGCGCACAAAACATTCCTACAAAGAGCATGATACTGAGCATGAGTCCATTACTACTCGAACCATATTCTTTCGTATTATCATCTGAGATTTGTTTGATAAAGTATCCATCAAGGAGGTTCGCACTCGCTCCAAAGAAAAATCAAAGAAGCGTTGCAAGCAGAGCCATCATCATGAAACTTTGGAGAAATACTCCATAAGAAAGCAGAAGAAGAGAAAAACAAGAAATACACCCTATCCAATAGAGCCATCTTTTGCTATGCATTTTGATAGAACATCCATTTCATACAATGGCTCCAAGCGCAGAAAACAGAAAAAGAGTCGAAGCACTCGTTGAAGAGAGAGCAAATCTTTCCATACTCAATGATACCGAAACTTGAGAAACGAGGGTAGAAAGCGTCCATAAAAGTGCCGAGACAAACATCAGTGGAGTATATTTTTGAAATACTTTTTGAAATTCTGGAAGAGCTTCTTTGAGAGAAAAAAGGATTTCATTTCTTCTTCCTCCAACATATTTTTTCCATCCATTTTTAAGAAGATCTCCAAACGTTTTTGGTTCATATTCGAGCTTGAGAGAAATATATCCAGTAATACCGAGTAAAAATAAAATTACGAGATAGCCTTGATTTCATAATACTGCGAAAAGTGCATTCCCTCAGATAGTTCATCCTATGAGACAGATGATAAAAACAATTTCAGCAAAAGCATTCACGGTAGTATCTTTGTAGCCCGTTTTTTCTATTTCGAGTGCTACTAAAACATTTTTAACCACACTCCACAGTCCATAGAAAAATCACAAACTTATGAGGGTAAAGGCAAGTCCTATATTTGTATGAAAACCAAAAAGATAGGCTCACAAAATAGCCCCAAAAGTGAGGAGTGAAAGAGTCACTAAATAATATTTTTTTAAGAAAACCTTTGCAAAACTTGCTCCTATAAGATAGGCAAAGATTCCTCCAAAACTGAGGTATCCAGAGATTTCTTCAAGACTCGGAGCAATACTTCCACCCAGTGATCCCCAGATGAAGTATTTGAGAGAGGAAAAAAACATTCCCCATAATGCTACCAAAAAAAGAAAGAGATAGAGTGTATTATGCGATGATTTCATAGGCTATATTTTGAGAAGTACACACAGAGTATACTCTATTTTCCTCAAAACCAGTAAATACTTGATAAGATTTTTCCTTGCATTCATAGAGAGTCCTCGTATGGAATGAAATTTCAGAGATATTGCTTGTTTTAGATTCAAAAAAAAGAAGAGAAAAATCTTCTACGACGATATTTTCCCACCTTTCCATTTTTTGTATTGCTTCAAAAGAAGTCCATAAGATATAAAAATTCTTCCAAGTTTTTCCTCACAGTACTTCATAAAAATATATAGGAAATATTTCCAAAAGTTCAGGAGATTTTTCGAGAAAGTATTCTATATCTACTCCAAGAGGAAAATCTGATACTCAGACAAAAATAATTCATTTTTTATGAGAAATTGACCAAAGATTTTGATCTTGAAAGAGAGGAATTCCTATACTATCTTCTTGTGGCAAATATTCTTTTCAAATATATTGAGAAATAGTAGCCCGTGAAAGAAGCGATTCTGAGAAAAATGGCTTTCATTTAAGTGTATTCTTATAGGATTCCGGGAAAATATTTTGTGCTTCTTGTAAAGCTTTTGGGTTTATATCAGTAATATGAAGATACATTCTCTCTATTTTATGCAATAAAAAAACTCTATTATGAGTTATAATAGAGTTTTTGTGTTTTTTGTAAATGGTGGGTGATATAGGATTCGAACCTATGACCCTCTGCTTGTAAGGCAGATGCTCTCGCCATCTGAGCTAATCACCCATTTATGGTACACGAGACAGGGCTCGAACCTGTGACCTTCGCCTTAGAAGGGCGCTGCTCTTCCAACTGAGCTACTCATGCGAAAAAACTATTGCAGAGCTTCAAATGGATGAGGTCAGAAGAGACCTTTTCCAGCTTAAGCTGGACTGCTCATATCCCATTTAAGGGAAGAAATTTAAATTTAATATCACAGTCTTGGCAGCTACCTACTCTCACACATCTACGAGATGCACTACCATCGGCACAAGTTGACTTAACTGCTGTGTTCGAAATGGGAACAGGTGTACCCCAACCGTTATAACCACCAAGACTGTAACATCAAATTTTTTAAAAGAACAAGAATATTTTGTAAATAATCTAACCCGTCAAAGTTAACTAAAGAAAAAAGAAATAAATAATCGTAAAAAAATATTAAAACTCATTCGTCCGATTAGTATTGCTCAGCTGAGAGTATCGCTACTCTTACACTTACAACCTATCAACCATGTAGTCTCCATGGGGACTTATTAGCTCAAGGCTAGAGGAATCTAATCTTAAAGTAGGCTTCCCACTTAGATGCTTTCAGTGGTTATCCCTTCCGAACTTAGCTACTCGGCAATGCCTGTTGACCAGACAACCGATACACCAGAGGTTCGTCCATCCCGGTCCTCTCGTACTAAGGACAGATCTTCTCAAATTCCTAATCGCCTACAGCAGATAGGGGCCAAACTGTCTCACGACGTTCTGAACCCAGCTCGCGTACCGCTTTAAATGGCGAACAGCCATACCCTTGGGACCTTCTCCAGCCCCAGGATGCGACGAGCCGACATCGAGGTGCCAAACCGCGTCGTCGATGTGAACTCTTGGACGCGATCAGCCTGTTATCCCTAGGGTAACTTTTATCCGTTGAGCGACACCACTTCCACGCGTTAGTGCCGGATCACTTTCGCCCACTTTCGTGTCTGATCGACTTGTAGGTCTCTCAGTCAGGCCAACTTATGCGAATACACTATCTCTTCGATTTCCATCCGAAGATAGTTGACCATTGCGCGCCTCCGTTACTCTTTAGGAGGCAACCGCCCCAGTTAAACTACCCACCAAGCACTGTCCTCGATTTTCGAGTTAGAGTTACATTTTAAAAAGGGTGGTATCTCAAAGGTGACTCCAATAAGACTAGCGTCTTACTTTCATAGTCTCCCACCTATTCTGCACATTTTAAAACATAACCCAATACCAAGCTATAGTAAAGCTCCATAGGGTCTTTCCGTCTTGCTGCAGGTAGTCGGCATTTTTACCGACATTGCAATTTCACCGAGTCCATGCTTGAGACAGTACTCAGACCGTTATGCCATTCGTGCGGGTCGGAACTTACCCGACAAGGAATTTCGCTACCTTAGGACCGTTATAGTTACGGCCGCCGTTCACCAGGACTTAGGTTCAGTGCTTGCACACATCCCCGTGATCTTCTGGCACTGGGCAGGCATCACTCCCTATACATCCTCTTACGAGTTTGCAGAGAGCTGTGTTTTTGGTAAACAGTCGCCTGAGTTCTTTCGCTGCGGCCTCTCAAGTAAAATACGTGAGAGGCAGGTCTTATCCCGAAGTTACGACCGCTGTTTTGCCGAGTTCCTTAAGCATAGTTATCTCGTCCACCTTAGTGTTCTCCACTAACCCACGAGTGTTCGTTTACGGTACGGTTACATATATAATTAACGCTTAGAGGCTTTTCTCGATACCAGAATATAGTAGAAGCCGTATCTGTCCTTGCAAGCAAGTAACATCAACATAACTAAACTCGCCCTTAAGAAAATGCGGATTTTCCTACATTCTCAGACTTGTTTTCGTAGCTCAATTCATTCAGAGCCTTCTATATCCCGATATGTCCCCCCTTCACTTATATAAATAGTTCAGGAATATTAACCTGATATCCATCAGCTCCACCTTTCGGTTGCACCTTAGGACCGACTAACCCTACGTCGACTGACGTTGCGTAGGAAACCTTGGGTATCCGGTGTGAAGAGTTTTCATCTTCATTACGTTACTCATATCAACATTTTCACTTCCGATATCTCCAGCAAGGATCACCCCTCACCTTCATCAACATACGGAACGCTCCGCTACCACTCTTGCGAGTTTACATCTTCGGTTTATAACTTAGCCCCGTTGAATTTTCAGCGCAAGATCGCTTGACCAGTGAGCTATTACGCACTCTTTAAAGGAGTGGCTTCTTCTAAGCCAACCTACTGGTTGTCTCAGCAATCTCACATCTTTTTCCACTTAGTTATAAATTAGGGACCTTAGATAGTAATCTGGGCTGTTTCCCTTTTGACGATGGCACTTATCTGTCACCGTCTGACTCCCGGTATAGTTTATAGAGTATTCGAAGTTTATCAGGATTTGCTAAGAGTCGCCTCCCGCTAGTCCTATCAGAGCTCTACCCCTCTATAATAGTTGACCGAGGCTAGCCCTAAAGCTATTTCGCGGAGAACCAGCTATCTCTAGGTTCGATTAGCTTTTCACTCCTTCCCACAAGTCATCCAATGGACTTGCAGCTCCAAATGGTTCGGCCCTCCATAAAGTTTTACCTTTACTTCAGCCTGCTCATGGGAAGCTCACCTAGTTTCGGGTCTAGTAAATATGACTGATGCGCCCTATTCAGGCTCGCTTTCACTACGGCTCCGGGTAAAACTCCCTTAACCTTGCCATACTCACTAACTCGTTGATCCGTTCTACAAAAAGTACGCCGTCACCCGAAGGCTCCGACTCATTAAAAGCATAAAGTTTCAGGTTCTATTTCACTCCCCTCCCGGGGTTCTTTTCACCTTTCCCTCATGGTACTAGTTCGCTATCGATCTCAAATACTATTTAGCCTTGGAGAGTGGGCTCCCCAGATTCAAACCAGGTTACACGTGCCTGATCCTACTCAGGAAATAATAGATACACTATAAAATTGCTTTAGGATACGGGGCTTTCACCCTCTATGGCATGCATTCCATTGCATTTCTCTTAACAATAATATAATATATTCGGTTTATTAGCCTCCCCGAATATTATTCCTACAACCCCATAAGTACAGAAGCTACCTACGCGTATCTTATGGTTTGGGCTGTTCCCGTTTCGCTCGTCACTACTCAGGGAATCTCTTTTGATTTCTTTTCCATTGCTACTTAGATATTTCAGTTCACAATGTGTCCTTCCGATCTACGGATAATAGAGATTACCTCTATTGGGTTCCCCCATTCGGAAATCTTGGAGTAATAACGCTTCTTGTCAGCTCCTCCAAGCTTATCGCAGACTTGTACGTCCTTCATCGGATATTTGAGTCAAGGCATCCACTTTATGCCATTTGTAAATTTTAATACAATTTACACTATTATTCATCTCAATTTTCAATAATTAACTTTGACTGATCAGATTATTTTAAAGTACAAAATAAACAAGATATTAGAAAAAAACAACTTTTAGCAACTTTTCAGGAAAAATATAAGGAGATAGTCCATCCGCAGGTTCTCCTACGGATACCTTGTTACGACTTAAGCCCAGTCATTAGTCCTACCATGGACCCCCATATTACGAGAGGAGCTTCCGATATTACTAACTCCCATGCCTTGACGGGCGGTGAGTACAAGACCCAGGAACACATTCACCGTGACATATCTGATTCACGATTACTAGCAATTCCAACTTCATGAGGTCGAGTTGCAGACCTCAATCCGGACTGAGATATGCTTTGAAGATTAGCTCCACGTTACCGTATTGCAGCTCTTTGTACATACCATTGTATCATGTGTGTAGCCCCAGACGTAAAAGCCATGCTGATTTGACGTCATCCACACCTTCCTCCTTGTTAACCAAGGCAGTCTCCTTAGACATAATAACTAAGGACATGGGTTGCGCTCGTTAACGGACTTAACCGAACACCTCAAGGCACGAGCTGACGACAACCATGCAGCACCTGTCACCAAGCTCCCTTACGGGCACTCTCATATTTCTACAAGATTCTCGGGATGTCAAGTCTGGGTGAGATTCCTCGTTTATTGTCGAATTAAACCACGTGATCCACTGCTTGTGTGGGTCCCCGTCTATTCCTTTGAGTTTTAACCTTGCGGCCGTACTCCTCAGGTGGATAACTTATCGCGTTAGCTTCAGCACTGGGACAATTCCCAACACTTAGTTATCATCGTTTAGGGCGTGGACTACAAGGGTATCTAATCCTTTTTGCTCCCCACGCTTTCGTCCCTCAGTGTCAATACAGTTCCAGTAAGCTGCCTTCGCTTTTGGTGTTCTTCTAAGTATCTACGGATTGCACCCCTACACTTAGAATTCCGCTTACCTCTCCCTGATTCTAGATATCCAGTTTCAAGCACAAACGCGAAGTTGAGCTTCGGTCTTTCATACCTGACTTAAAAATCCACCTACGGACCCTTTACACCCAATAATTCCGGGTAACGCTCGGAGCTCACGTATTACCGCGGCTGCTGGCACGTGATTTGCCGCTCCTTATTCCTGAAGTACTCTCATTATGCTCCCTCAGAAAAGAAGTTTACAACCGTTAGGCCTTCATCCTTCACGCGGTGTCGCTCCATCAGACTTTCGTCCATTGTGGAAGATTCCTCACTGCTGCCTCCCGTAGGAGTATGAACCGTGTCTCAGTTTCATTGTGACTGGCCATCCTCTCAGACCAGTTATCCGTCATAGCCTTGGTGAGCTATTACCTCACCAACTAGCTGATAGAACGCAGGCCCCTCCCTAAGCGATAAATCTTTACTCCGAAGAGCACATCCGGTATTAATCAGCATTTCTACTGGCTATCCCTGACTTAGGGGCAGGTACCAACGTGTTACTCACCCGTTCGCCGCTCTCATATCTTAGAAGCAAGCTTCCAAAATAATCCCGCTCGACTTGCATGTGTTAGGCGCACCGCTAGCGTTCACCCTGAGCTAGGATCAAACTCTTTTTAACGTAAATGCCACTATAAATAGTGGACTTGTTTTTTTGGTTTTTTCCAAAGCACTATAGGTCGTTTTTTTCTAATATTCTGTTTATTTTAAAGAACTGGTTTGCTTTTTGAATAAAGCCAAGAGATTGTATTTTTTTAAGAAGTTTTGTCAAAACTTTTTTTGCTTTTCTTTAAAGCTTATTTGACAATCATTTTTAATGTATTTAAATCAACTCTTAACTTATCGAAGCAGGGGGATTCTATTGAAGAAAAAATCAAAGTCAAAACTTTTTTTATCTTTTCTTTTTTATTCTCAAAAATCGCTTCTCTTCGCTGTTTTTTATATGGTGGGCTTGGAAAGAATTGAACTTTCGACCAATCGGTTATGAGCCGACTGCTCTAACCACTGAGCTACAAGCCCTAATTTTAGGAAAAGCTCAGGATATAATGGCGGAAAGAGAGGGATTCGAACCCTCGGAACCCGTAAAGGTTCACTCCCTTAGCAGGGGAGCCCGTTCAACCACTCTGGCACCTTTCCATTTTTTACTTAGCTCCAAAATATAATGGCGGAGAGACAGGGATTCGAACCCTGGGTACCTTGCAGCACGACAGTTTTCAAGACTGTTGCATTCAACCACTCTGCCATCTCTCCGTATTAATAGAACACTTTTTATGATATCATCCTTATCTTATCGTTATATATGAAAGAATAAGAGATCCATATCTTAAAAATGTCTCTGTGTTATTTTATGGCTCCCCCAACTGGATTCGAACCAGTGACCAAACGATTAACAGTCGTCTACTCTACCGCTGAGCTACGGGGGAATATACATTTTTTCAAAAAGCAGGTTGTTTTCAAGAACGAAAAAGCGAGAGGGATTCTATTGGGAAAGAAAGGATTGTCAAACTTTTTGTGATAAAAAACTTCCCGAGTTTTCGAGAAGTTTTTAACAATATAAATACAAGTAATTTGAACAATCTTTCTACACATCCAAGTTCTTCACACTCTTCGCTCGTGACTGGATAAATTTTCTTCGAGGAGCTACTTCTCCTCCCATAAGTATCTTGAACATCTCGTCTGCGACTTGTGCATCATCTATCCCTACCTTGTACATTTTTCGTCTTACTGGATCCATCGTTGTTTCCCAAAGTTGATCTGGGTTCATTTCCCCGAGACCTTTATAACGTTGAATATTATCCCCTATAACTCCATGTTCTGCAATGATCGCTTCTTTTTGAACTTCGTTATACACATACCATGACTGTTTTCCTTTTGAAAGTTTATAAAGTGGTGGTTGCGCGATATAAAGATATCCTCCAGTAATCACTCCTCGCATATATCGAAAGAAAAAAGTAAGTAAGAGAGTTCGGATATGTGCTCCATCGACATCGGCATCCGTCATGATAACGATACGGTGATATCGAATCTTCGTCACATCAAAGGTTTCTCCGATTGAAGCTCCAAGCGCGATAATAAGATTTTTTATTTGTTCGCTTGAAAATATCTTATCGATACGAGCTTGTTCCGTATTGAGAATCTTTCCTCGAAGTGGAAGAATTGCTTGATGTTCTCGATCTCGACCTTGTTTTGCAGAACCTCCGGCAGAATCTCCCTCGACAATATAGAGTTCTGAATCTGCTGGATTTTTACTCGAACAGTCAGCAAGTTTCCCTGGAAGGGTCATCCCCTCAAGAGCTCCTTTACGGATTACGGTATCTCGTGCTGCTCTCGCTGCAAGACGCGCTTTTGCTGCAAGATTTACCTTTTCACAGATGGACTTTCCAGATGCAGGATTTTCTTCAAGAAACTCAAGAAATTTCTCTGCAAATACACTATCTACTACTCATCGTGCTTCCGTCGTTCCAAGTTTTGCTTTGGTTTGACCTTCAAACTGAGGATCTATCACTTTTATAGAAAGTACTACCACGATTCCTTCTACCACATCTTCATTAGTGAGATTGACATCTTTTTCTTTCAAAATCCCTTTATCTCGAGCATATTTATTGATGGTTCGAGTAAGAGCCGTTCGAAACCCTGTCATATGCGTTCAACCTTCAGGAGTGTGGATATTATTTACAAATGATATTATGTTATCCGAATAGTCTTTATTATATTGGAGAGAAACTTCCACCAGGATATCATTTTTTTCTTTCTCGGTATAAAATACTTTTCCGATGGTTGATTCATTTTTATTCAAGAAATTTACATATGATCGAATTCCTCCTTCGAAGTAAAATTTATAGTCTTCGTTATTTCGTTCATCTATCAAAGTAAGTTTAATTCCTTTCGTAAGATAGGCTTGCTGACGCATACGATTTTTGATCGTTTTGTAGTCAAACTCTGTGGTAATTTTAAAAATACTCTCGTCTGGGTAAAACTTGATAATCGTTCCTGTTTTTTTTGATTTTCCGATTTCTTGGATATCTCCTTGAGCAACTCCCAGTTCATACGAATGGTAGTACTCTTTTCCGTCTCGGTGTACCCACGCTTCGAGTTTGGTCGAAAGCGCATTTACCACCGAAGCTCCTACTCCGTGAAGTCCTCCTGAAACTTTATACCCACCACCACCGAACTTTCCTCCAGCATGAAGTACTGTCAAAATCGTCTCCAGAGTCGAAACTCCCGTTTTTGGATGTTTTTCTACCGGAATACCTCGACCATTATCCTCCACACTACAGGCTCCATCTTTATGAAGAGTGACGATAATCGTGTCACAATATCCTGCCATCGCTTCATCGATCGAGTTATCAACGATTTCCCATACGAGATGATGCAGTCCTCGCTCATCGGTCGAACCGATATACATCCCTGGTCGTTTTCGTACTGGTTCGAGTCCTTCCAGAACCTGAATATTCTCAGCACCATAGTTCTCATGTCCTGTTTTTACGTCTGCCATAATTTTGTTTTGTTACTTTTTGCTTTCAAGAAGAAACCCTATCCTGAATCCTTTCCCTTTTCAAAAACTTAAAGTCGAAAAAGTAAAACATACTCAAGAAGAAACCCTAACCTGAATCCTTTCCCTTTTCAAGGGCAAGGGGCTACAAAAATAAAATAATACATACTCCACTATATAGAGCTTGTTTGCAAGGTCAAATCTCATTTTTCCTCAGACGAGAGAAAATTTTTCATCAAAATATGAGGAGATTTTTAGGGGAAAATCTGCATATTTAGGTTTTTTGAATTTTCACGAAAAATATTTTTCTGACGCAAACAGCAAAAAACTTCGCTATAGCAAAGTTTTTGGGTAAATTTTGGGATTTTGAGGAAATAAGACTGTTGTAGATGTGAAAATATTTTTTCTACGGTTCATGAAACATCATTTGTATGATTTATCATTTCAAAATCATATACTCACTCTTGCCGTCCTTTTGCAACAAACTCTTCCCATCATGTTTTCCAACGTTCGCGTGTATCTTCTGAGAAATATCATTCCTCTCGTCGATCCTGTAGTCTTCTTCATAAAGCTCTCCATGATTCTGGAATAATAATTCACGATAGAACTTGAAAAGATAAACTTTGATTTTGTTTATACATTTTGAGTCAGTGTAAATCGGGAATCACAACTCCTATTTTTCACCCACTTGTAACTCGCTGTATTTCTTCTTTTGTATGTCCATACAGATTTCCGTGTATATCAGAAATTCTTAAAAGTTCTCATCCACCTTGTAATCAAATTACTTCTTCTCGTGACATAAAATAATAATCTTCCCCTTCTACTTCTCCGTCTCTTGGCACTCTGGTAGTAAAAGCAATTGCTTCACAAAAAATATCAACATGTGACTTAACAAGTTCTTTTGCAAGAGTTGTCTTTCAGACTCCTGAAGGTCATGTGAGAGTAAGAAGCCTTGTCATAAATTATTTCTTGATAAGTTATATTGTATTGGATATATAATACGTTTTAATAGTACTTCGTCAATATATTTGACTTAGAAAGGTTTATTAGTTTAATAAAAACAATTATTAATTTTATTAAATCTTTTGAAAACAGTAGTAATATACGTTTGTGCAAAACCTCTCGCGGAGGACGATGTATTAGCTTGAGATATAGAAGAACTTTTATGTGAATGAGATGTAAGTACTTATGTGGCTCAGTGACTTCTTTATATCTCTGAAAAGGTATTTGAACTTCTATGAATAGAAACTCCTATTGATATTAATGAAGAAAAAGAATCTGCATGATTACAAGAAAAATTAGAAAGAAGTTTTTGGATATCAAGCATTCTCATCCAAGTGAAATATAAAAGATATATCGATCTGATATTAAACGAACCTTATACGGAAGAAAATGATGCAGAATTTAGAAAAATATGAAAAGAAATGAGAGACGTAGTTCTTGGATGTAGAGCTTCTTGGGATATATTAGTAAAAGAATTAGTTAATGCGAGCAATATTCAACAAATTGCCCTTTTTAAGTCTTAACATCATAAAAAGCATTATTCACATCTTTAAAAAACTTCGCTATAGCGAAGTTTTTTGGGGAATTTTAGGATTTTAGAAATAAATATGGGTCTTCCCCAGTTGACGAAACTTTAATCTCGTTATACTGGCAGTATGAAAGCAAAAAACAGATATAGAAAATGAGCACGATTTGACAAT
>JAYTJZ010000033.1:0-4701 GCA_043730605.1 Candidatus Altimarinota bacterium
TCTGAGCATTGTCAAATCGTGCTCATTTTCTATATCTGTTTTTTGCTTTCATACTGCCAGTATAACGAGATTAAAGTTTCGTCAACTGGGGAAGACCCAAAATAATTACAAATAAATATATTATTATTGTAAAGAATACAAATAATTGTCAAATATTTTTTAGTATGTGTAATATTATTTATAGTAAAAATCGACTTTTAATTTCTTCTTAATTGAGCAAGTAAAACATCAAAAGAATCTGGTTTCTTATCTTTATTGATAATTTTTGCTGTTCTCCCATCAGAGAAAACTTCTATATTTTCAGGAATGGAAGTGCTTTGCTCATCAAATTCATAATATCATAAAATAGCAATTCGTGTATACATACATGCCTCATACACGTCATGTTCTAAACTTAATGCATTACGAGGACTTGAAACAAAAAGTCACAGCTTTTCAAGTGGAATATTTCTATGAATATTTCCATAATTTTGAGAACGAAACATTCCTTCATTTTCTTGAAAATTTTCATACTCTCATCCTGAAATGTTTTTTAATACAAATGTTTCTCATTCTTCTTCTGTCAATCAAAATACATATTTATGTAACACTCAACTTTGTTTCCAATTTGAGATTTCTTTTTTCCTGAAAGCTCGAAATTGAAAAATATAAACTTTTCCTGTTCGTGCATCAACTCAGAACTCCATTTGCCCTGTCATATCATCATTGAGCCATCCACTTTCACGAGACTGTAAATAATATCTTATTATTTTCTGTGCCATTTCAATATCAACTGCAGGTTTGATATAGCTTTTAGCTTTTACTTCCCCGTCTTGTCACCTGATACTTGAAGTACAGAGAGTTTGATTATCTATTTCAAACGCTTCACTAATAATATATACTCAAGGTTGATTTGGATGTTCCACAATACTCCCTCGAAAAGCTAACTCTTTCTTTGGGACTACGAGTATTCCTGTATGATTTGGTCATCGTATTGAGAGTCTATGAGCATAATTATCAAGACTTGTATCAGTAAAACTGCTTGGTTTAAATCAACTCAATGATGTTGTTGGAAGTCTTCCGATGTATGCAGTAACATCGTCTGGATGACTCGATCGAAGAAGTACCTGCTTTTCAATTGGATTTGCATCTTTCTTCATTGCAACAGACATTTCTTGTCGCTCTACTGGAGTATAATACTTTCAAGATATGATTGCATCAGTAAGTCATGGAACTTTATCTCTTACAAATTCTAGTAGACCTGCTTTTCATCATAATTCTTCGACTAATCGCAAGGATTCTGAAGATATAACATCTCGTGTTTGAAAAAATACCATAAAAAATACTCATAGAATAATACAAATATTTTATGAGTATCTCATATATTGTCAAATATTTAGAATAGTCTATAATATACTATTCTACCGTCACAGATTTCGCAAGATTTCGAGGTTTATCGACATCTCGACCGAGTGACTCAGCAAGATAGAGGGCAAAAAGATAGCTTGCGATGAGTGAGGTAAATACTGAGATAAGTTCTGAACTTTCTGGAAGCTCGATAGCATCAGTATAGAGTTCTTTATGAGTATCATTTTCAGAAATAAATCCGAGTACTGGAGCTTTTCTCGCTGCAACTTCTTGGATATTAGAAATCGTTTTATGGTAGTGTTTTCCCATAGGATTAAAGACCATAACAGGGAAATCTTCCCCAACAAGTGCCAGTGGACCATGCTTGAGTTCTCCCGCAGAGTAGCTTTCATAGTGCATATACGAAAGTTCCTTACATTTGAGAGAAGCCTCTCCTGCCACAGGATAAAACATATTTCGTCACAAAACAAACATATGCTCATAACTTGCATATTTTTGTGCGAGTTTTTTGATATATGGACCTTTCATGAGAACTTCCGAAAGTAGGTCAGAAAGACCCGCAAGCTCTCCTATGATTTCTCTGACTTCTGCGATTTGCATATCGCGTTTTGCACCAAGAGCAAGAGCCATCGTAAGAAGTACTCCGATTTGAGCTATCACATTTTTCGTACTGGCAACTCCGACTTCTACTCCAGCATGAGAATAAAGTCCCATATCAGCCATACGAGCAATAGTTGATCCAACGACATTGACGATACCAAAAGTAGCACAACCTTTTGCTTTTACGATTTTCATAGATTCTCGTACATCAGCCGTTTCTCCAGATTGGCTCAAAAATACATAGAGGGTTTTATTTTCTGGAAGAAAGGTATCAGCCAAGAATTCACTACTGATAATGGTTTGACTCTCTATTCCTGCATATTTTTTGAAAAAATATCACCCAATACTTCCAGCATAGGAGCTTGATCCTGAAGCGATAATACAGATACGATTCATATCCATATCACACAATGCTTCAAGAGTTTCATTATGAATCGACTTTCCTGCAAAGTCTATTCTTCCAGAAAATACATTTTCGAGAACGGTCGGGATTTCAAAAATCTCTTTTTCGGTAAAACTTGAAAAACTTCCCAGATCATCGATTCGTACTCCTGCTTCCATCTTTTCTGCACTTCTCTCTACAGCTTTTCCTGCCATATAGATGGCATATTTTTTGTCTTGTATCACAACCATTTCATGATCTTCGAGGATAGTATAGCTTTCAGCTAAACTTGCCAGAGCATTCACATCGCTTGATATATAAATGCCATCTGTTCCGGTTCCCACGATGAGTGGACTCCCGAGTTTGATACCGACGATGAGACCTGGAGTTTCTCTATCTATTACAGCAAGAGAATAGGCTCAAACGAGACGAGAAGATACTTTTTCCATTGTAGATTTGAGGTTTCCATCATAGAGTGACTCTATGAGTTTTGCTACGACTTCTGTATCGGTTTGAGAATAAAAGCTATAGCTTTCTTCCAATGATTTTTTGAGTTCTTTATAGTTTTCGATAATTCCATTATGCACGATATAAAACCTTTCGTTTGCTGAAATATGTGGATGGGTGTTTGCTTCTGTGACTCCTCCGTGCGTTGCCCAGCGAGTATGAGCAATACCTGTAGTGAACACAGGTATGTGTTCATTTTTTTCTTGTTGCATTTTCGTTTCTACCTTGCTCGCAAGAGCACTCACTCGTCCCACTGCTTTTTCGATAAATATTTTTTTTTCAGCACTCATTCCTACCAAACCTGCGCTATCATAGCCTCGATATTCGAGCATTCGAAGTCCATTTACGAGTTTTTCACGACAATCTGTTGTTCCAGTATAGGCAAATATTCCACACATAATGTAAAGGTTAAATAATATTATGTACTTGTGCTTTCACCAGTCATTTTTCGGCTAAGATTTTTATTTCTGCTTCAGTAAATCACTGGTTTGGGTCTTTTTCCCATGCAGATATAACTTGTATTGTATTTTCTTTCGACATATAATTTTTTGAGTATTAAAGTCGAGAGAGCATACTCTCAAGCTCTTGTTTTGTCAAAAGTAATATCTGCGCGTTGTTCTCTAAATCTTGGATACTTACTTCCCGTTTTTCCCCGATAGAGAGAGCAATACGACGGTCTATATATATGTGAAAGATTTCTCGTAAAAGCTCCGTTTTTCGTGCATGTTCATAAAACTGATAGAGTGCAATATGACTTACTCAAAATTCCAGAGCAAGAGCTCTCCAAGATACTTTCTGAGTGAGGTGACGTATACTTGCTTTACTGAGAAGAACAGGAGAAATCTTTCGTGCTGAAAAACCATATTTTTTACAAATACGGGTTATTTTGTTATAGTCTTTTGACTCAAGGAGATGAAAACGCAATATCCACATTATAGTTTGGTTCAGATATGTATTTTTGCTTCTTGCAGATTTCCATAACTTTGTATCTCTAAACCCTGCGTTTCAGGAAGAGAAAATACATAAGAAATAAGTCGTCCTCCTGACTTTGCTTCTTGCATGAATTTTGGAACTATTTTCGCTGCAAGTTTATCGGGCATTCCAAAAATGTAAATAGCATCATATCTTCAAAAATCTTCTTTGAGAGCTGATCCAAAACGAAGGGTGAGATTTTTATTTCTCGCGTATATTTTTCTCATATATCCGAGGCAAAAAATGGGGAACGCAAGCTCAATCCCTGTAAAAGAAGTTTCAGGAAATGCACTTGCAAGAGCTGATGAAACTCGTGCATCGGCAGAACCAACCTCAAGAAATCGTTCTCCAGGAAGAAGCTGTACTTGATGTACGAGTCTTTCTATATCTTTTTTTCGAGTAGGAACCCAAGGAGCAAGAGAAAGTCCAGCAATTATAAAAGGGAGAACGAGTAAAAGAAAAATAAATCACCAAAGAGGCATAGTCTTCATTTTTAAAATAATACTTCCACTATACTTAAAAATCACAAAATTCAAAAAATCCCGCAGATGCGGGATTTTTTTTATCGAATATAGATATGTCCGTCTTTGACTGGTTGAAGGTTTGGATTCACCCAGTTATTTCTCAAGTATGTATTATAATAATTTGAATCATAATAATACGCATCATATTCACACGAATCATAGCGACTGCTTCCTCCAGAACATGAATAATAATTGGTATCATAATAATATTGATTATTTTGATTGTATTTATTATCAAAGTACACTCGTTGACCGTAATCATTGTAATAAAAATCATAGTTTATACTTCCATTATCTCCTACATCATCGATATCTTCTTCTATATCATCAATAATATGGGTCTTCCCCAGTTGACGAAACTTTAATCTC
>JAYTJZ010000034.1:0-4693 GCA_043730605.1 Candidatus Altimarinota bacterium
TATTGACATAGTCATCCATCGTACGATGCAGGTCGAGATGATCTTGGGTGATATTCGTAAGCACACAGATATCATAGTCTATTCCCCAGTTTCGATGCATTTTTATACCATGGCTTGCTGTTTCTATCACTGCGATATCACATCCTTCTTGTTTTGCTATCCAGAGCCATCTTTGAAGTTCAAATGCATCTGGAGAAGTCATTTTCGTATGATTCGTAAAATTTTCATCCCCAACAATAATATTCACCGTCGTAAACATAAAGACTTTTCTTCCACTCGCACGGAGTCCTGCTGCGATGATATTTGAAGTCGTAGTTTTTCCGTTCGTTCCTGTAACTCCTATGACCGTCATTCCTTTTGAAGGAAAATTATAGCGTATATTTGCTGCAACAGCTCGTATCATATGATACCAAAGCCGAAATGGATTATCAAGAGCGATGAAAGATTTGAGTCCTGCTGGCATAAAAATATTTTGAGAAATAAATTTTTTAAAAGTATAGTTTCTTTTTGGGGAAGTTCAAGAAAAAGAAACTATCTCTTCTCAAAGAAAAAATCTTTTTGTTGATCTGGGTAGGAAAATGTTTCACTGTTATAATCGAGTATCATATCATAGTCTGGGATACCTGCTTGTTTGTAAAATGTGTAGGTATACGGTTTACACTGAGTATTTGGAAGAGTATAGTTCAGAGTAAAAAAGCTTGTTTGCTGGAGCTGTGTATCGAGAAAAAACTCTACCCCCGTTCGTGTTCCATAACTGACTATTTCCATATCTTTTTGAGGAAGGATTTTCGCTGTTGGAGGAAGTACGATTCTTACAAACTGCCTATTTCTATCAGCTCCTTGTATTTCGAGAAGGTTTGGAGTATTGAGCTGATACTCTGTGATAAGATTTTCTATCCCTTCTCTTTTTTTCTTTCCCATGTCATGGGTACTTTGGATTTCGAGCTGTACATCAAAAGCACAAGTTTGAGTTGTTTTGATACTTTGTCTATATTTTCTCTGCATATATCTATCTGACTTATTTCCCGAAAGTGAGGTATATACTGGATAAACCGAGTCGAGAGTGACGTCATAGTCTATACTTCCATCCAGCCCCATATCTGCAAGCAGTTTTTGTTCAGTTTCATGAAAACTCCACATCATGATATCTCTACTCTCCGTATCTTGCACGAGTGACTGGAGATAGTCAAAATAGTCTCCATCTGCCATAAGTTTTTTTGAAAATACTTCTATGAAATCAAAAAGTACTTGTTTCGGAGTCCCAAGAGTTCCTTCTTGAAAAGATTTTGCTTCTACGACGAGTGACATAATTTCTGAGAAATTTTCTGCAGTAATATCTTTCTTAAGTTCTGGAAAATATACAGGACCTGTGATTTCTAAAAGTCGTAAGAGTATATTTTGATTTATGTAGACGATTCCATCTATTTGTATCCCCGCTCTATCCGTAAAAAACTTGATAGCCGTAGAAGAATCTTTGAGATTTGAATAATAGTTTGCATCTCGAAGCCCAAAAGTATCGGTGAGTTCATCGAGTCATTTCGGAGCAGGAAGTCTTTCGTACTGAGATTTTTTGAGATCCCACTCGATAGCGTATACATCTTTCTTTTGGAAGAGTTGTACCTGTCCTCGAAATATTTCGAGAAGTCCCATACTTCCCATAAAACCTCCAGTAGGACGGATTTCATCTGCGTTTTGAAATACTATGAGATATCTTTTACGCTCAGAATGTCCCAAAAGTTCAAGAAAGCCTGGAAATTGTTCCACGAGAGTATCGAGATAGCTGAGTATTTTTTCTATTTTTATGATATTTCCTTGTCTTTTTTCCTCTAAGTTTTGGTTTGGAAGCCAAGAAATAGCTTCATAATTTTCAAGAGCAAGATGAAGTCATTCTTGGATAGATTTGAGTTCTTCGTAGATATTTACAAAAAGTTGCGTAAAGTATATTTTCCCAATAGGTTTTTCTTGCGTGAAGTCTTGTATTTTTTGAGTGAGAGAAAGCATATCATCAAGAGATTTTGAAAGATATTTTCCTCCGGCTATGACATGCGTTACCGAGTTTATTTTTTCTCCAGAAAAAAGAGAAAATGGAGTAAAAAATACATCAGCGAGAAGTAAGTCAAAACGAGCATTATTTACTTTTTTTTGTATATCATAGAGCCCAAGGTTTCCTTCTCGAATATCGAGAAGTTTTTGATACCCTGAGTTGACTCTATTTTCTACAAATATCTTATCCAGATACCCAAAAAAAACGAGAGCGAGAAGAGTGAAAAATCCTGCTATCACAAGTCAGATAGTAGAGAGATTTTTTATATATCTTTGGACTTTGAGACGAGCAGGAGTGAGGGAAAAAACTTCTTTTTTCTTTTGAAGATTGACAGATTTCATCTGAAAAAATGAGGAAAATGCTCCTCGTTTTTCGAGTGCATCAAAGTGTTTTCCACGTTTCTTATCCACCGTGATACTATGTGTTTGAGCAAAAGAAAGTGTTTTTCCTTCTCCTGAAGACATATCAGAAAAGATATCTTCTCCCGAAGATATAACTTGAGCTTCCTTGAGAGCATTTTTATCTCGAGTATCGATACTTTCTTCTTGGATTCAGGCAGAAATATCCTGCATTTTTTTTGGGTGTTTCATAGAAAAAAGTAAATATCTAGCTTGGAACTATTGTAGAGTTTTTCTTTGTTTTTCCAAAGGTTTTTTGGAGTTTGTACATTATAGGAAAATCGTCAAAGTAAAAAAATAGTTTTTTTTCAAGATATATGTTATTATTTTTCTATATTTTGTTTTTCTTAGTTATTTTTATGGAAATTTTACAGATATTTTCTGGAATTCTTTCGCTCTGCGAGCAAAAAAGATATTCGGATATCCACCTTTCTACCGGATACTTTCCGATGATACGAAATACTTCTGGAGATATCGAAGAGATTCAAGAACTTCCTGTAGGAGAACTCTTAGAAAAAATCACTCCTCTCTCTGAAGAAGATATGAACACGATACTTTTATGTATTTTGAGCAAAGAAAACTATCTTACATTCTTGATGCATCATGAAATCGACACCTCCTACTCCAATAACTCTTCTACTTCTCATACCCGATATCGTGTGAATTGTTACCAAGATACCAGAGGGAATTCTATTGCTTTTCGTATCATTCCCGAAGAAATCCCAACTCTTGAATCCCTCGGATTTTGAGAACTTATAAAAACTCTGTGTGAAAAATCAAAAGGACTTATCTTGATGACCGGACCAACAGGATCTGGAAAATCAACCAATCTCGCAGGAATGATAGACTATATCAACACCAACTTCAAAAAACATATCATCACGATTGAGGACCCGATAGAGTTTGTGTTTAAAAATAAAAAATCTCTCGTAAACCAGAGAGAAATCGGAGTGCATACCAAAAGTTTTGAACGAGCGATGAAGTCCTGTCTCCGAGAAGATCCAAACATCATCATGGTGGGAGAGATGCGTGATCCAGAAACGATTAAAGCAGCCATTACTCTCGCTGAAACAGGACATCTCGTATTTTCTACACTGCATACCAATGATACCGTTCAATCTATCGATCGTATCGTCGATGTGTTTCCAGCAGATCAGCAAGATCAAATACGTATGCAGCTTGCGATGAGTCTCGTAGCTATCATCGCACAAAGACTCCTTCCAAGAGTCGATAAAGAAGAAAAAATAGCAGCGAGAGAAATCCTGCTCAATAACGATGCCGTTCGAAATCTCATCATATCAGGAAAATCTCATCAACTCTATTCGGTCATAGAAATAGGACAAAAACAAGGTATGATCCTGATGGATAACTATCTGGCTGCGCTCTATAAAAAATGATATATCTCCAAAGAGACTCTTTTGAGCTCACTACGGGATACTGAAAATATTGATTTTCTTACTGCATAACATAAAAAACTATGATTGCCCTAGAAAATCTTAGAATCTCAGGATTTTTCGAAGAAATATCACTCCTCTCTTGAGAAGTGTTATTTCAAGAAGGAGATATCGATGAATATCTCTACCTCATCTATGATGGAGAGCTGTGTATCAAAAAATCTATCTCTTCTCAAAGTGATATTTTCAAGATACTCAGTCTCTTGTGAGTGGGAAATATCATAGGAGAAGGAAGTCTCTCACAAGTGCTTCCAAAAGAAGTATGTATTTCTGCACAAAGAGATACTCTTTTGCTTCGTATTCATGGAAAAAATATGTTCCCAAAATTTGTAGAAGCTTTTCCAAAAGAAGCCTACACTCTGTTACTCCATATCATAGAACTCACGAATACTCGACTTTTACGAGCTAATAGAGAAGTCACCGCAAACTATGAAATCTCTTGTGCGATATCAGAAATACAGCAAATCAATATGAAAGCTATCATTTCTTTACTTGCCACTTTTCAATCTATCGTACAAGCCGATGAAATCCTCTATTTTGAGAAAAATATTGTCCTAGATGACTATTTTAAACTGAAGTATCACTCTCAAACAGCAGAAAAACTCCAAAATACGATTCTCAAATTTGAAAATAATACTTTTTCAGCTGAAACTCTCAAGCAAGAAAATATATCTCTCCTTCAATATTTTCGTTCTACTCCTCTCATGCTTTGAGAAAAAAATCATGGCTTTCTCGTCGTAGGAAGAGCAAAAAAAGACTTTCATGAAAACGAAGAAAAACTTCTGCAAAATATAGCA
>JAYTJZ010000035.1:0-4681 GCA_043730605.1 Candidatus Altimarinota bacterium
AGATTCAGGAAACATCATCGAACGAGGAACGCATCAAACTCTCATAGAGAAAGGATGATACTATAATGAGATGTTAGAATTACAAAGTGGGTTTTAAGATTTTGTCACTTTCTTTCTTCTTTTTCGTTTTGTTTCATAGAAGGTGATATGCGCTCATCTTTCTTTTATTTATAATGTTTCGTTTTTTATGAAAAAACTATTTATTACTGCGATATTTTGAATACTTTTAAATATATCTGCAGTCTCTGCATCATCTCCTGTGTATCCGACTTCAGAAGCATTTTTGAGAGCAGAAGGTATGACTTGTGAAAGAGCTACTGACGGATGTAATAGTATCGGTATTATGAATGGAGCATTGGGAGCGATGACAGAAATGTACTGTGAAGATACCTATGGTCCAGAAGGAAAAGAAGAATGGATGTGTCTTGATGAGCAAATAGAAGAGGAGACTCTTTGATTTATGTCAGAAAATGACAGAAATTATTATCTCACTCTTCAAACTCAAATAGATGAAGCAACTCGACTTCGAGTAGTCGATCTCATAGAAAACTACGGATCAAAAATACTCGAAAAACTTTCTTGGAATACCGAAAAATCAGTAAAAGCGATTGAAAAATCAGTAACATTTTTTGAATCAGCTCTTTCTGAACTTTCTATGAAAACTCCAGCAGATGCTGCGATGTCAGAAGCAGATACAAAAATATATAGGTTACTCCAGTATGCACGATTTGAACTTCAGATTATGATGCATCGATGGAAAACAAATGCAGGATCCACTCAGATGCCAGAAGACTATGTGATAGGAGGGATATATGATATCACGAAAGAAGCCTGTGATGAAAAAAAAGGAACATTTACCTATGATTGAAATGGTCTTGAAGTATGTATCGTTTTAAAATAGTTATTTTGAGATACATTTAAAAAAACAAGAAGTTTATACTTCTTGTTTTTTTAGTGATTCGAACATTCAGAGAAGACTACACACTTGATATTTACTTTCTCAATCCCATGTTTTAGCACAGAGTCATCATTCGAGTAAATTCCTACACCTCAATGCATATCATTGCTCTATTTTATCTATATTAATGACAGATTCTCTTACAGGGCAGCCAGCTTGGGTAGTATCTATACCATTAACATTTCCACTATATACTTCTCATTTGATATGAGGTATTGAAGATATTCAAGCAGGAATATTACCCATATTTATTGCTTCAACGAGAGTTTGAAATCACATTTTTTCTGAGTTTAGCCATATAAAATCATTCTGAAAATTCACTTGGGATTACTCGTATAGAATTTTGTGAAATCTCTTTTTTGAAAAAGTATTTTTCAAAAGCTTTTAGAGCTGTTTTTATATTTATATATTTATTTTTTGATAAGTCAATATTTTCAAGAGAAAGTTCAGGATATTTACACAACAGATAGTGTATCACTCCTTCGTTTTCCTCTGGAGCTATCGTACAGGTAGAATATATCAGTTCTCAGCCTGTTTTGAGATAGGGGAGTACAGAATCACAAATCGCTTTTTGTCGAGCATAATTTTTTCGTATATGACTTATACTCCAGTTTTCTAAAAATGTACTATCAGAAAAGTGTAAGGCTCATTCTCCACTACACGGAGCATCAACCAGTATAATATCAAAATACTCAAAACCTCACCTCTGAATCTCCTCTCCTCAAGGAGAGGAGGGAAATACATAGTACTTCATATTTTCGACACTATCATATATACATTTCACTGTAGCCCCTTGCCCTTGAAAAGGGAAAGGATTCAGGATAGGGTTTTGTGTTTTTGTATCTTGCGGCAGTTTAGGATTTTGTGTTTGTGTTGATATTCCAAGTTTATTGAGATTATGAAGCATTTTTTCAAATCTTATTTTTTGAGGTTCAAAAGCATATATTTCAGCTTCTGGATAGAGTGCTGCAAGTTGTGATGTCTTTCCTCCAGGAGCAGCACAGGCATCAAGTATACGAAGGGGCTGTTCGCTCCTTTCTCCCTTTGAGGGAAAGGTTGGTATAGGGAGTTTAAAAAAATGCACAGGAACTTGACTTGAAATCCCTTGTATATAGATTTTACCTTGCTTATAAATATCAAGCTTCCAAAGATCAGGTTCAGAAAAACTGTTTTCTAAGAGAAAACAGTTTTTTGGAAAATCAAGAACTATATAAGAGATATGAGCTGATATAAGAGCTTCTTCAATTTCTTTTTGGGAAGAAAGAAGTGTATTTATTCGAAATGAGACTTGTCTTTTATCCTTTGAAAAGACAGATAAGAGAGTAGTCATTTCTTCTTTTGAAAAAATGTTCTCAAGTCGTAATGCAAGATGTAGAGGAAGTAACTTCATAAGGTATGTCGATATCAAGCGATGCGATCGCGAATAAATATATATCTATCATAGTCAGGTTTGCTTCTTTGTAAAAGAATATCTGCAACCTTTCGAGAATAATAATGCATTCCTCCTTCAGGATGAACCATACGATAGACGGTTGCAAGCAGTATGACTTGAACGAGTACTTCATTTATTATTCCACTGACAGAGCCAATATAAAAATTAAAGAAAAGCCAAAGGGTAGAATTAAAGAGCATCATAAGTCTTAATTTGACTCACTCGAGGAAAAAATATCCATACGCTCCAGAAATTGATGCAAAAACTGGAAGAAGTGAACCAAATCCTGTAAACGTAAAATAAGAAGTTCCACATGCAAGTAAAACGACAAAAAGAAAAGCTTTTATATTTTTTTTGTATTTAAATGAGAGTAAGATACGGATAAACCATATAATAATCGCAGCAAGACCTGCATATACTCAAAGAATATAAAAATGAATTCCCCAAAAAAATGAAGAAAGAATCATCAACTTTTTTACCGTAAAATCATCTTTCTGAAGATAGGCTATAAGGACGATAATCATTCCAAGAAAACCAGTGAGTTCTCAGAAAAAAGTAGTTTCAAAAACAGGCATAGCAATCATCTATAAATAATAATATATATTTATTAAAACATATATAATATATATTGTCAATTTATAGGTACTTTTAAAATAAATTATTCAAATCTATCTTTATCTCGAAAAAATATGTATCTTCAAAAATTGAGTCGATCAGGAGCTTTTCATACTTTTGCTCTGAATCTATCTAATATCTTTCTCTTTTTTTCATGTCCGGTTGCAAACATAAATACTGAGTACCAAATCGTACATTGGACAATAATTTCGTTCAGAACCCCACTCATTGATCCAGTATTGATATGGTAGGTAAACCACAGTACAGACACTCATGCTAAGAGGATACGCAAGCGAATTTTTTCGAGAAAGAAAAAACCATAACTTGAGACAGAAGTTGCTATAAGAGGAAGAGTAGAAATTATTTTCCCATCGAAACTATAGATTCCGTATGCAAGACTGCAAGCTAGGACTCATAAGAGGATAGATATATTTTTTTGATATTTCAAAGAAAGGATGAGTCGTATAAAACCTATAAATGTTGCTCCAAATGCTCCCCAGTTTCCTAAAAGGTAAAAATGTCCCAACCAAAAAACACAAGAAACAATAAAAATTTTTACAGTAGTTCTATCATTGGTAACTAAGAAACCAAGAATTCAGATAAACATAGCTAAAAATCCAACACATTGAGCAAGTGGATGAGCGAAAAATATACTTGAGATTTCTGCTGTAAATGTATCAAAAAAAGAGAACATAAAAAAAGAGTTTTATAAAGCCAATAGAAGCAGGAGTATAAAAAAAATCAGATGCAAAGCAAATGATTCTTAAGAGAAATAAAGGATGATATAGATAGTATTATACCCCAAAATTTTTGTAGTTTTCTAAAAGGGTTTGAAATTGTATTTTCTCAGATTCTCAGAGAGTTTGTATATCTATTTTTTCTTCGAGTACCTCTATAATCGCTTTATGAATACTCGCTATATCACTTTCGTCTCCTATTTCAGAGCTGATACAGAGATACATCCCCGTCATACATCCAAATGTTCCTACGATAACAAGAGTATCACCGAGTTTTTTTCAAAGAAAAAGTTCGATAATCTCTGATATCTTATAAGAAAAATCAGGAGAAAACATAGTCATATCATCTCGCCCATCGAGTTTTGGTTTGAGAAATCGCAAATCACAGACATAGGCTGTAGTATGGTGTATATTATGTCTGACTTGTGTGATTTCTAGGTTTTCTGTATGTACTTGTGAGAGATTGTAAATCGCTTGCTGTATATTATGGAAGTTATATTGTCCACACTGTTTTGCAGTCGCAAATGGCACTCTTTGATGTTCTGTGAGATAATTTATAGCCCTTTGAACAGAAATTTTTGTGAGTTCTCGAACCATTTCGACTTCAAGAGGGACGAGAGAGGTGATACGAAACCCAAAAGTATTTTGTGAAGTTTTATAGGGAGAGATATCAAGAATCACTTTTCCGGATATTTTGCCATGAGTCACTTCTTCGAGACTATTTCGAACGCTTCCAGTATCTTTTTGATAGGCAAGTAGGTGTTCTGCACTGTGAATTCCTTTATGAAAATCGATATCAAAATTCCCAGAAGTATAAAGAGGAAGAGTATAGGTATAAAAGCTTATACCAGACTCTGATCGTATCTTTTTATCAACCGAGAGTGTTCCTCCTGTCATGAGAGTATGATCTTTATCGGCAGAATGTTTTCCGAGGTCTAT
>JAYTJZ010000036.1:0-14456 GCA_043730605.1 Candidatus Altimarinota bacterium
GAGCATTGTCAAATCGTGCTCATTTTCTATATCTGTTTTTTGCTTTCATACTGCCAGTATAACGAGATTAAAGTTTCGTCAACTGGGGAAGACCCTATAAAAATACTAACTCAATCGACCGAGCAAGATTGGAAAAAGAATCCTAAAAAATATTTAAGGTATTATTTGATAATTGAGTTAGAATATACATCTCAAACTGGAGAAGAACTTTCTTTTAAAGGCTTAGATGAGGAATGAGGATATGAAGAAAATTTAGGAACTTAAAGATAATAAAAAAACCACTCATTGTGAGTGGTTTTTTAGTTTTTCTAAGAATTACCCTTGAAAATTTGGATCATAGTTTTTTACGAAAGGAAGAAGAGCCATGATACGTGCTCGTTTTATAGCTTGAGCCAGTTTCTTTTGGTTTTTGAGACATACTCCAGAATAATATCGTGGAACGATTTTTCCAAATTTAGTAATATATTTTTTAAGAAGTTCTACATTTTTGTAGTCTACTGTTATTCCTTCAAGAGGACATACTTTTTTTTCTGACATAATAATTTTTTATAAATAATATTTTTTTGTAGCCTCATTTCTCCTTTTGGGAGAAAATTGTATGAGGGCTTAGTATTTGGAGAGAATTCAAGAGAGAGTTAATATTTTTTAGAACTTATCATCGTCGAGGTCATCGTCGAGAGTATCAAGTTCATCCAGTCCTGCGTGTTCAAAATCTTCTCGTTTGTTGAGAAATATGATATTTCCTACGACTACTTCTGTTTTATATATTTTCTCGCCACCGTCTTTTTCGATGATGCGAGTTTTGAGTCTTCCTTCTATATAAATGAGTTTTCATTTACTGAGAAATTGAGCTGTTCTCTCAGCGAGAGTTCCCCAAGCAACACAGTTATGAAACTCTGCTTCAGATCTATTTTCTCCATCGGAGGTTTTATAGTATCTATTGGTTGCGAGAGTAAACATTGCTATCTTTTTTCCATTTTCTGTTTCTTTTACGAGAGGATCTCGAGTCACATTTCCTATCAGGATCACTTTATTTACCGTTCTCATAATATATGGAATTATAAAAAATTAAGCATCAAGGTTTACGAACATGTATCTCCAGATATTTCCATCAAGATTGAGGTTTGTATTGAGTGTTTTTATTTTTTTACCGTCGATTTCGAGAGTCCAAAGGATGTAGTATCCTGTTTCAGAACCTTTTATTTTGTATGAAAGTTTCTTTTCTCCCCATACATCTTCTTTTGCGATGGTTGCTCCTGCTTCTGTAAGAGCTCATTTTACTGTATCGATACTACTTGCAAGACCTGCTTCTCCAACACTTGGGTTGAGAATCATCATGAATTCATAGTTTGCCATATAATCCTATGGTTAACATCTTTGAGTACACACCCAAAGAAGGATATAAAATACGCTTTTTTCAAAGCTTGCGAAATTTTAAGAAAAATCGCTCTTTTGTCAAAAGAAAATTGACTTTCCTAGATTTTTTGAGACTATACAGAAAGTATATATTCGTAAGCTCTTTTCATGCAAGAACTCAATCTCAAGGATATTTTAGCAAGAACACAAGATTTATCTGAAAAAAGAGTAGGATATGTTGCGATTATCGGACGACCAAATGCAGGAAAATCTACGTTTATCAATACACTTATCTGAGAAAAAATAGCGATTACCAGTGAAGTTCCCCAAACAACACGCAATAAGATACTTGCAATATATAACGATGCTGAGGCTCAAATCCTCTTTTTTGATACTCCTGGAATTCATGAATCAGAAAAAAAGTTTAATAGCGAAATAAACTCTCAGGCTTTTTCGAGTCTCTCAGAAGCGAGTGTTGTACTCTACTTCATCGACAGTTCTCGTCCATATGGACCAGAAGAGAAATATATCGAAGGACTTTTAGAAAATATCAAAGTTCCAGTATTTTTTGTGTATACGAAACAAGACCTCCGAAAAGTAGTGGAGTTTCGTACCTGAGAGAACGTTTTTGAAATATCGAGTACTCAAAAGACGGGTTTTGAAAAACTTCTCTCTGCTATCAAAGAAAAACTTCCTCTCGGGATGATGCTCTATGATGAAGATTTTTATACAAAACAAGATCTTCATTTTCGTATTTCTGAAATCATTCGTGAAAAACTCTTTCATGAACTCAAGGAAGAGATTCCTCATAGCATCTTCGTAGCAGTAGAGGAAATAGAAGACGTAGAAGAACTTAAAAAAATAGCAGCCTATATCTATACGGAAACAGATTCTCAAAAATATATCGTGATAGGAAAAGCAGGAAGCTTGCTTTCTAAAGTAGGGAAAGAAGCTCGCCTCGAACTCGAAAAAATGTTTGATCAAAAAGTATTTCTTTCCCTTCGAGTCAAAGTAAAAAAGAACTGGAGAAAAGATGAGGGATTCATCAAAAAAATGTTTTACTAAAAAATGATTCTACAAAAAATCTCCAGCAGTATTGCTGGAGATTTTTTTGGAGGATGTAGTTTTCTTATTTCAACATCTTATCTATGATTGCTTCAAAAGCACTTGCAGGATATGCTCCTGAAATCACTTCATATTCACCAGTTTCTGTATTGATGATGATATTTCCTGGAGTTCCAGTGATACCAAATACTTCTTGCCCTACTTTCATTTGATTTTTTACTTTTTCTGTAAATTTTCCAGAATCAATACATGAAGTAAGAGTTTCTTTATTGACTCCATTTTCAGCTGCAATATCTTTGATTCCTTCAACAGTAGCATCTTGTTTAGGGTATTTTTTATAGAGAGCTTCTATTACAGTATAGAGAACATCTGCTTTTTGTTCTGCAATACATTCAAGTACTTCAGCTCCTTTTTGAGCTTGATCATGAAAATCAAGAGGAAAGTGCTGGAATATAATATTGAGATTTTCTCCATATTTTTCAGAAACTGTTTTTGGAGTTCCTTCATTATGAAGTTTTGCACAGTATGGACACTGTACATCAGAGTATTCTATCCAGCTTATTTTTGCATCTTTATTTCCTTGTATCGTACTTTCAGCTTGGATGTTTTTCAAAGTATCACCCTCTAAGAGGAGAAAACCATTGGCACTTCTTTTTGCAAAAGGATTAAACTTTGCAGGAAGCGCGAGAGAAAATCCTTTTCCATCAGTTGTAGCCTTAAGATACGGAGTTATTTGTCCTGCATCATTGAGAGTATTCGTATTAAAAATAATTGCAGGAAGTAAAGTAATACTATTTGCTTTGAGATACTCTGCTACTCCTTTTTCAGCAAAATCTTTTTGTACAAACGTTGCTCCTGTAAGGAAAGGAAGCGTTTTGAGCTGTGTTAGCAACTCTGTTGTTTGACAGTCAGTACAGCGAATATCATCAATTACTGTGATTTCTATGTCTTGTGCTTGCGTGATACCAGGTACATTGCTTCCTCCAGAACCAAGTTTTGTTCCTACGAAAAATGCAAGTCCAGCAATAATAAGCATGAGTACAATAATGATACCATAAAGTATATGAATCATGCTTGAATTCGTATGAATTTCTCGAGTATTTTCTTCGATATGACGTACATTTTCTTGTACTACTTTTTCTAAAGTTGGAGTTTCTTTTGTTTTACTCAGAACTCTTTTTCGAGGAGTTTTTTCCTCAGTAATGTCTTTTTTTATAGTTGCCATAGGGCTATGAAGTGTAAAAAATATAAAATAACCAGTGTATTATAGTGTCTTATGAAAAAATACGAAAAAATATTTTTCCTTTTCCTTAAAAAAAGAGATTTTTTATGTATAATGAGTATGTAAGAAGAACGTAAGAAAGACAGAATCAAAAAAAATATTCAAAAAATGGTGTCCCCGACAAGAATCGAACTTGTGACTAAGCCTTAGGAGTGCCTTGTTATTCCACTTAACTACGGGAACAAAATTTCTCAAAAGATATATCTTTTGAGAAAATGAGAGTTTTATATCTTGAGAAACCAAAGAACTCCGAGTCCAAGCATCAACACGATACAAAAACCAATCAAGATGTAGTTTGTTGATTTTTCGTATTTAAGACTCTTTTTGAGTTCTTCAGCTGCTTCTCGAAGATTTTGAAGCTCATGAGATATATGTCCTTTTGATTCTTCGAGGAGAAATTGAGATTTTTTAAACTCTATGAGACTTACAGAGTTTTTTGCTATTTCTTGAGCTTGTCCGAGTCGAAGAGAGATATCTTGTAGTGCCTGATCTTTTTGTTTTATTTCCTGTCGGAGATCGAGATATATTTTTTCAAGAGTTGCTCGACTTTGAGATTCTTCTCTCCCAGAAGATACCTGTGTATTTTCTTGAGTTTGAGTTTTTTGTGTATAAGAAGATGTTTTTTCTCTTGGCATAATAATCTCAGGTTTTTTCTCTTGAGATTCTCCTGAAAGATTTTCAACATCTTGGATATGGATGTAAATAATTTTTCCTTCTTTTTTACTTCGAAGTTTTCCAGCTTTGACATATCTATCTATGCTTCGAGTCGACATCCCGAGAGTATCAGAAGCTTCTTGACGTGTTATAGTATACATTTTATAGTACTTTTAGAAATATTTTTGTCCACAATACTATAGAGAAAAACACTATCGGTGCAAAACTTTTTGTCTACTTTATGTTCGACACAGAAAAAAACTTGCAAAAAACTTGACTCAACACATTTATGTATATAATACCCGAGCTATTTCTCGACCAAGCATTTCCTATGCGGCTATCGTCTAGTGGTCAGGACACCTGGTTTTCATCCAGGTAACCGGAGTTCGATTCTCCGTAGCCGTACCATTGTTTTTGTATCGCGGAGTAGAGAAGTGGCATCTCGCAAGGCTCATAACCTTGAGGTCATTGGTTCGATTCCAATCTCCGCAACCAAAAAATCTTTTAGAAAGCTGAGACTGATTTCTTCAGCACTCAGCTTTTTTGTCAGTATAGCTCAGTTGGTTAGAGCGCGGGATTCATATCCCCGAGGTCGGTGGTTCAAATCCACTTACTGACACCATAAAAAATATATGAAAAATAGTTCTTCGTTCAGAGAAAAACGAAGAACTATTTTTTCGCAAAATTCATTTTTTGCATATACTTGAAGCAATATTTAAAACTATATTTCACCTATGTTTATCGATGAAGTGCATATAAAAGTAATAGCCGGAAAAGGAGGAAACGGAATTGTTTCGTGGAGACGAGAAAAATATATCCCAAAAGGTGGTCCTTGGGGAGGAGATGGAGGAGATGGAGGAGATGTGTATCTGCTCGCTGATGAAAATCTCAATACTCTGAGTGAATATCGACATAAAAAAGTACTCACGGCAGAAAATGGAGAGTTTGGAATGCAGGATCTTATGCACGGAAAAAACTGAGCAGATCTCGTACTTCGAGTTCCAGTAGGAACCCTCGTTCGAGAGAGTCTTTCGTGAGAACTTTTGTTTGATCTCAGTGAAAAAGCGATGAAGATCTGTGTTGCTCACGGTGGTCGAGGAGGATATGGAAATGCCCATTTCACGACTTCTACGAGACAAGCTCCAGCTTTTGCTGAGCTTGGAGATACCCCAGAAGAGAGAGATTTATTTTTAGAACTCAAACTCGTTGCAGATATCGGGATTATCGGTATTCCGAGTGCTGGGAAATCAACTCTTATCTCGAAACTTTCGAACGTAAAACCAAAAATAGGAGATTATCCTTTTACGACTCTTACTCCAAATCTTGGAGTTTTGGAACATAAAGGAAAAGCTCTTGTTATCGAAGATGTTCCAGGACTTATTCCTGGAGCCAGCGAAGGAAAATGACTTGGAATCGAATTTCTCAAACATATAGAACGTACTGGAGTTATTATACATTTACTTGATCTGTATCGACTTGATAAAGTATTTTCAGACTATAGTGATATACGGAAAGAGCTAGGTCTTTTTTCTCAAAAACTTCAAGAAAAAGAAGAAATCATCGTATTTTCGAAAGGAGATTTGCTTGATAGCGAGATGAAAGAACATATTGTAACGGAGTTTCAGAAATTATTTCCTACAAAAAAATACTTCGTTATTTCTTCTGCAACCGGACAAGGGATAGAAGAACTCAAAGATTTTTTGGTAGAAAACTATACTCCTCTTATGGATATACAAGATCTTCCTACTCTTTCACAAAAAGAATCAGCTTTAGAACATACTCTTTTTGATCTCAAAAAAGAAACAGAAGATGAGAGATCAGTAAAAGTTCGATATCTTGGAAATTATGAGTTTGAGGCTTCATGAAAACGTCTTGAGCAAATTGTTCGTATGACAGACTTTGAAAATATGGAAGCGGTGATGCGAGTATATGATGTACTCGATAAGATGTGAGTCATAAAAGATGTTCAGAAACAACTCAAAAAAGCTCTCGAACTCGAAGGAAAAGATAATAGCTTTTTTTTCGAAGGTTCAGAAGAACACAATTTTTCTCCAAAAATCAAAATTGGTACACAGTTTGTTCCTCTCGAAAAACTCAAGTTTGTATTCTAGAAAAAATCCCTCTGTGAAAGAGGGATTTTTTGTGAAAACAGTATTTTCTTTACTTTCTTCAAAATCTTCCTATATTGTTATATGTTTCCCTTTATTATGAAGGATAACACTTTACTTCTCTTATATTTTTGTGTATGAAAAAATATGTTGCAGAGTTCATTGGGACAACGGTTCTGGTGCTAGTAGGGTGTGGAGCAGCTGTGATAGCTGGAGATGCTTTGTGACTTGTAGGAGTGGCACTTGCTTTTGGTCTCGCTGTTATGGGTATGGTATATACCATCGGTTCTATATCGGGATGCCATATCAATCCTGCGATTACCCTTGCATTTTTTATGCGAGGAGATATCTCCGCAAAAGATACGAGTTGGTATATGCTCGCACAGTTTCTCGGAGCTCTTTTAGGAGCATTTCTTCTTTCTTTTATTGTTCCTAATGCAACAAACTTTGCCGTAAATACGGTTACTTCATGATATAGTACTTTTTCAGCTATCTTAGCAGAAATGATCTTTACTGCGATATTTATTCTTGTGATATTTGGAGCAACACATAAAGATACAGCAGGACATCTTGTAGGACTGGTGATAGGTCTCACTCTTTCTATGGGAATTATGGTACTTGGTCCGATTACGAATGCTTCACTCAATCCTGCACGAAGTTTTGGTGCAGCGATGATGACTGGAGGAGAGTCACTTTCTCAACTCTGGATTTTCTTTGTTGGTCCTATTTTAGGAGCGATTCTTGCAGTGATGATTTGGAAAATGGTGCTACATTCTAAAAAATAGTAAATCTCAAATGAGAAAAAACCTAGATATGTGTATCTAGGTTTTTTTAAAGCTATCCTTGCTATTTTACCACTTCTCTATACAATACGCAAAAAATTTACGTCTTAGAAAATCTCTATGAAATTTAACCTTGATACTCTGGAACAAGAGTTTGTGAATCTTGAAGCTCAGCTTTCAGATCCTGAAATATTTAAAGATCAGAAAAAAGTGAAGGAAGTGGCAACACGAAAAAAACAGATAGAAGCTGCAGTAAAACTCTATAGACAATATCGAAGTGTTTCTGAAAGTTTTGAGGAAAATAAAACGATGCTCGGACTTGAAAAAGATGAAGAAATGAGAGAACTTCTCAAAATGGAAATATCAGAAGCCGAAGATATTATTCCAGAACTAGAAGAAAAACTCAAAGTAGAACTACTTCCCAAAGATCATAATGACGATAAAAATATCATCGTAGAACTTCGAGCTGGAGCTGGAGGAGATGAAGCAGCACTCTTTGCTTGAGAACTTTCACGTGCATATCTCGTATTTGCTGAGGCACGAGGATTTAAAACCGAAGTGACAGAGAAATCTGATAGTGAAGGAGGATGAGTGAAGGAAATTATTTTTGAAGTACGAGGAGAAGGAGCTTATAATCTTTTTAAATATGAGTCTGGAGTTCATCGAGTACAACGTATTCCAGAAACAGAAAGCAAAGGTCGAGTACATACCAGTACTATTACGGTTGCGATTATGCCTGAAGTAGATGAAGTAGATATCGATATTCGGGAAGAAGATCTTGATATCAAAGCAACTAAATCATCAGGAGCAGGATGACAACACGTAAATACGACAGATTCTGCGATACATATGGTGCATCTTCCAACAGGAATTTCAGTATTTTGTCAGGAAGGAAGAAGTCAGCACAAAAACCGAGAAAAAGCTTATCAGATCATGCGTGCAAAACTCTATGCACTCGAAGAAGAAAAACGAGTAAAAGAAATGGGAGAAGCAAGACTCGCTCAAGTAGGTTCTGGAGATCGAAGTGAAAAGATACGCACGTATAACTTCCCTCAAGATAGAGTAACGGATCATCGTATCGGACAAAACTTTTCAGGGATTCCTCTTATTATGTCTGGAAGACTCGATGCGATTATAGAAGCTTGCGGACTTGCTGATCAGCAGATGAAACTTGAACAAGCAGGGAAAACACAGTAAAAAATAATCAGAGCATTTTGTGGGATGATTTTAATCATCCCCTATTTTTTTATACAGGCTTTCAAAAGCCCAATAAAAAGTGGAGCTGGATCTTCGAGACTAGAGTTGAGCTCTGGATGAGATTGAGTTCCGAGATAAAAAGGATGTATCTGTGTATCGAGTTCGAGAAACTGAACTATATCTTCTTTTTGACTTACCCCAGCTATGTGAAAATCAGTATTATCAAATTTTTTTGCGGTATCTGGATGAAGTTCGTAGCGATGTCGGAACTTTTCAAATATTACTTTATTTTTTCAAACTCTTCCCTTTTCTTCATAAAGTTCTAAGGTTTTTCCTTTTTTGAGAATACTTCCTTGTTTCCCCAGTCGCATCGTTCCTCCAAGATTCACTATATTTTTTTGACTATCAAGTAAGGTAATGACATCGTAGGGTTTACAATTTTTATCAAACTCAAGACTATTTGCCTGAGAAATATGGAGTATATTTCGACTATATTCGAGAGCCATGAGTTGCATTCCGAGACAGATTCCGAGACATGGGATTTTATGTTCTCTGAGATAGGTAAGGCTCGAGATCATATTTTCTATTCCTGTATTTCAAAAACCTCCGGGAATAATACATCCGTGACATCCTGAAGTTTCTGCGATTGCATCATGTTCCCGAGTATTGATAAATCGTGTTTCTACTTTGATTCCTAAAATATATCCTGCATGTTTGAGAGCTGCAACGACACTGGAGTAAGAATCTTCAAGTTCTGTATATTTTCCAATAATTCCTATGAGAATCGTCTGTTTTACTTTTTTTTCAAGAATATCATCCCAAATATCAAGTTTTTTACTTTTTTCATAGCCGATATTGAGCATTCCTTGTATCAAACTATCAAATTTTTGCTTCGCTAAAATCTTAGGAATCCGATAAATAGAGTCTACATCAGGAATAGAAAAAATACGTTCTTCTCGCAGATTTGAAAAAAGAGCTATTTTTTCCTGAGATTCTTTTGTCAGTTTTTGTTTTCCTCGTGCGATAATAATATCAGGAAAAAGTCCACGAGACTGTAGGAGATTGATAGACTGTTGTGTCGGTTTTGTTTTTTGCTCATGTACTCCACCAGGGATGGGAACATAGGTGAGATGGATATGTATCATATCTTCTTTTCTTTTTACTCTTCGCATTTGCCGAATTGCTTCGAGATACAGCTCTACTTCGATATCTCCTACCGTTCCTCCCACTTCTATCATACAGATATCTCCTCCCATTTGAGCAAATACAGACTCGATTCGTTCACAAATATGGTCTGTGACATGCGGTATCATCTGAACAGTTTTTCCAAGAAAGTCTCCTCTTCGTTCTTTTTCAAGGATTCCAGCATATATTTTCCCCATAGAAATACTTTGTATGCCTGAGCATTCTACTCCTAAAAATCTTTCATAATGTCAAAAATCCATGTCTACTTCTGCTCCATCTGAAAGTACAAAAACTTCTCAGTGTTCATGAGGGTTCATTGTTCCAGGATCGATATTGAGATAGCCATCAAGCTTTATCGGTACGACTCGAAAACGCTCTGAAACAAAAAAACCAGTTGCAGCTGTTGTGACACCTTTTCCGATGCCAGAGATGACTCAACCAGTTACGACGATATATTTTTTTCTCATTTTTGAGAGAGTGTGAAATTAAAAATAAGTATAATCAAGATTTTCAAAAGCAAAAAAGTTTTTTGATTTTTTGATGGAAGTTCGTAGAGTAAGAGTATTATTTTTTAGCTGTTTTCTATGTCTCTCCCAACAGAAACCCAAGCTCTTGAACTTATTGAAAAATACTCGACTTCTACGAAGCAACATCTCTTTCAAGTCGGAGCGATTATGAAGTTTTTTGCTGCTAAACTTGGTGAAGATGTTCATTATTGGTGGCTTGTATGAGTACTTCACGATATTGACTGGGATTTTGTAGGGAAAGATGGAGACAAACATCTCAAAGATGATTTTGAAAAGATTATGGCTGAGATAGCTGCTCCTGTAGAACTTTTATGAGATATCCGAAGTCATGGACATTTTCTTCCAGGAATCATAGAAAAACCAGATACTCTCGTGAGAAAATATATCAATGCAGTGGACGAACTTTCAGGATTTATCTGGGCATATTTTCGAATGATTCCCAGTGAAAATATACTGGATGTAAAAGTAAGTTCTATCGAAAAAAAACTCAAAGACAAAGCTTTCGCTGCAGGAGTGGATCGTGTTGAAGCTCGAAACTGTGAAACGATGCTTGATATCTCACTTGCAGATTTTGTGGAAGATATGAAACAAGCACTGGTAGGAGGAAACTGGAAAAAGTAATACAATTTATAAACAAAGTTTAAACTATGCAACAAAAAAAACTTGGAAATACAGACATAATGGTTTCAAAAATCTGCCTTGGAACCATGAATTGGGGAAATGGTCAAAATGATGAGAGCGATGCACATGAACAGCTTGATTATGGAATAAGTAATGGAATAAATTTCATAGATACTGCAGAAATGTACGCTATACCACCAGATCCAAAAACTTGTGGACTTACCGAAACATATGTAGGAAATTGGCTACAAAAAACAGGAAAGAGAAAAGATATTATTCTCGCGAGCAAGGTGACTGGATGTTTAAAAAATAATGGATGAGTAGCACATGTAAGAAATGGAGAATGAATTACACCTTCAGGGATTATTACGGCAATTGAAGGTTCACTTGCAAGACTGAAAACGGATTATATCGATCTCTATCAACTTCATTGGCCACAGCGATCAGTTCCTATTTGGGGAAAAGTAAATTTTTCGGAAGCCATGATAGAAGATAAAAAAGAAGTGGAAGAAAATATCTTTGAAGTTTTAAAAACACTAGAAAAACTCGTAATAGAGTGAAAGATTCGACATATTGGACTTTCAAATGAAACTCCTTGGGGAGCTATGAAATTTTTAGAAATCGCAAAGAAAAATAATCTTCCAGAAATTCAAACGATACAAAATGCTTATAATCTCATTCGAAGGGAATATGATACAGCTTTAGCAGAGTTTTCTACTTATGAATGAGTAGGACTTCTGGGGTATTCACCCCTAGCATGAGGAATCCTTACAGGAAAATACCAAAACGGTGCTTTGCCAGAGGGATGTCGTTACACACTCTGGGGGAAAGATCGTATGCCTCAAAATTATAACGAACGAACACTTGCAGCTACGCAAGTATATATGGATCTTGCTCAAGAATTAGGGATAAGTGTGACACAACTTGCGCTTTCTTGGGTAAATGATAGAAGTTTTGTGCATTCAAATATTATCGGAACGACTTCAATAGAACAACTCAAGGAATGTATTTCTTCAGCTGAAATAATCCTCTCTCCTGAAACCCGAGAAAAGATAGATATGATTTATACTACATTTCCCAATCCCTGTACCTATTAGAGAAGAAGAGATTTTCTACACTTTCATAAAAAATAATTGAATTTTTTGTAGAATCCTATACACTCACGTATTTACAGATTTTACCGTGATATCTCATGTTTTGAAAACTTCTTTTTGTCATTCTTCTTTTTTCTTTTTCTCTTATTTCTGTAGAAGCCGAGACAGGACAAACACTTACAGGGGCTGAAAATATAGAAACGATAACAACTCTTACGAGTACTTCTTCATCGGGAATATTTTCACTCTATAATAAGCTTCAAACAGAAAAACTTAAAGTCTCTGAAATACAAGCAAACAGAGATTATGAGATAGAATTTCAAAAAACTACTGAGTTTCAAAAACAACAGTACCAAAAACTTTCTCAAGACATAGTGAAGTTTGTTTGAGAAAATCCTCTCGCTATGAGTGGATCTTTTGTTGTTTCTTCAGAGATAGAGGCACGTATGAAAGAACTCTTAGAAGAGGTCCAAGCTATCCTTCCTGAAAAAACAGATATCATACTCTCATCGCTTTACTTTCAAAAAAATGCAGAAACGCTCACTTTACTCCTTCAAGAAAAACAAAAAGAAACGAGGATTTTAATAGAAGAATCTCAAGTAAAACTTATTCAATATCAAGCTGATTTCGAGTCTCAACAAGCAGAATTTGAAAAAACACAAATATCATTTGACCGTATTATTAAAGACTGGCTCAAAAAAGGACTTTATTTTATTATTGCGATAGTAGTACTTTTTTTGCTTGCGAAAATAAGTGTGTATGTCGTTCAAAGAAAATCACAACTTCCTGAAGAAAAAAAACAAGTGATTCTTTCTCTGCTTTCCTTGATGAGAAATACCGCAGTAATAATAGTTGTGGTTGTTTTTTTCTTTTCGGAACTTCTTAATTTTCTTCCAGCACTTGCGATTTTAGGTACTGCGATAGGGTTTGCACTGCGAGATGTTATTTCTTCTTTTATCGCTTGGTTTGTGATAGGGCTTCGAGATACTACCTATAAAATTGGAGATGTGATAGAAATACCTCGAGATCAGATTTTTTGAGAAGTAGTGAAGATTCATCCTCTTGTAACGACCATTAAAGAGCTTGGTCTTTCTGGTCCAAACTCAAAGTTTCGATCTTTTCCCAATAAACTTATTTTTGAAACTTCTTTGAATAATCTCTGGAAATATGCTGGATGGACCTATATTCCTATAGAATCTATGATTACGTATGAGAGTGATATGAATGAAGCAAAACAACTTCTTCTTGATGCGATGAACGAAGTCTATGATTCAGGAAACTTTTCTCGAGCGATAGAACAAAAAGCAAAACTTAAAAAACTAGGGCTTCCAGAAAAAAATATTATTCCTCAAGTTTTCATCGATGTACGAACGCAGGGAGTATTTCTTCGAGGAAAAATACTCGTTATGTGGGGAGAGAGACACGAACTGAGAAATCAAATTGTCGCACTTTTTATGCAAAAAATGAAAACAAGTGAAACAGTTCATCTCAGATATGTAGATTTCTGGGTCAATGAATTGAGATAATAGTTTTCAAAAAATATAAATGCCATTTGAAAGAAGTTATATTTTATGTATAATACAAATATAACTTCTTTTTTTTAATGTACTGAGTATGTTTGCCTTGTCTCTTGTTCCACATGATGAAGAAAAATCACTTGTTCCTCTTATCGAGAAAATTGGAAGAGCCGTGAAGTTTGAATATCTTTCAACTGAGGGGGAACTTATTCAGTCTGAAGGAATTATTGATAAAGTAACTCAATATGGAATAGAAATTTGTATTGATAATCCGGTATGTCGAAGAGAACATGATTTTTGAGCAAAAGGACCAGTTTCTTTTGGTTTACGTTCTTCACAAGGATGGCCAAAATATATTCCTTTTAAAAGAAGTTTTCGAGGCTCTGAGGTACTGTTACGAATTTTGGATATGAATTCAGAGACAAAAACTTTTGAAGAAAAGTTTGTGAATACTTCAGAAAGACGGAGGTGGGAAATAGAAAAGATTCTCGTGGCAGAGTAAAGATTACTTTTCATATACTTCTTTTAGTATTACATCGAGATCTTCTACCAAATTCATCTTCAAAGATTCTTTTAAACTTACCCAAACAAAGTCAGTATGTTCCTGTGTATTGATTTTTACCTCAGGAAGTTTTTCTAAGGTCACTCTATAAAAATCTATTTCTATATACGTTTCAAGAAAATAAAAATATTTCGTACAGGCAAAAGAAACTACTTCTTGCGAAATATCAATCCCTGTTTCTTCGAGTATTTCTCGCTTGCCAGCATCCAGAGAACTTTCCCCAGCATCTCTTTTGCCTCCTGGTTCACACCACAATCCTGGAGAACTACAGTTCAAAGCTCGCTGCAAGAGTAGGATTTTATCTTCATATTCCAAAAAAGCAGCAGAAACATACATTTGAGTATGAAAGTATTGAGGTTTTTGGTGGTAGAGCATAGAAGTGAAGAGTAAATATTTCTATAAGTATAAATATTTAGGGTCTTCCCCAGTTAACTGTTAAATTTTATGAGTAATTGTTGTATAATTAAGTTTAGATTTCATCATTTTATTCTTACATTATACCGAAA
>JAYTJZ010000037.1:0-43681 GCA_043730605.1 Candidatus Altimarinota bacterium
TTGGATATGCTGGGGAAGAACTCGAAACAAAAGTCACAAAACTTCTGGAGAGAGTCGGACTGAGTGAAGCAGGGGATAGCTACTTAAAAACTTACTCGAAAGGGATGTTGCAACGAGCAGGACTGGCACAGTCTATCATCAACGACCCAGAACTCCTCTTTCTCGATGAGCCGATGAGTGGACTTGATCCTATCGGACGAAAGATGGTAAAAGACCTTCTGGTATCTCTTCGAGACAGTGGAACTACGATATTTTTTAATACGCATATCCTTGCTGATGTGGAAAGTATTTGTGACAGAATATCTATCATAAACCATGGAACTATCATTGTCGAAGGACAAGAAGTAGCAAAACTTTCAGGATCACTGGAAGACTTTTTCATAGAAAAAGTGACAGAGCATAATGCTATGATCTAATATACCCGAGTTTTTGTATCGCGTTTTTGAGAGAAGTGCTCACTACATCCCACTCTTGAGAGATGAGGTGATTGGTTTCAAAAAGCAGGACGTGCATATCAAGAGGAATACGTTGTATATCCTCTATTTTTATGGATTTTATGCTATGAAGCATATCTGAAATATCTTCTTGTATGAACTCGATATGATTGAGTATACGGATATCATAGCTGGTAAAAGAAAACTTTTCGAGATATTCTTTGAGAAAGCTGTTTGATCCTCCACCTCCACCGATATAAAAATATTTCGGACATATCTGAGTTCCTAGCATATCTTGGAGCGTTACTCCGATACTTTCTCCCCATATTTGGAGAAACTCTTGTTTTTCTTGCTCATATTTTTTTTCAGAAAGCATATCAATAATCTCAGCTCGTGGAAGCTCTGAGTGTTTTGCTATTTTATTTACGAGATCGTTGATCCCAATAGATATTTTTGAAACACCACGAACTTCTCCTTCTTGTTTGAGGGAAAGAGTCGTCTGTGTTGCTCCGACATTGATGATGACGATATCTTCTTGTGGAAATATCTTGGTGATACAAAACTCTGTTGGGAGAATACGAAAAATCTTTTTCCCGAGAACTTGTCCTATTTGAGAAAGGAGATGATATTTCCTAAGGGGAATAAAAGCATTTACGAGAGAAAGAGTCATCGTTTCTCCTTTTTTTCCTATAATTTTTTCTTGCGTCACTCCATCGAGACGAATACCATTTACACGACTCAGGAGTATTTGTATTTCTGAGGCCGTGAGTCCATAGAGGATATCTACTTCTTCACTGAGATGTTTGAGACACTGTTTTTCTACGACTTCCATGATAGACTCAAGTTCGTTTTCATCGACTCAAGTATGAGGATGTTTTCGAGTATGATGTATCTTTTTCGATGCGAGAAAAAGCTCTCCAAAAGGATAGTTGATAACTATTTCATCAAGAGAAAGAGCGAGATCTTTTTCGAGTTTTTCTATGGACTCTGAGATATTTCGACAGAGTCCAGGAAGATTTTTACACTCTTGATTTGAAAAATACGACGTATCTTGTCTTTTTTCGTTATATCCCAGAACTTCGATGCGTTGATTTAAAAAAGAAGCAGCACAAACACGAAGTTTATAGCTGCCTATATCGATGATACACAGTACTTTTGCAGGAATATGTTGTTTCGTAAATACCACGAGTAAAAATATAACTAGATACGAGGAGCAGGAGCTTTTCCTATTTTTTTGAGAAGTTTATTTCCTCCTGCGATATCTCCAGTTCCGATAAGAGCCATAGCAAGGTCTTCGGTAATCAGTTCATCTTCTGGAGAGAGATTGAGAGCACGTTTGAGGATAGTGATACCTCGTTCATGTTGGTTTGACATCGTATAGGCCCATCCAAGATTTCGAAGAACTTCGGCATTATTTCCAAAAAGTCTGTTTGAAGTTTCCAGATATGAAATAGACTCAAAAAGTTTATCTTCAGAGAGAAGTATAAAACCTTTGAGGTAGCTTCCTGTAGCTGAGTTTTTATTGAGAGTCAAGGCAAAGTCTAAAGCCGCAAGTGCTTTTTTATTGTCGGAAAGGTAGAGGTAAATATCAGCTATTTCCTCGTAAAGTCTATAATCGTCTGAGTACTTTGCCATAGCTTTTTGCAACATTTCTATCGCTTGAGCAAATTTTTTTTCAGCCTTGAGTACTTCGACTTGGAGTATGATATTTCGTATTTCGTCCATAAGCGAGAGGTGAATATATATGTATACTAATATAAGCAAAAAATCTATGAAATCAAAAAATATTTACAAATTGCATTTGTGATTTCGGGTGGTTTTTTTATACTGGAAAGCAAGAGAGTTTACTTTTCAAAAAATATATGAAAACCAAAGTACGTATCGGAGTCGATGAAGCAGGGAGAGGTCCTTGGTGCGGTCCAGTCGTGGCTGTAGCTCTTGCGTGGAATAGTAATCATCTCCCAAGTAGTGAGTTTATAGATCTTATGAATGATTCTAAAAAACTCTCTGCGAAAAAAAGGGAAGAACTGTATGCTCTGCTCATAGAAGCGAGTCAAAAAAATATACTTTTCTTTTGACTCGGAGTCGTCGATAATTTTTATATCGATACGCATAATATCCGTCAGGCAAATAAAGAAGCGATGCGACGAGCTCTCGTGGAACTTTTGCGAAAACTTCCAAAAGAACTTGATGATATCTCGGTGGTTATAGATGGAAAGGATAACTATGTTTTCGACGAACTTTCGCAAAAACCACTTTATATCATCGGCTGAGATGCCAAAGTTCCAGAGATAGGAGCTGCCAGTATCATCGCGAAAGTATTTCGAGATAAACTTATGAGTCAGTATGCGACTTTGTATCCAAATTTTTGATTTTGAGAAAATGCTGGATACGGAACAAAAAAACATCAAGACCAATTGCAATCAAAAGAAGATGTTACAGGAATTCATAGACTCAGTTATAAACCTGTAAAAATGGTTCTCGAAAAAAAAGAAAAAGTCCTCGTACATATTTGCTGTGGTCCAGATGCAACGGTTCCACTCATGGACCTCAAACAAGAGTACGAAGTGATAGCTTACTGGTATGATCCAAATATACAACCTGTCGCAGAGTATGAAAAACGATATGAGGCTTTTGTCGAAGTATGTAATATAGAAGGAGTGAAATACATCAAAGGAGACTACGATGTGAAAAACTTTTTCAAAAAAATAAAAGGCTTAGAAGATACTCCCGAACGTGGAGAAAAATGTACGCATTGCTATGATATGCGACTCGAACGAACTGCAAAACTGGCTCGTGAGATGGGAATTAGTAAATGGACGAGTAGTCTCAATAATTCTCCTCATAAAGATATGGAAAAAATGTTTCATCTCGGAGAAAAATGGGATAATTCTCCATACTCAGCCCTCACCCCAACCCTCTCCCAAGAGGAGAGGGAGCAGGCTGCAGAAACTTTGGGGGAGAGTGTAGAGGAATATATGGAAAAAGTACTAGAACTCAGCTCTTTACAAGTCTCCCTCATGGAGGGAGATGTCGCGTGAGCGAAAGAGGGAGCTGTGATTGAGTGAGGAAGTATACTCCAAGAAAAACTCGATTTTCTCAAAATTGCGTTTCGAAAAAATGGAGGATTTCAGCGAAGTGTCGATTATACTCTCAAACATGATATTTACAGGCAAAACTATTGTGGTTGCGTGTACTCCGACACTTTTCCAGGAAGAGAAAAGAAAGATGCCAAAGGAGGATTTAGTGGGTAAATATTTGATTTCCTTATTTTATAAGTATAATCTATGTATTATATAATAATATTATACTTATGTCTAAAACTCAAGTGACTCTTACAATAGATAAAGATACAAAAGAAAGATTTCAAAAGATCGCAAAAAAACTAGGCTCAAACATGTCGACTCTTACAAATATGTACTATAATAGTGTGATACAATCATGAAAAGTAGAGTTTCAATTTGATGATGAACCAGTAGAAATAGGATTTATTGAGTATAACGATTTGTCGGATGAAGATAAAAGAATCGTAGATGATATCAACTCTAGAGATATTAGTAGCTTTAAAAATATATAATGAATATAGTGGAAATTATTGAGTATGATGAAAGAGTAATACTGTATCTCTCAAAAAGAAGACTTCTTTGACAGTATGAGAAAGCGAAAAATAAAATTATTGCCTGAGATACAAAAGAGTTGAAACTCAGAGAACCAAAGTCTCAAAAAATCTATTATTTTCGAATCAATAAGCAATTTCGAGCATATGCTATTTTAAAATGAACAGCTCTCATCGTTTTTAAAATAGATAATCATCAAAATGGATAAAAAAACTATAGTTCTCATAGGAAAAATCTCAAGTGGAAAAGATTATGCTTGAGAATTTTTAGCTCAGAAATTATGAGGAAAAGTTTTAGGGATCAGCTCAAGTCTCAGAATCCTTGCAAAACAAAGAAATATAGAAGAAAATAGAGAAAATCTAATTGCTCTTGGGAAGGAAGTTGCAGAAAAATATGGAGATGGATATTTGGCAGAAATATTAGTAAAAAATTCCCCAGAAGATCTTCTCATCATTACTTGACCGAGACAATTAGGACAACTTGAATATTTACGAAAAAATACTCAAAGTTACTTTATAACTATAGAATCAGATGAAAATATTCGCTATTTACGTATGAAACAGCGTTGAAAAATAGGAGAAGATATCTCTTTTGAAAAATTTTGTAAACTCGAAAAAATGGAAGAATCAACGATTCAAAAAGTAGGAGCATGTATGAAACTCGCTGATATTACGGTAGAAAATAATGGAACGATAGAAGAATTTCACGAAAAGTTAGAGAAACTTTCTTTCTTTAAATAATCCCCCTCACCGCAGATATATTGAAACTATAGTTCATCTTGAGTCAGCCAATAATCCCGATATACCCGAGACTGCCATCTATTTCTATAGCTTTGAGAATGATGGTATAGTCTTTGAGATAGGGAAGCATATTTTCTTCTCCGATAGAAATATTGAGCCCAGAAGTATAGGAGAAACCTTGGATAAATTTTGAAAAACTAGGTTTATCTTCGAGCATACGAAGAAGCTGAAAAATATCATCTCCGAGACGATTATGATTTCGCTCTAAGAAACTCGCAACTCAGGAGTATTCGCATACATGTTTTTCTGGAAGGACGAAAAATGCGATTTCACTCGTTGTTTTTGCCAGACTATAGACGAGATTGTGTACGAGATCTGAAAATTCCCGAAGATTTTTTGAGATAAGCGTTTCATTTTCTTCTTGCAAAAAATATTCTGGAGTTTGTTGCATGAGATAGTTTACAAACGCTCGAAGTCCTTTTGTTGTAGGAAGTCTCCCCGCAGAATTGTAGGGTTGATAGACAAACTCTAGCTTTTCAAGTGCTGCCATATCACTTCGAACGGTCGCAGAACTCACTCCGAGATCATATTTTTTGAGGAGAAGCTTACTTCCCAAAACTTCACCCGTTTTGATATATTCTTCGATAATGATTTTGAGAATTTCGATCGTTCTTGGAGAGAGTGTAGACATAGAAAAAAAGGATAAGAAGATTTATTTTTTTGTTTCGAGTCTTTCTTGAAAACAAGAAGCAGAAATCATAGCAGCATAGCTTTCGGAAATATGCTCATAGTGAGGATGTGATTTTTTTCCTATACTCGCAGCTATAGTATCAGCCATATGGTGTATCGAAAGAGGATCAAGATAGAGGATATGTTCTCCCATAACATTTTTATTTGCAGGAATATTATTTGCAAAAATCCTAGTCTTATAGTGAAGTGCTTTGACGAACTGAAAAGGAAAAGACTCATAAATACTCGAAAAGATGACTCCGAGAGATTGAGTATAATATGCTTCTTCGAGCTCAGGACTTCCACTTCCAAGAAAGAGGATTTGATCAGATATTTGATATTCTAAAGAAGTATTTCGGATATCGATATCTTTGGTTGTTTCATCACAGAGAATAATAATATTGAGAATGATTCCTTTTTCTTTGAGATTTTTGAGAGTTTTTAATATTCGGTCAAAGTTATTATGTACTTCATTTCCAGAATCATAGATGAGGTACTCTCCACGAAGATTATGTTTTGCTTTGATATCAATACTCAGCTGTGTTCCCGGAGTTATATATTTTGGAAAAAATCCTGGAATTTGTTCTATTTTTTCTTCTGAAATATTGAGTTGTTCATTGAGTTCCATCGCAGATCCTCCATCAAGTACGAATACTTTGAGAGCTTTTTCAATCGCTCTTTTGAGTTTCCACTGAAATATATATCTTTGAATCCACTTCTTTTTTGGGAAAAATACTTCTTTGAGACTTTCGATGAGGACGATATAATCTCCTTTGTATCCATAAGGAACATGATGATCAAAAAAGACCATCAAGGCAAATTTTTCTTTTTCAAAGATTTTTCGTTCTTGTAAGTCCGTAAAAAGAGAGTGTCTATCTATGGGAAGATTATGTTTTCTGTACACGATGATTTCGTGCTGCGTATTTTGAGCAATAAAGCTTTCTATCAGTTCTTGTACAAATAAGCTATAATATCCATTTTCATCACAAATTCTCGCATCGATTCAGATTTTCATATATGTTTTTGTTTTTTTGGAAAAATATTAGCACTATAGTATTCAAAATGCCTTTGAGTGCAAGAGAGGAAGCTCTTTTCACTCTCAAAAAATAAAAAATATACTTGACAATATAATATTATATTTAATATATGAGTATTATTTTTTAAAATAGTATCTATGCCTTGATTAAAACCTGAAGAAGAATTAAATTGGGACAAGAGGAATTTAACTGCACAATTATTTATCGTAATTGAAAATATTCGATTATTAAAGGATTATTTAGATAATTCCACGAATACCTTAGATACTCATTTAAGATGAATTTTGAAAAATCTTTCTGGAAGACAGAAAAACTTAAGTGTAACTTCTCCAAAAGATATATTTGAATTTCAAAAAGATTTAGGAGCTTTGATACTTTTAACAGAAAATGGATTTGATTTTAAAAAATATATAGGAAATACTACAGATTTATATACCGTTGCACAAGAGTTTCTTCGACAAACAGGAACTTGTACTGATATAGCTATACAGTTTCCAAAAATGGTTCAAAATGCCATAACAGCAATTCAAACAGATGGACATAAACCACCTGCAGAAGAAATGCAAAAAGCACAAGATTATTTTGCTTCAAGAGTGGTAGTAGCAATCTGAGAAACAGAGACTCAACCATTGACTAATGAGGAAGAACTCTATTTTAAAGCTGTAGATGATGCACGGCATAGAGTTGAAAATAAACTTAATAGACAAGAAATTGATAGATCTCAAGTAGATGATTTGGATATAGAGATTGATGCAATTATGGAATCGAAAGAATCTTTCGTAGAAAAAATAAATAAACTTAAACTTATTGCTCAAAACTAAAAAATCCCACTTGGGATTTTTTTTATATTCTGTATAATTCAAATATTACTTCACTATTTTTGAAACCCCTTGCCCTTGAAAAGGGAAAGGATTCAAGATAGGGTTAATTTTTCTTCTATGGTTTGAAACACGCTTCGCTTGATGCTGACTCGCTGACTTTCTATTATTCGCTGGAATAACTTTCCACGAGTAATGGATATTAAACAAATGGACAATGTAGGAGCGACCCTTCATACAGCTCTTTTTCTGGCATATTTGGAAGAGGATACAGAGGTAGACACGCTCTATCTCATAAAAAAAATTATCTTCACTTCTTTGGCTGATCTTATCCTCTCGGATATAAATTCAGGGACAAAAAGTTATATCAAAAAGCTTGATACAAAAATTTTTGAAGAACTTTATGCGAAAGCCTATGAATATTTTTTACAACAAAATAGTACCCCACTCTTACAAAAAGATTTTTCAGATACCTTGTTTCGAACAGATAAGCTGCGTGAAGATGGGATATTTCTTGCTGCAAAAAAGTATGTAGGATACTTTGAAGCTTCTACGAATGCTCGAGTATTTCCAGATATCTATGAAGTTCCTCTGGAAAAAATGAAAGCAGAACTGGAAGAGCTAGAAATAGAGGTTTCGAGTCTCCATATACTCCGAAAGACTCCAAACTACGAAAAATATCTGGCTCATATTTATCGTTTGAGTTCTGCGATGCGTTGGAATCAATACAATAGAACGACTCCTATTTCAGTGATGAGTCATAAAGTGGTTGTTGCGTATATCAGCTACATAATAGGAATGATAGGCAATGAGAATGGAGAGGAAAATGATATCAAAGAAATGCTGTATCGAGCTATATATCATGATGTTCCAGAAGTTATCACGGGAGATATCATCACACCAACAAAAAAAGCAGTACCAGGATTTGTAGAACTCCTAGAAAAAGTAGAGGAAACGATGATGGATGACTATCTTTTTTGATATATCCCTCCTGAGTATAAAGCATTTCTCAGCTCTTATATCTTGCATCCTTTTGAAGGGGATATATGAAAAAAAGTAAAATACGCAGATATTCTTTCAGCCCTTATCGAAGCGAAAGTGGAACAAGCTTCTGGAAACATATTTTTTACGGAAAAGTATCAAGTTATTCTCGAACATGTGTCTCATTTTGAAAATCCAGGAGTTGCATTTCTTTTGAAAGAAATATTTTTTAGCTTTGATACTCGCAGTGATGACAGTATTAGACCAAGTTACGAAACAGAACTATGAAAATAACACCCCATATTGCTCGACGTGAACGAAGAGCTATTGTCCGACTTGGGCATTCGTCATCTTACAAATATATACTCGGATTTTTTATACTCTTTTTTTCACCTGCAAAAAAATTTATTAGTTTGCCTTTTAGAGCAGCAAGAAAAGTATGTTGAGTTATCTCTCTTTCGATATATAGATTTTTTGGATATAAGCTAGGATATATCGATGACTTTATCGTAGATCGAAAGCTCCGAGGAAAAGGATATGCAAAAAAACTTTTTGATGAAACCCAGAAACAAGCACAACAAGAGGGCTGTGATTATGTATTTCTTTTTAGTAGAAAAGACAGAAAAGCCTCACATTCATTTTACAAAAAGGCAGGACTCACTATTATAGGACTTTGAGTTGGTATTCTTGCCTATAAAAAATTTACACACAAAAAATAATTATGCTCTATATCGTACTTACTCTTCTTTCAGGATGTTTCGCAGGACTTGTTTCTTTGTGGTTTCGACTGCAAGAACTCAAGAAAAAAATCATTTTAATGCACAAACAACTTTTTACACAACTTGCTCTTTTTGTAGGATTTGCTCTTATATTTGCTGAATTTTTTTCAGAAGTAATGATTGATTTAGGATTTATACAGCTGAACTGGTTTCTCATCTATGTTCTTTTTAGTTCTGCGAGTTTTTATGCAGTGCAAGTATTTTTTGAAGTATATACTTGAAAAAAGTTTTTTGCTACCGAAGAAGAAATGCAAAAATATCTGGAGAAATTAGAAGATGAAGGGAGATTTTAGGTATTATCTCAAAATCTCTGATTGAAAAAATCGTTCTTGAAACTCAGTAAGTACTCTAATTTCATCATCACTATAACTTTTTCCTTCGGGAACTACAATACACTTATCATCATCGTCCTCAAATCTATGTATATCACTGCGATACATTTCCCACAAAATGTCTCAACAGGTTTAAAAACACCGAGAATATAGACATCTACTGCTTCCATATCTGGAGCAAGCGTATTTGGAATAAATCCATAATTATATGAGTAAAAATAATTATGTTTTGGATGTTTACTTCCAAGAGGTCTATCAATTATGACTTCTATTTGTTTTCCAAGAAATTGAGTAGCATAGTTTTCCATAGTGAAGAGAAAAAATATAAAATTTAAGTTTAGATTATATATTTTTCAGGAAATACTCAACATCTTTCTAAGCTAAGATGGTATCTTTTTTCAAATGCATTTCGTGCTTCTGGAAGAACAATTTTCCTCGTCCAATCTTTGTTTATTTTATAAATATTGTCATTCATAAGTTCTTCAAAGTGTTTTTCACTATTCTCATACCACCAAAGATTCAGAAAAGGTCCTACAAGGTGTGAACATCCGTCAGCTGAAGATATTATTTTGATTTCCAACGCAGTTTTTGAAATATCTATATCCATTTTTCTATCCATAATTTCAACATATCCAACAGCTTTTTTTGAAAAATCTTCTGAAAATCAAAAATCTAAAAGTACCTGAAGTCAGATTTCTAAAGTTTTTTCATATTGATTATCAAAATCAAGAATTTTTCCATAATCGTGGAGCCAAACTAGAACCATTACTATTTCTCTGTCAGCTTTAGGATATAAATCACATAGTTCCATTGCAATTTGTTCTACAATATCGAGATGATATTTTATAAACCATGTATGATGAATAAATTGAGGATTCTTAGAAGCTTCGATAACATGATTCTTAAAAGTTTCAATTTGTTTTTGATAGTGCATATTTCTCTCTAAGAAATTATTGCCTTCAGTATAACTTTTTATACAATACAGTAAAATATTTTACTTGTTTTTTGTAGCTTCTTTTCTTTTTGATCAAAAGGAAAGAATTCAAGATAGGAATAGTTAAACATGAAAAAATCTCAAAAAATACTCGTGTGACTTTCAGGTGGAGTTGATAGTGCGGTTGCAGCGTATCTTCTCAAAGAGCAAGGCTACGACGTCACGGCTGGTTTTATGATAAACTACCTCGCTCCTGAGGGAGAGGTATGTCCCACACGTGAAGATATCGAAGTCGCAAAAGAAGTTGCTGCATATCTCCAAATCCCATTTTTTACCTTTGACTATCGAGACGAATACGAACAAAAAGTCTTGAACTATATGTATGAATGATATCAAAAAGGAATCACTCCAAACCCTGATATTACGTGTAACTCTGAGATTAAGTTTCGAGTGTTCCTCGATGAAGCTCTAGAACTTGGCTTTGATGCAGTCGCTACGGGTCATTATGCACGTATTCAAGAAGAAATAGGAGTATATAAACTTCTTAAGTGAGTCGACCAAAATAAAGATCAATCCTATTTTCTTGCATGACTTTCTCAGCAGCAACTTTCAAAAGCACTCTTTCCTATTGGACATCTCGAAAAACTAGAAGTACGAGAGATTGCACGAAAAGCAGGGCTTCCAAATGCAGAGCGAAAAGAATCTCAAGGAATCTGCTTTGTTGGAAAAGTAGATATGAAAGAATTTCTCCAGAAAAAGATTCCAAACTCTATGGGGGAGGTATATGATACTTCAGGAAAATATCTCTGAACCCATAAATGAGTGTTTTATTATACGATAGGACAAAGAAAAGGACTCGATATTGGAGGAATGCCGGAGCCTATTTTTATCATCAATAAAGATATAAAAAATAATAGGATCATCGTTGGATATGGAACAGATGAAGAACTTTTTTCAAATACACTTTCTTTCAATGAGCTTCATTTTCTTGCCGAGCAAAAAACTCTTCCTCAAAAATGTTCTGCAAAAATACGATATAGACAGGAAGATCAAGCTTGTGAAGTATATAGAGATGAAAAAAGATGATATCAAATCACATTTGAAGCTCCCCAACGAGCGATTGCATCAGGACAAATAGTAGCTTTCTATCATGGTGATGAGCTCTGGGGAAGTGGAGTTATTTTATAAAGAGTTTCTAATTTTTGTATTTCATAAAAAAGCCCACTTTGTCATATTTTTAAAAGTGGAATTTCTGGATTATTTTCATGAATTTCCTCTAATTTTTGGTTTAATATATTTGTGAAAGTAGTAATTCCATCTATTCATGCTCATTGCTTTATTTCATACAACATTTGAAAAGTTATTCCTTGATATATTTCTAGGAGATAAATACATTTTTTTGTATTAGAACGAATCTTTTTAAATTCTTGAGCATCAAATATTCTTAAAGCCGTTGGAGTAGAAGATAATATATCTTGACAGGATTTATTAAATTTATTCTTATATATATCTAATCTATTATTCCAATATTTTTGCATAGCAAGGGTCGGAATAAAGTTAGGACTTTTCATTTTTCTTTCTTGAATAGGAGTCCTATCTTGTTTGTCTCGTAAGTCCCAAGCAAAAGTTTGTACAAATAAATTTCCTATAGATTTTATACTATTATAAGAAACTCATAATGCATCTAAGCGTTTATTGACATCATTTATTCATAATCATTCTTTATAATAAAGATACATAAGGTATTGTATCGGATCAACTTCATTAGTATAGATGTCTTCTAAAACTCACTTTATTTTTTGGAGTCTTTCTTTTACACGAGTATCAACCTTTTATTGGCTCAATAAATGTTGGTACGAATGAATAGCTCTATTTCATAGATAAGGACAGAGTTTAATATCAAAATCAAATATAAACTTTTTTTGTATGATTTCTCCTGCTCCGGGAGTTCCTGTAAATGATGATCAAACAGCACAATGCATCGTAATACAATCAAACTATAAAATAAAAATGACACACTGATAAGAAAGAGTATACTAAGAGAAAAAATATGAAGATTTTTCTAAGTATTATTTTTTAAATAATCTAAAATTTTTATTTCTGTATCGATGTCTTTATTTTCAAAATAATCCAAACATATATATCATACTCTCTGCCTATATTTTCTATCTCCTATAATTCCTCGAAAAAGTAAATTTATTAAGATTTGGTGAAATAACTCCATCGTATCTTCTTCTTTTGATATTTCATCTGGTATTATTATTCCTGTTTGTTCTAAAAAATAAATAAGTGCTTCAAAATGAGAAGTAAGGATTTCTATATTTTCTCCTTTTGGTTCAAAGATATCTAGTATATTTAGAAGATATCCATTGAGTTCTCATTGAAATTCATCGTTTTCATCTTGAAAAATATGATTTGCAACAATATCAGACATTCCATTTGCAGACCGTTTTGAAAGACCAAGTAGGATTTCTCGCACTTCTTCTTTTGGTATAAAGTTTTCAAACTCTCAAAGTCGTAATAAATAGCTTCATAAAATGAAAGCTTTTTTTTGGAGGTCTTCTTCTCAGAAAAGAGAAGTATAAAAATTATCTATATATTGTATCATTTTAGAGTGACCTTCTCATTTTCACAGTCTCCATTTCTGTTCCATCTCCTTTTTTTGAAGTTGAGAAAAGTGAAAAATGAGTCTTTCGATACTTTGAGCATACTTTTCGTATTTTGGATGAAGGGAAAGCTCTCACTCAAACATAATATAAAGATCTTGAGGCTTGCTATCCAAAATCTTGAGAAAACTATAAAAATTCTCAAAGTGTTGAGCGATTTCGGTACTTTCTTTTTCGAGCATACTTTTTACATAAGCATTCGAAACTCTTTGAGCTTTAGTGACTTCTTTTCTTTCAAGAAGCATAATTTCTTCTTCTGATTTTTTTCACAGAGATTCATAGGGAAAATCACTATTATCTTCCACAAAAAACTCAAGAAGTTCTCTTTCATGTTCTGGGTCTTTTTCTTGAAAATATTCAAGACATATTCGCAAAGTTTCTTCTTTTACTTCAGAATCTGCTATATAATTTCAAATAAGTAAAAACGAAAAAAGAGAGTATACCTTTCCAAAAATATCGTCTATTTCAAGAATATCTTCAGGTACGTCGACTCACTCCTCCTCTAAGAAATCCAAGAGCGTAGAGATGCAATCATTTTGTTCTCTTTTAGTTCCATCATAGAGGTAATCCATAAATTCCCAAATGTACATTGAGAGATTTTCATCAAATTGATTGTAGGTATCAGCACTTTCTTGAATATCAATATATTCAGTTATACTATTTCTATATTCTGGTGCTACTTTTTCCGCAAAAGAAAGAAGCATAGCATAGATTTCTTCTTTTTTTTCAAGAACATCAAACTCTCATATTTTGAGAAGATAGATTCAAAAAGCAAGAAGTTGTCTTTCCAGGGGCATATTTTGTATATTGGTATACCAAGAGACAATATCTACATCTGAAATACTATCTCATTCACGAAGTCCTATTCTTATGGTTTCATGAAATCTCTTAATTTCCCAACTCTTATACATTTCCATCAAAGTATAAAAGTTTTGCTGCATAATACTATACTTTGGATGTATTTGTTTTTCTCTTCCAGCATAGAGATCTGAAGGGTTTTTAGCAAGAAAATCAAGAAATGAAAGAAAGCTTTTTATCCCGTAAAGAGAGATATCTATATTTTGCAGTATTTCTTTTGTGAGTCTATAAATTTTTGGTCATGTGATCTGTTTTGGAATCTGTTCTGCAAGAGTCATTCATTTTTCTGCAAGGAGTTGAAGCTCTGTATTAAAATCAATATCTGAATATTTACAAAGTTTTTTTATGAAGGTATAGGTAGAAGTATAGCTTTGGAAATCGTCATCAAAAAAAGCATTTTGAAGAAGAGCTATGAGAATATATATATTATTTTCAAGACGATATTTTTCTCCTTCTTGAAAATCTTGAGTTCCAAGTATATTTTGAATGATAGCAGCGTATCATCCTCATCGGTATCATTCCTGAGAAAAACTCATTCCACCTTCTAGTTCGAGAGCAAGATGCTGGCAATATTTTATAAATTTTACTACACTTACAGAAAGTTCCTGAGAGGATTCGATTAAGTCAGGAAGAGGTTCTTTATTATTCATAGTAAAACATAATATTATATTTTGACAATTCTTAATAATATAATAAATTAATGACACTTGTAAAGAATAAAAAATAAAAAAATGTCAGAAATTATACTTTGAGAAACCTATTGTGATACTATCGGGGATATATTTCAAAATAAACACATTCAAAGATTTTTACAACACTGGTATAAAACTCAAAATAAATGAAAAACTCTTAAGATTTCTTGAAAAGATGGGATATTTTCTTGAGAATTTGAAGCATTTGTGAGAAAAATATTTTCAGATAGAGATAGATTTGAAGAATTTTTATCTGAACTCAGAGCAAAGTTTCTTCTCAAGAAAAATTTTCTGAAACATCTTAAAAGAAACTATGAAACAGAAGATTTTATTGTCGCGCTTTTGTGTTTTTCGGAACTTAGTTATATATTAGAAGAGGGAAATCGTTATACGATGAAGTGAGTTTTTTCAACACAGATTCGTGAAATACTGGAAAATAGAAAATCAGGATGTATTCATAATGAAGATTCAGAAGAAGGAGTATATGAGGCTATACCAGCCTATTTTGCACTTGAAAAAGCTCTGAGTTATGGAATGATTCCTATTTCAGAGTCTGGAGATATTTTTGGAGCTGTACAAAAACATGTAGATGATATATATTATATTGTGAGCTCTCTTTCGGAAGGTTCTATTTTTGAAGTAGATAAAAAATGAAGACAAAGAGAGGAACACTATGAACCAACCCGAAAAGATATTTTGCAGCGTATCACTCAATTACAAGAAATATATGAGTATTATCAAAAAGAATGAGCTGGAGAATTTTCATCTAAAAATCAAAAACTTTATGATAGTCTCAACGATGAGTATGATACACTTTCCCAAGAGGCAACAAAAGAAGTTTCTTTTGAAACCTTTTTAGAAGATACAATTAAAAAATTAGAAGAAGATTTTCCACAAGCTCGTATTGCTGACCACACTCATATAAAAAAATTACTTGTAAAAGGAAAATTTAACTCAGATGGAACACCTGTTCTCCATATAGTTTCATCTGATGATGCGTGAGAAAAAGCCGTTTATAAAAAAAGAAAAGAAAAACTAAGAAAAACTCCCCGATTCGAGTGAGAGAGAAAAATTGAACTCGTAAAAAAATAATATATTTTCATAAAACTATGACTTCAGAAATAAAACTCGGAGAAACCCACTGCGATACCATAGGAGATTTTTTTAAAAATCCATTTCTTTTTAGATTCATAAAAGAATATTATGAATGAAACTATCAAAATACAGATGGATGGCCTTTGAGAAAATGAAAATCATTCACTCCTGAATTTTATGAGTGTGTAAGATCTATATTTTCAAATTATTCTCAGATGAAAGAGTTTTTGAGGAGGGTGCGAACGCAATATATGGAAGATCCAAGTATATTGAAAGGCTATACAGATGATCAACTCACTCAAACACTCCTTGTGTTTGAGCAACTCTATCAATATCTTTCGAGTACTGCAGGAGTATCTTTTACAGTGGCAGGATTATTTCAAAAGTCAGTGGCAGATATTGTTTTAGAACGAAAAAAAGAATTTATAGATCTTGATCGAGAAGAACCACAAAAATGAGATTTGGACTCAAAAAACTCTCTTTATACTGGCCTTCTTGATGCAGTATCTGCGAGAATCGCGATTACTTCAGAAGGAAGAACTGTATATCTTCAAGAAAGAGTGAAAGAAAATGTTTTTAAAGTTACGGAACTTGGATCATTTGAAGATATGGAAGTGAATCAAAATGGAACGGTTATTCCTACATTTAATGAACTTAAACTTACTCTTGTTTCAAATAATGAAACATGAATAGTATGAAAAAATGCAGCTTGATGAAGAGGGGAAATACAAAATCCAGGTCATTTAAGAAGTGTAAAATAAAAAAACTTCCCAATTGGGAAGTTTTTTTATTATCCTCGAAGCATATCTTCATGAATACTATGAGCTGCAAGACAACCTTCTGCTGCAGACATAATGGTTTGTTTGAATTTATTGGAGTTGGTCGTGACGTCTCAAGCAGCATAAAATCCTTTGAGAGATGTTTCTTGCCGGGCATCAACTACGAGACATCCCTCGCTATCCATTTCAAGTCATAAATGAGCTACGAGTTTGGTAGAAGGATCAGAACCAATGGCTACAAAAAATCCATCTGCCGAGATAATTCGACTACTTTTGAGTATGACTTTTTCGAGAAACATTTCTCCTTCAAGATGATCCACTTCTTCGTTCATCACCAACTCGATATTTTCGTGTTTTTTTGCTTGCTCGATCCAAACGTCCTCAGCCCGAAACGTATCTTTTCGGTGTACGATATATACTTTTCTACCGATTTCAGCAAGATAGAGTGCTTCGGTGAGCGCTGTATTTCCTCCACCAACTACTACGATATCTCTTCCTCGAAAAAACATCCCATCGCAGGTAGCGCAGTAACTTACTCCTTTTCCAAGAAATGCTTCTTCACTAGGAAGCCCGAGCTTTTTATACGTGTTTCCTGTAGCAAGTACAATATATTTTGTAGTAAATTCCTTATTTGGAGTTTTTACGAGAAATCCGTGTTCTCCTTTTTGAATATCTGTTACGGTATCTTGGAGGATTTCACTTCCAGAAGTGACTGCGTGTTCACGGAAATCGTCCATAATCTCTTTTCCACTCGCTGAAAGCACTCAGGGCCAATTTTCTACCTTATGACTCGTTGCAAGAGCCCCACCCGTTTGTGCTCCGATGATGAGATTTTTGAGTTTATAACGGCTTGCATACATCCCAGCAGGGAGTCCAGCACTTCCAGTTCCAATTATGATAACATCATAGTCCATAGCTCACATTTAAAAAATATTTCTGAAAGTATAATAATTTTTAAGCTAAAGAAAAGCTTAAGTTTGAGGAGTATTTTTTTGAATAAAATCTCGTATATATTCATGAGTGACTCATACTTTATTGAGAGCATCTTTGATTCCATCAATAATTTCTTGGGTACTTGCTGTATAGGTAATGGTTCCAGAAAGTACTTCCTGTATCTTTTGTTTTCCTGCAGCAATTTGCAATCTTCGGATAAAACTTCTATCAACTCGTAACTCTTCTATAGTAGGATAATGCGGTGAGATACGGCTCGTAATAGAAGTTTGTGATCCTATATTTTCTAGTGTTTTTCGGAGGGTATTTTCTGATATTTGAAGTAATTCCTGTTTTTCTGTTTCACTCAAGGATGAATCTTTTCAAAAAGCAGAAGTATTTTCTATGATTTCAACTAGAGGAATGCGAGTTTCTTTTCTATGCGGACTTCATTGTTCTAAGATCGATTCAAACGCACGTTCTATCATTTCTACATGCCCCTGTGAAATATTTTCAGAAAGCAAAAGGGAAGAAAGAAAGTTTCGTAGAACTCTTTCAGGACGATACATCTTTGATTCAAAAGTTTCGGCTGATGTTGTCTTTAAGGCTTTTGGAAGAAAAAGTCATCCAGATGGAACAAAAGTTCAAGTATTTTTCATAGTAATTTTTTTAAGTGAGTAATATAGATTGTATTTCGTTTTTAAAGAGTTTGGTATATTCGATAATACACCAAACTTCTTTTCGAAGTATTTCATGCTGCGAAGCAAAATCAGCTTCTTGATAAGCACTTTCTCCAACCCCAGGGTCCAAAACGAAGGATGGCAAGAACAGGCAGGATTTGGTTCATCATCGGACTTTCTATTCCAATATTTCTAAAAAAATCGTATATTTTTCGATATTCACTCGCTGAGATTTCTTGAGTAAAGATATGAGTTTCCAGAGTTTTTATATTTTTTCACATAATCTTGTATTGATAAAGAGATAAAAAAAGTTCTTCCATTTCTGGGAGAACTTTTTAGTATTTTTAAAATAGATTTTTTAAATACACGAAGAAATCCTTCCATTTTTCGGAGAGAAAAAATAAAAGAAGAAAGTCCAAGAAGTATGTAAAATGTGTGCGTTCATAGTTTGCATATATTTAAAATCATTTTTTATACTATGATTTTCGAAGTGATTGTCAAAAAGATTTCTCATTTTCTTAAAAATAGCTATGCTTGAGACGTAATATAAAACCCATTATGCAAGAACACAAAAAAAAACATATTTCTGAGCGAGAGCTGGAATCGCAACAGTCTCAAGTAGGATATAGACCAGGAGAACTGCGTGTTTTCATCGCAGATATCGTTCCACCAGATTTGGAAAAACGAGAAGCGATGGAAGATAGGATGTTAGAGCTTGAAAATCTCGTTACGACTTATGGAGGAGTTGTGATTTTAGAACATATTCAGAAGCGACTGCTTCCAGACTATGGAACATATATCGGAGGAGGGAAACTTGAAGAAATTATGATTGAGATGCAGACACAAGATGCAAATCTCTTGATTTTAGGAAATATTTTAAAACCACTTCAAATTCATAATCTTAATGAAGAACTCAAGAAAATAGGAGCAAAAGCTTGGGATAGAGTCGATTTGATTTTGAAAATTTTTGAAAAAAATGCTCGAACTGAAGAAACCAAACTTCAGATAGAACTGGCTGCTATCAAACATATGGGACCTCGTATTTTTGATATGGGAATGGAGCTTGGAAAACAAGCAGGGAAAGGATCATGAGAAAGTAATACAGAGATTATGAAACGACATCTTGCTCGTCGTGAGATGGAAATACGAAAAGATCTGGAAAAGTATAAACAAGTGCGAGAAACACACAGACAAGGAAGAAGAAAAAAAGGATTTCTCACGGTAGGAATAGTGGGGTATACTAATGCTGGAAAATCTTCTTTGATGAACGCACTTACTGGAAAATGAGTGCTTGCCGAAGATAAACTTTTTGCGACACTTGGAACAAGTGTCGGGAAGATGTGGATGCCTTCAAAAAATATTCAGGAAGGAGCCTATGATAGTGGAGTGGAAATACTTTTTTCCGATACGATAGGATTTATACGAGACCTTCCTCCTAAGCTGGTGGACGCTTTTGCCTCGACTTTAGAAGATTCTATAGAGTCTGATATCCTCTTTCATGTGATCGATGCATCTGACCCAAAAATGCCAGAAAAGATTCAAGTGGTAGAAGATATTCTTGAAAGAATCTGAGCAAAACAAGAACGAGTGTATATCTACAATAAAGTAGAAACTCTTTCAAAAAAATATCTTATAGCTCTCAAAAAAGGAAATAAAGACCAAAAAGCTTACTATATCTCAACGTATACTCAAGAAGGATTTGAAGAACTGAAAGAACTTCTTCTTTCATATGCTTCCTATACAGGAAAGTAAAATATTAAAAAATCCAGCTCTGAGCTGGATTTTTTAATATTTTCTAGAAAAATAATGATTTATATATTTTCAAGATCTCAGAAGAGTTCTTCGAGATCATTCACGTAGTCATACATAGATTGTCTACTGTTTTCACGAAGTTCTTCATTTTTTTGAAAAAGAGTATATCTGTCTTGTACCAGATGAAGAGCTGCTGTATTTCCAGTTACAATATACTCTATTCTTCCATAATATTCTGCAAGTACTTCTTTCATTTCTGAGTACACATCTTCTCGTTCAGTAGAACCCATACCTAAGTAAATTTTTGCCTTGAGTATTTTTACTTCAGCTTCGAAACTTGCTTGAAGAGACTTGATTTCTTGTTTTTGTGTTTGTGAGAGACTTGAGACTGTAGGAGCAATAGTTCCTACATATTCTTGCCGAAAATCTACTTTATTTCATTTGATTTGAAGCTTATTTTCTCGTATATCAAGTTTTGTAGAATAGTATCCCGCATTTGTAGAACTACTCAAAAATATAAGACTCACAATAACCATAGTAGTTCATAGGACTAACTTTTTCATAATAAAAAAGTAAAGAAATAAAAATGTAATATAATATTACGTTTTTTAGTATAGTATCTATAAGTAAGAAATAAATAAGAATATAATATATAAAATAAGCAAGTATCTTGTTTTATAAAAAAACCAGCTTATGCTGGTTTTTTTATAAAACTATCTTAGAGTAAATTACTCTGCAAGAAGCGTATTTACTACATCAAGAACGTCAGTTTCGATATCATCTCCATCTATTTTATCTTGAATAATTTCAGCTACTGCAGTAAGAGCAGAAAGCATTAATTCTCTTTTACTATCAGAAATATTTACATCAGCTTCATATTTTTCCATCATAGTATCGATTCTTTCAAGAATTTGAGGAAGTTTATCTGCTGGAATACTATCGAGAGTTGTTCCAAGTTTTATGATAAAAGCTCGTCTATATTTTTCTACAGTAGCTCGGTGAAGTTCTCCATATTCACTTCGAGCAGCTCTATTTTCATCTCGAAGAACTTCATTTTCCTCATACACTGCTTTTCTCTCATCTACGAGAGCAGATCCAGCTGTTCCAAGAAGCGCTTTGAGGTCAGCATAGTGTTTTTCTCCAAGAGCTTTCATTTCAAGATAGAGAGCATCTCGTTCTTCTTGAGAGGCTCCTTTAGCTTCTTCTCGAAGAGCATCCATTTCAGTTTTATGTCTGAGGTGAAGATCTTGTAATTGTACTTTTTGTACCGCAGTAAGACCTTCTTTTACAGCATCAAACTCTTCTCCATTTTCTTCTCGAAAATCTTCTCTATTTCCTTTTGCTTCTTCTCTATTTCCTTCAATAGAATTTTTCATTTCTTCTCGTTTCATTTTGAGCATTTCTTTATCTTCTCTATGCTCTATATTGATAGCACTTCCACTTCCGAAGATACTTCCACTTCCACGTTTCAGCATTACAGGAGGTTTTGGTCTCATTTCCTTCTTCATTACTGGAGGAGTAGTTGATTTTACATCATCGTCACCATCCATACCTGAATCATCGTTTTCTGAACTATCATCAGAATCATCGTTTTCTGAACTATCATCAGAATCATCACTTTCTGTTTCAATTGAACTATCATCTGAATTATCATCAGAAGAAGCAAAGCTTTGAACTGAGCTCAAACTCATAAGAAGCATAACACTAAAAATCAGAATCATAAACTTTTTCATAGAAAAAAATTTAAGAAATAAAAGTAAAATACTATTTTACATGAGTCATAGTATATGTAAATATTAAGAAAGAGGTAAGAAAAATCTATTGACATAAAAATCCTCTATTTTCTAAAATTTTTGAGGAAGTTCCAAATCTTCACGAATATCTAATATTTTCTTTCCGTCAGGATTGATTTTGAGAATATCTTTTTCTATGACTGTGAGTCTTTTTCCTGCGGTATTATAGTGATTGACACTCGTTCAGAGAGAGTTTCCTAATTTCCCAAACACCTCTTCATAGGTTTTTAAATCTTTTTGAAGTTTCAAAACATAGTGTTGTATTTCTTGAGCTTGTTTCTCTATTTGCAGGGATTTCATTCCTTGGAGTACTGTCTGTAAATAGGCATAAAAACCACTTGGAGAACAGATAATAACTTTTTTAGAAAAGCCATACTCGATGATAGTCGAAGCTGATATTCCTCAAACTTTTGCGATAAAAATATCATAATACAGTCCTTCCGCAGGGATGAGCATAAATGCAAAGTCAGTAGTATCTTCTTCGGGAAGTATATATTTTGCAACTTCATCGATTCTATTTTTGATATCTTTTTTGAGCTCGTAACTATATTTTTTCTGAGAAAACTCATCTTCACTTTCTATGAGTCGTTGATAGTTTTCTTGGGGAAATTTAGCATCAATGGGAATAATCTTTCCTCCAAGAAATAAAGCAGCGTCAACCACTCAGCTTGAAAGTCAAAATTGCAGAGCATATTGATCACGAGTAAAGACATTTTCCAGAAGTTCTTTGAGAAAATATTCTCCGAGATTTCCTCTTTGTTTCGGATTTTTAAGAATATTTTCAAGTCCTCGAAGTTGTCCACCTATTTCTTGGATCTGTTTATTAGTTTCTCCGAGCTCTGCAAGCTTTTTTGTGATTTCTTCTATTTGTTTATTTGCATTTTCTCCTATTTTTGAACTGGTTGCAAATGTGTGACTCATATTTTCTGTAAGTGTTTTATTGCTTTCAGAGAGTCGAGTATCTAGCGTATGGTTCATACGAAATATCTGATCTTGTAAAAGTTTGAGTTCTCAAGAATTTTTTCACTTTCCAGATTTTGAAAGAAGCACCAGAAGTGCTATAAGTATGGCACACAGAAGAATAGCCGAAAGAGAAAGCAGAACTATAAAAATATCGATTTGCATACTATATTTTAAGAGTATATAAAAAGAGTATAAGTATATATTTTCAAAATGCGAGTTTTTTGCAAACAAAATAAAAGTATGGTATTTTTAAGGTATGTTTATTTCATATTTTCAAACTATGTACTTTTTACAACAAATTACACAACAATTTCAAGCAAACATTTCTTCGTTTTTTGAAGGTCCAGGAACTCCTGGATGGACTCCAGAAGCTGCTACAGAAAGAGCAAAAGAAGCAGAAGCCCCTAAACAACCAGCTGAACTTGAGGATAGAGCTACAAGAGTCGTAGCAGAAACTTGAGCAAGAGAAGTAGATGCAGAGAGTCGAGTTGCACGACTTCAAGAAGTTCAAGGTCCTATAAGTCCTGCTGAACTTGCTACAGCTCAAACAGAACTATGAGAATGAGCAAGTAGGGAAGCGATAGAAGGTCAAGTTGCAGAAGTTCGTATGACAGAAGTAGCTTTGAATCAATATGCTGGAAATATTGATATGCCTGCCGAAGATTTAAAATCTCTCTACACTTTAAGTGGAATAGATTTAAACGGAAAAACACCAAAAGAAATACAAAAAGAACTCACAAGTTTTGCAAATGATATGGATAAACTTCAAATTTTAGCAGAAAGAAATGGTTTACAAATGCCAACGACAGCTGAAGAATATAAAGCTCTTATGGAACAATTTCGAGGTCCAGACGGACAAATACGAATTCCTATTACTTCAGAAGAAGCTGCAGCTTCATGACTTATACTCAATCAAGATGGAAGTGTTAATGTATCAGCGAGTCCTTGATATGGATCTGGGGGTGATGCTCCAAGTGGGAGACCATATGTCGGTTCAGATGGACAAACATACAGTGGATATGAAGGAGGAGCAAATCGTATGAATATCGATTTAGAAAATCTCACTCCAGGAGTTGATGGTCTTGTAGAACTTATTTATCAAGCTGAAGCAGGTGGAGATCCAGATATTATTTATAGTGGATGTCCGATACAACCTCCAAAACCGATTACGGAAATGACGGTTGCAGAAGTACGACGATTTCAAGATCAGATGGTGGCAGCAGGAAGTGCATCATCAGCTGTTGGATGATGTCAAGTGATTCGTGATACTCTTGATGGGGCAATTGCTTCGGGTGTACTTTCTCCAAATGAACGCTTTGACCAAAATGCTCAGAAAAAATTTACTCTTGCAAAATTCGAGGAACGTGGATTGAGTCGATTTCAATCATGATCTATAAATGAAATGAAATTTATGGAAAATCTGTCTAAAGAATGGGCATCTCTACCAAAAGATATGTCAGGAGCAAGTTACTATGCTGGTGATGGACTCAATCATGCACTGGTAAGCCCTGAAGTTCTTTTAGGGCAACTTCAAACGATAAAAGGAGAGGGAAGTGCTGCTCCTGCAATGGCATAGTTTAAATATATTTCTTATATCTCATTTATGTATTTTCTACAACAACTACAAAAACAATTTTTCGCTCCCGTGAAACTTTCTTTAGAAACAGCAAATTCTGAAATATATCCTGAAACAGGAGAAACGAGAAGGGAAAAAACTGCAGAAACTCCAGATGCAACAGAACTTCATACAAGAGCTCAGAGACTTACAGGAAATATAGATACAACGCTTGATACTTCAGCTCAAAGACAAGAGCAACTTCAAACTTGAGAAGTTCCTCTTGATATTTCTGGGCAAAGAGTTCTTTCTGCTGTAGAAACGGGAAATATAGATATCACAAGTCCGCAAGTAAGAGCTGTTGCAGAGGATTTAGGAGTAGGGAATATTATAGATGAAATCCCTGTAGATGCGATGCAATCTTGAGAAATAAATGATGTAGGGACACAAGCTTCAACTCCTGAAGAACTCCAAGGATCCCTTGATGCAATCCAAACCGAGCAAAGTGCCTTGGAATGACAAATAGCAACTCTTTCAGCTTGAAGTCCAGAAAGAATTGCTTTAGAACAAAGACAGAGTTTCTTAGATGGTTTTTCTCAAATGCTTCAAGGAGGAACTCCAATTCTATGAGGTGGAAATGCTATGGCAAATGCTCAAAAATATATAGGAACACAAGAGTGAGATGGGTGAGCTGATAAATTTTTACTTGGAATGGCTCAATCAGCACGACAAACTCCGTGGTGTGCAGGATTTGTTTCTACTGTATTGAAAGAATCAGGATATACTGGAAAACCAGTCCCTACTCTTTCTTCTACTGCATTTATAGGAGAAGAAGGGAATGGTCATGTCGCGTTTTATGCTGGAAATCATCAAATGTTAGGAGGAAATCAGTCAAATAGTGTTTCTCTTGCAGCTATCAATAAACCTATTAAAGGCTGGATTATGCCAGAAGATTTATGAAAAAATCCTCCAAATGTTCAAAGAACACAAGAACCACAAATTGGAGCTATTATCGTATTTGAGAGAGGATGAAGCTCAAAAAATGTAAGTTAGTATTTTTGCAATACTTTTAAAAATATGATACCCTAATAAGGTATTATATTTTTTTATATCACACTATGTATTTTCTCAAACAAATAAAAACACAGTTTTTATCTCAAATCACACTTTATGATAATCAATCACCCAATGAAAATGGTGGATGAACTGTAGTTGAGGTAACGGACCTGAACGAAGCTGATAGAAGACTTTGAGTTTTAGAAGCTACGACGAAGATAGCAGGAACAGAGCTTGAGGTTATTTTGAGAGGACTCGAAAGAATAGTGAAACAAGATCCAACAGAAAGACAGGACCCCGAGTTTGCAGCTCTTTTAATGAGAGTAGAACGACTCAGGACTATCTTACAAGAAACTCGAAGAGAAGCTGGAGGGATAGATGATGGACTGAGATCTCTTACTATTACTCCTGATTTAGCACAATGAATTCAAGAAGTTCGAGAAGGAATTACAGAAGTTCAAGGAAGTGGTGATAGAACAGAGAGAGAATATACTTCAGAGGATATTCCAGAATTTCAAGAAAAGGTTGATGGAGGAATCTCAACGTTCAGAGCAACTTTTTTTACGACAATTCTTGGAGAGCTTGATACGGGAAAAGCTCTTTCTGAATATATCTCTCATCCAAAAATTCAAGCACTTCAAACACAACATCCAGAATGATTCGAGTTTGGATACAACATAGAAAAACTTCTCATTGATTTCGATGCAACAAAAGCAACAGAGTCACAAGAACTACAAGATGTATGAGCTGATCTCGAATATCGAGCAGTACAATATGATATTTATAATAGAAATCTTTCTATTATCGCACGAGATTCAAGAATATTAGAAGGAGATACGACTTTTGGAGAAACTCGACTTGAGGGAACAAATAAGGCATACAATACTCTTTTAGAAGATCCAAAAATAAAGGAAGCACTCACAAGTCGAGGAGGTATTGTTCCACTCTTTGAGGATTTGAATATGGAAAATATAAATACTCTCAGAGAAAAAGGAGTCAATCTTGCAAAATTATTTTTGACAGATACTTCGGCAGAAGCAATAACTTCAAGTATTCTTCAAGAAGGAAGTTCTTACATCGTCAATTTCTCAGCAAACGAAGCGTTGCAAAATACTCTGGATTTTGCATTTATTAATAATGCTGCTCAAGAAATAGAAATTGATGGTCAAAAAGCATTATTTAGTCAAAATGGTATTTCGGGAGCTGGATATTATGATATCTCAGGAAGACAGATTTTATTGCAAGATGGATCTGAAGTAAAAATCATCTCAAATAGAGTTGAAACCAATCCTCATGTAGGAGAAGCAATTGACGCTGCACTCGATACGAGAATAGCAGATCTTTGAACAGTAAGTACTCAAGAAAGAGCTTTTGTAGAAGCTGTCTATTGAAATCCAGAGAGTGCGTTTGAAGGAAAAACTCTTCCAGGAAATATCGTAGGAGCAATACTTGCGATGCTTATGAATATAATTGATGGGAAAAATTTTCAATATAATCCATCAACAGGTTTATGGGAAGATATGCCAGAAGGTGGAGGGGCAGGAAGTCCTGCTACCAATGGAGATATAGTTGATGGATATATAGGAAATATGGAGCTTGGAAGTTTGAGTTCGAAATATGAGAGTGGAAGCCAAGGTTCATATGCATATAATCCAGATGATAACGGACATGGACCTTCATATGGAGTATTTCAAATGAATACAGAAGTAGGAGTATATAGAAGTTTTATTGCTCAACATGGAATTGCAGAAGGCCAAGCTTGATGGAATGCTGCGATTGAAAGAATAGGGGAACAAGAGTTTCATAAATTAGAGCTTGCTCATATTGAGAAACATAATTATATTCCGATGATGAATAATCTGAATATCCCAAATAAGGAAAACTTCTCGATGGCAATGAAAAATGTTATTTTTAGTATATCAGTGCAACATGGTCAATGAAATAGAAGACTCAACTCTCTTATCAATAATTCAGGAGTGATTCCTGGGGATAAAAACTCAGAGGCAGAGCTCATAAAAGCTATTTATCAAGAAAGATGAGAAATCTATCCAGCAGGAAAATCTTCTCGTTACAATAGAGAAGTAATAGATGCTCTTGAGATGCTCAATGCAGTCAATGCAGGAGATATCTACAATCAAAATCTTTGAGAAATCCCCTCTGGAATACAATCTTCTCCAGCAGAAAGAAGCCCATCAGAAACTCCACTTTGTTCAAAAACAGCTCGACTCAACCTCGGTATGTTATGACTTACCGAAGTACATCAAGGAAGTTCTGCACGAGATTCTTTTCAGATGTATCCATCTGAAAGAATTTCTCCATTTCCTCCTGCGTGAAATAGTACCTCAAAAGTAGCAGATTTTTATCTCGATGCAAGTTTAGAAAATGCTCAATATGGTCATAGAGTTGCTGCGTTTAAACAAGGAAATGAATGGTTTGTGCTAGATCCTTATTATTCTATTCCAGGGTATGAAAATAATAGAAATGGACCAATTCGAGCACAAGACTATTTAAATCATATGCAAGGAACACTCGGAAGAAGACTTTGGGGAGCAGCCTATTTTAGCTAAAAATACTAAAAAATAATCCAGCATTTGCTCTGATTATTTTTTTACTTGCAAAGAATATATTTGATGTATAATCATAAAACCTTTATCTAAAAAATAAACAAGTTTTTATGTCAATGATAGAACAATATGCGAAACTCAATGCTCCAACTCTCAGAGCAGATAAGCAAAAAGCGATAGTAGAATTCTGTAAAGATATCATGAAACAGAGAATTTTTCAGATATTATGAATATCAACAACAGCGATATATCTCTCAACATCCCCAGCTTTTTCCTGAGGAGTATATTGCGAAGAATTCCGTGCATCTTCTGCTTCTGAGCTTTCCCATGCACTCTGTTCTTCTCATACATACATATTTCCAGAAAATTATGCTTTAGATACCTATTCTGTCAAAAAAAGGATATACGAGATTTTTTCTGACGAAACAGGAAATATAGAAACAGATATGAGCAGAGAACTGGTAGATAGTCTCGTGATAGAACTGGAATGAGAAGATTTTATCCCTACGACTTTGCCGTGGATACAAGAAATACAAAAATATACAGGCTTACTTCCTACAAATGATAACATTATAGAATTTGTAAATCTACAAATATATCTCAAAAAAGGAAATTATAGTACTGCAAAATCTTTAATAGAAGGGATTATTATAAATGCTCAAAGTCCTTATTTTATGAAAAAAGCTTTTGAAAATCTTCATCTTATTCCCGATGAAGTTTAGTTTTTTCTGATATACTCAACTTCAAGACTCTCTCCAATAAAACGAAAAATATCAGAAGCAGGGATATTTTCATCCAGTTTCATATTTCATAAAACTTCAATCTCTCCTTTTTCAATATAGTATCAAAAATCTTCTCGGATTTCTTTTGGGGTATAGTTTTCACCAGTATCTGCGATATTTGCTGAAGTAAGCCATATCGGTCCAACTTGAGAAATAAGCTTTTTCTGAATATCGTTATGTACCACACGAAGTGCTATTTCGCTATACACATCTTTATTGAGGAAATGTTCTCCATTTTCATCTTCAAACTGCAAAAAGAGTTCGATAGCACGAGCGTGCGTGAGTATCGTAAAAGGAGATTCGTATTTTTCAAGAAATTGTACTTGCTCTAAAGTGAGGTTTGTATTTTTTTTGAGCCAGTCAAAACTCTGCACCATAATAGCGAGAGGTTTATCGAGTTTTCTTTTTTTTATTTTATATATATATTCGTAGCTTTTTTTTTCATCGATAGCACAAGCAAGACCATAGCAGGTATCTGTTGGGAGTATATAGAGCATAGGGGGGAAGTTATAGAAATAATCCCTCATATCTGAATCTTTTCTCCTTTGAAGGAGAAAAGGGCTACGTTTGCATTTTATTTGCAGCCTCCTTCTCCAACAAAGGAGAGGGAATTCAAGGGTGAGGGGGAATAAGAATTAAATTATTGGATTTTTGAGAGCTTCTCAAACATTTCGAGGATATTTTTTATGTGTCGCTTTTATTTTTTCGATGAAGATGATACTTCTTTCTTGTTCTGCGAGTTCATAGTTTTTTACTTTTATGATTTTTGCTCCGAGCTGAGTCAGTGCTTTCTTGATACTTGAAAGTTCTTCTTTATCAGTCAGTTTATACGCTGCAAATATGCCTCAGACTTTGAGAAGTGGAAGCACATATTCGAGCAGAGTCGGGAAGTATGCCGTGGCACGAGATACGACCATATCGAAATATTCTCGATGCTCAGGGTCACGTCCAATATCTTCAGCCCGTCCACAGAGAGTATCGACATTGGTGAGATCAAGTTTTTCTATGAAATCATCGATACATTTGAGTTTTTTTGCGACAGAATCGATAAGCGTAAACTCTGCTTCTGGAGTGATGATCGCAAGAGGAATACCAGGAAAACCTCCACCCGTTCCAAGGTCTGCAACTTTTGCTCCGTCTGGAAACTCTTCTGTGATATCAAAAAATGCAGCGAGCATGATGCTATCCACAAAGTGTTTTTCGATAATCCCTGCATCATCTCGTATCGCAGAAAGATTGATTTGAGCATTGGTCTCTTTGAAAATCTCAAGAAATTTTTGAAATGTTTCGAGTTCTTCTCCTGAGAGCTCGATATCGTGTTTTTGAAAAATGGATTGCATATATGCTTATAAAAAATATGAGCAAGATACTATAAAAAAAGTCAAAAAAAGCAAGTTTTGAATTTTTGTAAAAAAACTATATACTCACTCTATAGTCTTTTATTCTTTGTAGCCCCTTGCCCTTGAAAAGGGGAAGGATTCAGGATAGGGTTATTTTTAAAGAAATTATTTTCTATGACACTCAAAACTCCTCTCACAAAAACACTTCTTCGAACCACTGATAACTATATCAAGGCTCTCGAAAAAGCAGGACTCACCACGATAGAAGATATGCTTCTTTTTTTTCCACGTGATTATGAGGATAGGACACAAGTGCTTGATACATTTTCTCTGATAAATCTTCAGGAAAAAAATACGATTTTAGTAACTCTCCTTACAATAGAAAATACCCGAACAAGTGGAAATAAGATACTCACCAAAGCAATTCTCGAAGATAAAAATGGATTTCTCGCAGAAGCTGTGTGGTTTAATCGGAAGTATTTTGCAGGGCAGATGGAGCGATATAAAGGAAAAAAAATTCTGCTTTCTGGAAAACCAAAATATGAGTATGGAAAAGTAAGTTTCCCCAGTCCAGAAATCGAAACAGATCTGAGTAAAATAGCAGGTTCTATCGTTCCCGTATATTCGGATGCCCAGTATATTCCAGGAAAATGGATAGAATCTAAGATGGAACATCTTGAAAAATATATCAGTGAAATTCCTGAAAATCTTCCAGAACATATATTAAAAAAATATAGCTTTCTTTCTCGCAAAGAAGCCTTTCATAAAATCCATTTTCCAAAAAATACCCACGATATAGATCTCGCAAAATACAGGCTAGCTTATGAGGAGCTATATAGTATCAACTATACTGCGATATCGAGTAAACATAAACGTTTTGATGCTTCGCAGGGGAAATCTCGTGCTCTTCCACTCGACGCAGAGCTTATAAAAAATATTATGTCAAAACTTCCTTTTGAACTCACAGGAGGACAAAAAATAGCTTTGTTTCAAGTCCTCAAAGATATGGAAAAAAACCATAGTATGCAGCGACTTTTGGAAGGAGATGTAGGAACAGGGAAGACGATAGTTGCTCTTATTGCGATGATACATGCTATAAAACAGAGTGAGAAACTAGAGTCCTTACATAGTACTTCTCTTAACTCTTTCTGATCTCCAGACTTCAGCCCTCAATCCTGAATCCTTTCTCCTTTTGAGGAGAAAGGGGCTACACTGAGTATAAGAAAGTATGAATTAAAATCACCATGATATGTATTTGAACTTGCAAAATGATTTCGAAAAAATCCAACATATTTAGAGGAGAAAGTATGGAATATTTTAAAATGAAATAAATGTACAGATTTAAAATTTCGAAGACAACATCCTATAGGAAGATATATTGCTGACTTTTATAGCGAAGAAAAGAGACTTATACTCGAACTCGATTGAAAAATACATGAAGAAATATATCAAAAAGCATATGATGAAGAAAGAAATATACTGTTGCAATCCTATTGATTTCATATATTAAGAATACAAAATGAAGAATTCACAGAAAAAAACGACCTCGAAATAAAAAAAATCCTTGAAGATAAAATTGTAGCCTTCCTCTCCTTCAAAGGAGAGGAGATTCAGAGGTGAGGGGTGAAGTCTGAGGAGCTTATATGAGGGCTTATTGCGTGAAAATCAAAAATCCAAGTTGCCATCATGTCTCCGACAGAAATCCTGACGCGTCAGCATTTTTCAAGTATGTCGAAACTTCTTATAGAGTTTGGACTGACTTCACATCTCCTCGTGTGAAGTACAACAGCGTCTCAAAAAAAAGCAATCAAAGCAGACTTAAAAGCTGGAAATGTGGATGTGATTATCGGGACACACGCACTGGTGCAAGAAGATGTATTTTTTGCAAATCTTGGTTTTGTAGTCGTAGATGAACAACATCGTTTTGGAGTCCGTCAACGAGAAGTCCTGGAAAAAGGTTGGGGAAATGTTTCGGGACTCATCCCACATAATCTCAATATGACAGCGACTCCTATTCCTCGAACTTTAGCTTTGACGCTTTATGGAGATCAAGATCTTTCTATTATTTCTGAGTATCCAAAAGGACGAAAAGAAATACATACAAAAATTGCGAAAAATGATGCAGCTCGCAGACAAATAGAGCTTTTTGTGCGTAGTGAGCTTGATAAAGGAAGACAAGTATTTTGGATATCTCCTCTCGTCGAAGAATCCGAAAAAATAGACCTAGCCAATGCTGTTTCTACCTATCATTCTCTCATAGATATTTTTTCTCCCTTTCAAGTATGACTGCTGCACGGAAAGATGAAATCAGCAGAAAAAAAACAAGTGATGGAAGACTTTTCAGCCAATAAAATCCAAGTGCTTTCGAGTACTTCGGTCGTAGAAGTAGGAGTTGATATCCCCAATGCTACGATTATGTGTATCGAAGGATCAGAGCGATTTGGACTTTCACAACTGCATCAATTTCGAGGACGAGTGGGAAGAGGTCAATATCAGTCCTACTGTTATCTTTTTCCTACTTCAGGACAACCTACCGATCGACTCAAAGCGATGGAACAAACCAATAATGGTTTTGAACTTTCAGAAATTGACCTAGAAATCAGAGGTCCAGGGGAAGTCTACGGAGTGCGTCAATCTGGACTTCCTGATCTCAAAATCGCAGATATTACAGATTTACAACTCGTGAGTCAGATTCGAGAAGATATAGAAGATATGTTTGAGAAGAAAGATTAAAACATTTTGAAAAATGATTAAAATGATTAAAATGATTAAAACCTTTATTTTTAAGATAAAAAAATATGTTCGAACTGCAAACAACAACTGCAACAGATGCAAAAACAAATTTTTGACTATGGATGGATAAAGCAAAAAAACATCCAGTTCTTATTAAAAAAAATAATAAAGAACATAGTGTTTTACTCTCAATCGATGACTTTGAAGATTTACTTTTGAGTTTGAAGTCTTATGAAGCGATGGAAGGAGGGTTTATTTGAGTCCAAGAAAGTGAAAAATTTCTTAAAGAGTTACTTGTATGTTAAATATTGATTTTTCTAAACAGGCTGTCGTTTTTCTTAAAAGTCTTCAAAAAAAAGACTCCTTTCTCATTTCAGAGAAAATTTCTCATTTTCGAGAAAATCAAAGTACTTTTTCATCTGTAGCTATTCAAGGCCATAAACCACTTCGAAGAATTCGAGTAGGAAATTATAGAGTTGTATATTATATTGAAAACGAAACACTTTTTATTGCTTTTGTATGAAAACGAAATGATGATGAAGTCTATAAACTTTTAAAATAGTTCGTGAGTCAGATTCGAGAAGATATAGAAGAGATGCTTAAGAAGAAAAACTAAAATTCTCCAAACACTCTTTTCGCTTCCTCTAAACTTGTCTTAATCCCAGGATAGACATTTGCTTCAAGAGCTTCTTCAAGAGTAAAAAATTTCATTTCACGACATTCGTCTGTTTGAATATAGTCGAAATGCTCTACTTGCACTTCATAACATATTATTGCGAAAGGGATTGTTCTACAGGTACTTTCTCCGATAAAAAAGTACTTTGGTTGAGGATCGATATGTTTTATAGTGAGTCCTGTTTCCTCCATAATTTCTCGATGAAGGGTAGTAAAAGCATCTTCTCCATGGTCTATCCCTCCACCTGGAATATCCCATTTTGAAACAAGCTGTCCGTGAACCATCATTTCTTTCATACACAGTGCAAATTTTCACTCAGGATTTCGCAAAATCGCTTTTGCAGAAATACGATAATGACAGTCACGAACATGGGGATATGAAGTTTTCATAAAGTTTTTATTTAATTGTAGCCCCTTGCCCTTGAAAAGGGAAAGGATTCAGGTTAGGGTTTTGTAGTTATGTGAATTTTAGAGATATAACTTCTTGATTCTATCTTTTTTCTCCTTTACTTCAACTCTTCTTTTGTTATAATCTCATTAATTTTATATTCCAAGTAGCCCCTTACCCTTTTCAAGGGAAAGGATTCAGGTTAGGGTTTAAACTCTTGAAACATGACTCTTCTTCAGCTCTTTTTCGTTATTTCAGGTCTTATTATTCTTTTGCTTTCTTTGGATATTGCGAGAAAAGAAAAGTTTAATGCCTTGCATTTTTTTGTGTTTTTGATGATAGGAAGTGGACTTCTTGTTTTTACGTTTTTTCCAAAAGTTCTTGATACTCTTGGTGCTATAGTAGGGCTTACCCGAGGAGCAGATGCACTGGTGTATGGAGCTATTATATTTCTTATTTATATGACACTTCTTCTTCTCACCAAAGTGGAATGAAATAAACATAGTATTACGAAACTGATACGAGAGTATGCGATAGAAAAAAGTGAAAAGAAAAAAATAGTTGGGAAAGAAGTATTTCTCGTACGAGTCTACAATGAAGCTTTGGTTCTCAAAGAAACTCTCAAAAAAATTCTGGATGCAGGCTATGAAAATATCCTGGTAGTAGATGATGGATCACGAGATGATTCACAAAAAATAGTAGAAAAAATAGCAGAAAAACATAAAGGAATAATTTGTGTGAGTCATAGTCAAAATAGGGGAGGGGGAGCTGCACTGGAAACAGGATTTGAGTATATGAGACGGTATGCTGAGGTAGAGTTTATCATCACTTTTGATGCAGATGGACAACATCAAATAGAAGATGTAGAAAAGTTTTTCAAAGCATTTAGCAAATATCCTCATCTCGAAGTAGTTTTTGGATCTCGTTTTCTCAAAAAAGGAAGTATGAAGCATATTCCTCCTTTTCGTCGCTCTGTATTACGACTGGGAAAAATATTTACAAAGATGATGAGTGGTATCACTTTGAGTGATGCACATAATGGATACCGTGTATTTCGAAGCGAAACCTTGCAAAAAATTCACCTTACAGCAGATTCTATGGCATATGCTTCAGAACTTGTTGAACAAGTTGCGCAACATAAGATTTCATACGCGGAAGTTCCTGTGAATATTCTATACACCCAGTATAGTCTCGCAAAAGGACAAAAATCAAGCAATGCGATTTTTATAGCACTTCATACGATTTGGTCCAAATTTTTGAAATAAACTTGCTTTTTATATACAGAGCATATACTTGTATGAGAAGTATTTTTCAAAGAAATATATGTTTTGGAGATTCTATGCATTTTTTGTACTCTTATGTATTCCTACATATCTTTTTGCATCTTTCGAAATCGCTGAAGTGATGCCAAATACTTCAGATGATATCAATTTTGAATATATCACTCTCAAAAATATATCATCAAGTTCTCAGAGTCTTTCAGGATATATGCTGGAAGATGCTTCAGGGAAACGCTATACTTTTACCTGAACTACACTTCTTTCCAAAGAAAGAAAACAATTCTTTCGTCCTCAGACAAAAATCATTCTCAATAACACGGATGAGAGTCTCAAACTTTTTTCACATACTGGAGCAAAAATAGATGAAATATCTTATATGACTTCTACGAAAGGAATATTTTTGAATTTTGAAGATATAGAAATAGTAGCAGTTGAAACGTATATTTCGGGAGAAGTATATGTGAGCGATGAAGTAATACTTCCTCCACCAGATATTATACTTCCTCCTGCTGAAATCGAAGTACGAACAAGTCCTGAAGTACGATTTTTACTTCAACGACCAAGCTATGTCACACAATCCGGTTCGAGTGATATATATATTTGTGATCCGAAGCAAACAGAGTGTAAGGTGAACTTTGATCTCACTTCAAGTTTTAGTGCAGATGTTCCAGAACGAAACTATGTCTGTGAGATATCCTTTTGAAGTGGAAATATCTCGTGAGAAGAAAATAAATGTAATCCTAATACGGTGAATTTTCCAGCAGGAACTTTTGAAGTAGAGTTTCGTATACGTCACAAACAAGCTATATCCATATTTTCTAAAAAAAAGATACAAGTTATACATAATATTTCTCAAAACAATATTTCTGAGTCAGGTTCTCTCACTCTAGAAACTTCTTCTTGAGTTATTATTCCAATTCTCAGTTCTCCAGAAATAATCCTTTCCAGGCAAATACCAAGCTATATTACTCAGTCTGGCTCGAGTAATATGTTTATATGTGATCCAAAACAAAGTGAATGTAAGGTAAATTTTGATTTGAGAAATAGTTTTTCAGGTGCTTTTCTTGAAAAAGATTATCTCTGTGAGATAGATTTTGGATTTTGAATATTTACTGGAGAAGAAAACAAATGTAATCCAAATACAGTGATTTTTCCACTCGGAATATCTGAAGTACAATTTCGTATTTTTCATAAAAATAATCACAGTATTTTTTCAGAAAAGAACATTCAGATATATCATTTTTTACCTTCTTCGAATATCCTTTCTTCTGGAGTTGGGTTTAGTATATTGAGTCTGATTGAGATAGAACAAAAACCTTTTCGTATTGCGATACTTTCTCCTGAAATACAGATACAAAAAGGACTTACGGGATCAGGAACAAATTTTTTTTGTGAAAAAGAACTCTGTAAGGCAAATCTCAAATATAAAAAGATTCACTCTCTTGAACGTTGTTTTTGGAATTTTGGAGAAGGTATTACAGGAAGTGAAAAAACAAACAAAAGTTGTAATCCAGGAATAGTCACTTTCTGACCTGGAATACACGAACTTTTTCTCAAAGTATACGAATCTTCTCGAGAAAAAAATGCTCAAACGGTGAGATTTTTTATACATAACTTACAAATGTGAGAGGAAATACTTCAAGATAAAAAATTTCCAGAAGAAACTTTTCTTCTCAAACAGATTTTTTGAAGTATAAAATTACAGGGAAAACTTTCCAAAGAAAAAATAATTTCAGAAAATAAACTTTTTTGTAACTGAGTTCAAAAATGCTTTGTGAATCTTGAAGGAGTCCTTTCTGAAAAACCAGTAAAAGGAAGAAAACTCCGATATGTTTGGTTGCGAAATGGAGAAGTTTTTTCTGAAAAACTCAATCCTTCGGGATTATGGATACAAGAATGAAGTCATGAAATACTCTTTCAAGTGTATGAAACAGATATGCTTCAAAGTGAAGTAAGATGGAATATAATAGTTTCTCAAGAAAAAAATAATACTCTTACGAATTCTTGAAAAATATCTCAAGAAACAGCATTTTTAGATAGGAACTATTCAGGACTCATATTTTGAAATATACTTCCAAATCCCAAAGGGAATGATATCAAAGAATTTATAGAAATCAAAAATAGTTCTTGAGAGTTAAGACGACTCGGAGGATGCTTTCTGGCAGACAGTTCCAAGAAATATATACTTCCAGATGATATTTTAGAAGCAGGAGCATGACGGTATCTTTTTCGAGGAGAAACAGGAATCACTCTGGGAAATAGTAAAGAAACTCTGAGTCTGAGTTGTGGAGGGGAAATGCTTGAAGTACAAAGTTTTGAAAGAAGTATCAAAGACGATGAACTCATTTCAGGAGAAATATTTTCGGGCTTTTCTCTTGAAGAAGTACTTACTCTTGTCCCTAAAAATATTCAAGAAAAGTACTTTGAAAAAAGTCTTTTGTTTTCTTTTCTTATACTCAAACGAGATGGACTCAAGATTTCGGGAACGACTTTCCCAAACACAAAAATAGACCTTCTCTCTGAAGGAAAAGTTATTATGACTTTTTATAGTGATACTTCATGAAAATTTCTCCTCAAAACAAAAGATATATTTGCAGGAGAGCATCGTTTTGATATACGTCTCTCACAAGGAGATTCAAACTATATGTTTTTAGACTTTAAAAATCTTGTGATTTCACCAGCGCAAAGATCTTCTTGGTTTCAAAAGGCTGTGAGAAAAAAGAAAACAGCAATAGTAAAAATACCGAAACTTTTGGTAAGTCGAGAAATTCCAGCAGATATATGAGTGATAGAGCCAGAACTTAGTACTCAAGAAAAGATACTTTTTCTCTTTCTTGTTTGTGTCGTTGGAATCTTGGTATTTGGGCATATATTTTTTTTAATTTTTCCGAAAAAACTTTTTTATTCTTTTGCTCCCTCTGTTGAGATGATGAGATTTCAAACACGACAAAAATTAGTACTTCTCGGAGTCTAGTTTTTTGTATTTACTTTCCTATCTTTTTCACTACACTAGGGCAAAATTATCTTAAAAATATACCTAAGAACCTATGCAACTGCAAAAAATCCGAAATTTCTGTATCATAGCTCATATCGATCACGGAAAATCTACTTTAGCTGATAGACTTCTCGAAATCACGGGAACGATAGATAAACGAGATATGAAACACTGACAGATGCTCGATACGATGGAACTCGAGCAAGAGCGAGGTATTACTATTAAGCTCCAACCTGTTCGAATGATGTGGAAAGACTTTCAGCTCAATATTATAGATACTCCTGGGCATGTAGATTTTCAGTATGAAGTTTCTCGAAGCTTGGCTTCGGTAGAAGGCTGTCTTCTCATTGTAGATGCAAGTCAGGGAATTGAGGCTCAAACACTTTCGAACGTCTATATGGCTCTTGAGAATGATTTAGAGATTATTCCCGTCATCAATAAAATCGACCTTCCCGCAGCAGATGTGGAACGAGTGAGTGAAGAAATTGTAAATTTACTGGGATGTAAAAAAGAAGATATTATTCCTATTTCAGCGAAAACAGGACAAAATGTAGAAGCGGTACTCGATGCCGTACTAGAACGTATTCCAGAACCAGAAGTGTACGCGGGAAATCCCGATGTTGCAAAACAAGAACTGAAAGCACTTGTATTTGATAGTCAGTATGACTCGTATCGCTGAGTTGTATCGTATGTAAAAGTGTTTTCAGGACAGATAAAAAAATGAGATATTCTCCATTTTCTCAATACAGGGAAAAAAATAGAAGCCCTTGATGTAGGGTATTTTTCACCAGGATATACGAGTTCGGAAATCATAGATAATTGATCGGTTGGATATGTCGTTACTGGACTCAAATCTATTCGTGATGCAAAAGTAGGGGATACACTGTGGAAACCTGAAAATATCGAAGGCCCAAAAGATAAGCCAGAGTCAGCAAAAGCGATCGATGGATTCAAAAAAGTTACTCCATTTATCTATGCAGGAGTATTTCCCGTAGCAACGGATGAGTATCCACAACTCGCAGACGCGATGGAACGACTCATGCTCAATGACTCAGCACTCCAAAAAGAGTCCGAAGCTTCGGCAGCACTTGGACAAGGATTTCGCTGTGGATTTTTAGGACTCTTGCATCTGGATATCGTCAAAGAACGACTCTTTCGAGAGTTTGATATGGATGTGATTATGACAGCTCCGCAAGTCACCTACAAGATCCGTATGTATGGAGACAAAAGTTCGGAGTATTCACGACTTTTCCCAGAGCTGATTCAGCATGAAGATAAAACAAAAACGATGTTACAAGTTTCAAATCCTGAGGATCTTCCTCCACGAGAGATGTGCGAAGCGATTTTTGAACCGATAGCAAAAGTAGAGATGATTAGTCCGACTGAGTATGTCTGAGCTCTGATGCAACTTTCTCAAGAACGCAGAGGAATATTTAAAAATCAACAGTTTATCGATCAAGGCCGAGTGATGCTCACGTATGAACTTCCCATGAATGAACTTATCGGAGACTTTTATGATGAGATGAAATCACTTTCAAGCGGATATGCATCTCTCAACTATGAATTCTTGAAATACAGTGAGGATGATCTCGTAAAACTTGATATTTATATCGCAGGAGAGAGAATTGCGGCACTTTCTCTCATGTGTCACCGAGGACAGGCCCGATATATGGGAGGAAAAATTGTGAAAAATCTCAAAGAAGTAGTTCCACGAGCTCAGTTTGCGATTGCTATTCAAGCCTCTATTGGAAATAATGTCGTAGCCCGAGAAACACTTTCCGCATTTCGTAAAGATGTTACGGCAGGTTTATATGGATGAGATGTTTCTCGAAAAAATAAGCTTCTCGATAAGCAAAAAAAAGGAAAGAAAAAGATGAAACAGTTCGGAAAAGTAAGTCTTCCGAGTGAAGCATTTGTGAATCTCTTGAAGAAATAAAAATGTAGAGTATGTAGGCATGCATATCTTTTTCGGAACGATGTTCTTCGGAACGCAGGCATGCGTTCCCTACGAATAATGTTTAAAAATAATTTGAAAAATGTATTTTTGACCAGAAAGAAAAAATCAAAGATTAAAGCATTATGATTATTCATAAACGGGATGTTATTTTTTAACATTTTGTACCAAAGGAAGAATATATTATTTTTGAGAAGTAAAAGATTGAAAAATCATTTTAAATGATTATTGAAATGAATTAGATAAAATTATTCAAGAGACCATATTTATCCGCAAAGAAATAATTTTGGATGAATATGTAATTATGCCAAATCATATTCATATATTGATATTTGTTCAAAAACCTGTAGGGAACGCAGGCATGCGTTCCGAAGTTGTAGGCATGCGTTCCGAAGTTGTAGGCATGTGTTTCGAAGTTGTAGGCATGTGTTCCGAAAATAAAGGACCACATGCCTGTGGTCCCTACGAAAAAGGTCCCTATGAAAACGATATTCTTAATACCACAAAAAATTCTGTTTCAAATTATATTCAAGGGATAAAGTCTAGATATACCCGTGAAATCCGACAAAATTATGGAGATTATGAGTTTTCTTGGCAAAAATCTTTTTTTGATGTGATTATCAGAAATGATGAACAATTACACAAAACCAGAGAATATATTGTAAATAATCCTGTAAAATGGGAAGAAGATGTTAATAATCCCAAAAATTTCAAATAAAGTTTTCGTCTCAAGAAGAAATTACTTTAAAACATCTTAAAATACGATTCCTTCAGATCGATTTCTACATTGATGAAATTCATTTTAAAATCCGTATATCCTTGCTGTGATACTGCTGTTTTCATATCTCGTAGATGATCAAAACTGATGTAGGAGAGTCATTTTTCCTGCGCTCTTTTGTACCAAAAGTCTATAAGTCCAGTTCCAACTTGAAGTTTTTTTCCAGCATCAGGAAGAAAAGAAAGCAGATGAACACTGGAGTACGTATCATAAAAAATAACACTGAGTCCTCAGAGAACTTTTTCTCCATCATAACAGAGATAGTTCTCGATGTCTTGCCCAGCACATCCATATATATCACTATAAAATCGTGCAAAATCTCATCGAAGGGGGATGCGTATCTTCGCTTCGAGAAAAGCTTTTTTCCAAACATCGTGAGAAACGTTTTGTATCTCAAGTCAGTATTTTTCTTGAGCTTGAAAAAACTTTTTTCTGGCTCTTTGCGCTCGGTCATTCCAGTTTTTCCAGTAATTTTCTCAGATGTATCCAAATCCTGTATGTTTAAAATGAGTCGCTGCATACATATACCTCCACCCTCCTTTTCTTAAGACAGATTTTTCTGGAAGCTTTTTCCAAGGAATCCATATAAGTAAGCCATGTTTGAGACCAGAAAGTTTTTTTATTTCATCTATGTTTGGTTCTTCATCGACTCGGTCAAACTTCACCACTCCCCAGGATTTCCCAAGAACATATTTTGCCCACCCAAAAGATTTTCAGAGAGGAAGAAGAGTGAGTTTTTGAGTTTCAAGATACGCTCCATACTTTCGATAACTACTTCGAAAATAGAGATGATTTTCTGGAATATGTTCTCTTCCAAGCTCACGCATACGGTAAATTATAAGAAAATATGAAAGATATTGTGAAAATATTTAAAATGAATGCAAATTTTTCTTTTCTTTCAGAAAAAAGTATTTTGAGGGATAGTGATACAAACTCTCAAAACAGCTAATAATCTTTTGACTTCCAGTATCTTTTTTATATACTTTGTGAGCTTTTTTCTCAAGAAAAAGTATATCAAAGTACATGGTGCCCGTAGTTCAGTTGGTTAGAATGCCAGGTTGTGACTCTGGAGGTCGAGGGTTCGAACCCCTTCGGGCACCCCATTTTGAAAATTATATAGTGGAAATTTATTTCAAATTTTTACTACCTAATTTTTAAACGAAATTCTCGGAAAAACTCTTAATTTTAAGCCTTTTAAGACAGATTCCTGGGTATTACCCAAAGGACGGTGCGACGTCTTTCGTAAGAATTTCAGTGTTTCTTGTAGGTTTTTTCCTCTGCTTTCATAGAAAGACGAGGAAAAATCTTGCGTGTTTATTTTATTCTATAATATGTGAGAGCTATGCCAGCTAAAAAAGCAGCAGTTACTGCTGAACAAAAACTCTTTGCTGAGCTTTTTGAAAACTCTCCAGAAATCAAATATCCAAAAGAAGGAGAAGTGATTTCAGGAACGATTGAAAAAATCGAAAAGAAAAATATCCTTGTAAATGTAAATAATCAATTTACAGGGCTCGTTATTTCTAAAGAACTTGGAAATAGTGTTGATATCGAAAAACTTCTTCCAGGACAACCTATAGATGTTATGGTACTTGGTGACTCAGTAGAACGAGGTCTTTTGATACTTTCTCTCAAACGAGCAAACCAAATCAAGAGTCTCAATACTTTGAACTCAAACTTTGCTTCAGGGCAAGTGATGACGGTTCGACCAACTGAGGCAAACAAAGGGGGACTTTTGGTTGATATCGATGGACTCAAAGGGTTTATCCCAGTTTCACAATTGACTCCACTTCACTACCCACGTGTTGAAGGAGCTGATCCAGAAAAAATTCTTGAACATTTGAATTCACTTCTTACGGTTGATTTCAAGGTTCGAGTTATCAATGTGGATGACGGAGGAAAGAAAATCATCTTCTCTGAAAAAGCTGCTATCGAAGAACAAAGAACGAAAGCTCTTGAAACTCTCAAAGAAGGAGAGATCGTGGAAGGAGTGGTTTCTGGAATTCTTTCATATGGACTTTTCGTTACTTTTGATGGTCTTGAAGGACTTGTTCACGTTTCTGAAATTGATTGGGGACATGTAAATAATCCAAGCAAATTTGCGAAAGTGGGAATGAAAGTGAAAGTTCGAGTGATTGGTCTTGATAGTGAAAAGATTTCTCTTTCTATCAAACAACTCAAAGACAACCCTTGGGATCTTCTCGCGAAAAAAGTGAAAACAGGAGATACTATCAAAGCACCTATTTCTAGAATTTCTCAGTTTGGAGCCTTTATGGATCTTGATGGAGGGATTCAAGGATTGATTCACCTTTCAGAAATTTCTCATAGTGTCGTAAAAGATATTCGAGAATATGTGAAAGTTGGAGAAGAAATTGAAGCAAAAATTATTAACTTTGAACCACTTAAAAAACGAATTGGTCTTTCACTCAAGGCACTTCAACCACTTCCAGAAGGAATGAAAGAAGATGCAAAACCAAAAGTAAAAGAAGGTCCAAGCGAGGAAGATAAAATCGATGCTGAAGTAGCAACTGAAAAAGCTCCTAAAAAAGCTGCAGCAAAAAAAACAGAAAAAAAAGAAGCAATAGAAGCTTCAGAGTAATAATTTAAGAGAAGGGGGATTGGGAATCTGATATTTCAGAACAGTCTTTCTTCCATAAAGTTCTTTTGATAGGAACTTGTTTACCTTTAACACCCACTATCCCATGGATAAAAAAATGCTTACTGATATGTTTGAAAATCTTCTTCATATCGGAAATAAAAATAACTACTGGAATCCAAAGATGAAATCATTTATCTACGGTTCAACCAATGGAGTTCATATCATAGATCTTACCTATACTGCAAAACAACTTGAAGTAGTAATGAATGAACTTCAAGCTCACCATGCTGCTGGGAAAAAAATTCTTTTCGTTGCTACAAAACTTCAAGCACGAGATGCATTTACGAAACTTGCAGAGTCTACAGGAAACTACTTT
>JAYTJZ010000038.1:0-4600 GCA_043730605.1 Candidatus Altimarinota bacterium
CTTTTTTATCGAGGTCAGTTTTTTCGAAAAGATAGTGTTTGATGAGTCCGATGAGATGTTCGTCTGGATACGCAACTCCATGCAGATGAAAATTTTCTCGCATCGTCTTATCTCGGTGAAGCTCTTCGTGCAACTGAGAATAATACAGGATTTCTATAGATTTTCCGAGTGATTGATACCCATCAAGCAGAGGAATTTGCCCGAGCATCGTTTTGATAAAGGTAGATTTTCCAACACCATTTTCTCCGATAATCCCCACTCTCATCCCTTTATGAAGGGTAACTTCATTTATAAAGAAAAGACTTTCTTTTCTTCCGATAAATGCCTCTTTGTACATCACTATCTTTTCTGGAGACTCTCCCGTATATTCGAAAAAGAACTTTGGCTTTTGAGGTATAAATGGTTTTTCGAGTTTTTCCATCTTATCCACCATCTTTTCTCTACTTTTTGCCCATCCTGCTCGTGATCCTGCTCGAAAACGATTAATAAGCTGTTCTTGTTTTCCTATGTATTCTTGCTGTCGACCCCAACCATCGAGACGTATTTTCTCGACTTTTTCTCGCTCTATGACATAATCAGAATAACTACAATGATACATGGTTGCTTCTCTACTTGGTTGTATTTCGAGAGTTTTTTTACAAGTTTTATCGAGAAACTCTCTGTCGTGTGATATGATCACGTATCCTCCAGTCCATTTATTTTGCAAGTAGCTTTCAAGCCACTCAACACTTCTCATATCGATGAAGTTTGTTGGTTCATCGAGAAAGAGGATATCTGGAGCTTGCAGGAGAACTTTTGCAAGAGCGACTTTGGTTCGTTGTCCTCCAGAAATCTCGCAGAGTTTTTTCGGTAAAAGTTCTAACACTCCTATTCCGCTACTTACTTGATGAATCTTATTTTCGTACTCATACCCTCCGATATTATTGAACTGTTCGAGCAGGGAAGTATAAGTTTCTATCACTTCATGATTATGGCTCATTTCGTCTTCGAGTTCTCTGAGTTTTCTTTCCATTTTTTGTATCTGTAAAAAGGCTTCACGAAGTTCTTCGTGAACCGTTTTTTCTTCATTGTCGGTATATATCTGATGTAGATACCCGAGACTCATACCTCATACATTTTCGATAAAACCATCGAAGTTTTGTATCTCTCCGACGATGACCTTCATCGCTGTTGTTTTTCCTGCTCCGTTTGGTCAAACAATCGCTATGGTATCGTTTTTATTGATAGTGAGTTCGATATCTTTGAGAATAGGTTCTCCTTGAAACTCGAGTTTTTCTATTTTTACTTTGAGATGTTCCATGAAAAGTTTTTAAATATACTCTATGTATTATAGTGAGAAAAGGGAGAGAGTAAAACTATAAGTTATGCCACTGCTCTCGACTCAGAAAAAGTTTTTTGATAATACTACGTATAAGGTATCGATTTATATTTGCATCAGCCCCATGAGGAAGGATGATAAAAATAAAATTTCAATTTATATCTTTTAGAGTGTATTTTATATGTCCTCCTTTTCCAGGATTTTTTTCAAATCAAAGTTTGAAGAGTTTTCTTTCACATTCTCGAAAAGAAATAGTAGCAACTTGGTTTATGGACGAAGATTTTTGTACATGAAATCCATCCTCTTGAGAAGTCTTGAGAAGTTTTTCGAGGACTTGTATATTGCTATTTTTGAGATAACGCATAATACTTTGTACAAATACAGAAAAATTTTTCCCAGATACTTCATAGTCCTCGAAAAAATCATATAAATCATCTATTGTTTTAGATTCTATATTTCCAAAAAATACAAAGAGAAAAAGTTTTGTTGGATTTTCAAGGGTATTTATCCCATACGCAGTAAAAAAGAAGAGTATTTTTTCGAGTATATTTCATTTTTCTTCGAGCTGTACTCCATTTTTTTGAAATTGGGAAATATTTCACTCTAAAAATGTGATGTAACTTTGTTGAAAATATCCGTTCATATATCTTCAGATCTCTCCAAACATTTTTCTCATTTTTTCAGAAAATGGAAGAGTATAGAGTCTGTTTCCAAAATCTTTTCCAAAAATATTTTCGAGTTCTTCTTTCAGAGAAAGAGTTTTTATATTTGGAGTTATTTTTTCGAAGCTATTAATTTTTTCCCTATAGAGTTCATAATAGGTCTCTATATCTTCCCATCCTTCATTTTCTTCTATAGAAAATATGAAGTTTTTAAAAAGAGAAAATGATATTTTTGTACATATCTCTCATATTTGAGAAAAATCTATTATTTTTTTTCTGAGATAGGCATTGAACGAAAGAAATATTTCAGCATATCATCTAAAATCTTCAGGAGAAATATCTCATAAAATCTGTAAAAAAATATGTAGCTCTGCTACGATTTCTGGATCTTTTTTATTATTGAGAAGTTCTCGAATGATATATACTTTTTTTAAAGAAATATCTTCTAAAGCCGTTTGAAATATATCCCATAACTCCTCTCAAGAAGCTATAGAAATATCTTCTTTCAAAAATATTTCAAATATCTTGAGTTTTTCTGTTTGAGGAAGATATGGGAAAAGTTCTAGGATCTCCTGTTTTTTAGCAGTGATATTTTTAGATTCAGAAAAGAGAATTTCCCCCTGTAAAATCTTTTCTTGTATATTTTTTTCAAGTCCCAAAAAGTCTTGAAAGTCTCTGTATGAAAAACTATGTAAAACAGAAATATTTTTTCATCATCCAATGAAAGAGACGAGACTAGATTTTTCTTTTTTTTCAAGAAGTTCTTTATAGGGAAGACATGTATTATTAGATATTATAAAAGCGATGAGATCAGATATTTCCCATTTTCCTTTTATGCTTCCTAAAAATATAAAGATACTCTCGATATCCTGAGAATTATATTTTTTTGAGAGAATAAAATCTATAAAGTTTTCTCCTTCTTGTTTGAGAAGAAAAGTAGGAAAACTTAGTACAATTTTTCGTATCTGTTTTTTTAGAATAGCATCTTGTATAGATTCTATTTTTTCAAAAAGAGAAGAGAGTTTTTTATATTTTTCTATGAGGGGTGGATCAAATTTTTCTCCTAAAAGAGATTTTTGAAATTCTTCTTCCATATTTTTAAGAAAAGGAAAAAGGGGCATTTTTTGAGGCTTCCCCCTCATATATGAGAAAAGAGTTACATAATCAGAAATATCTATTTCTTTATATTTTCAGGTATTTAAAGAAATATAGATTTGATAAATAAGTATAAATAATTGAAAATATTCTTTTTTAAAGTCTTGTTCTTCTTTTGTACTTGATGCAAGAAATATTTGGAGATACAAAAATATTTTCTCCCCATATCACGCTATATGTTCAAAATCTTTTACACATTCAGTAGAAAAATAATCAATATTCTCAGATTTCTCTCGAACATCTTGAGAGAAAAATATAGTGTATTTTTCTCGTAAATCGTATTCTTTTTCAAAAAAACTATCAAAATAAAAGAATATCTCAAATATCTTTCATGAGTGTATTGCATAAGTATTATTACGTATTTCAAAAAATAAGAGTATCGTTTTTACCTCTTCTTTCGTATATCATTTTTCCAAAAGATTTTTTGAAGAAAATATAAATTTTATATATTCAAGAGTTTTTTTTGGAGATAGTACACTGATTTTTTCTCCCTGTGTTTGAGAATGTGTTATTCCAACAGAAGATAAATTCATCTGAGGATCAGTCATAATTTTACTAAAAAGTTTGTTTGCAACATTTTCGAAATAAGAGTAACAGTTCTCTATGACAGTCTTTTTATCGACATATCTTGGAGAATCTATATACAGTAAAGAAGCGATATCAATTCCTGTTTCTAGAAACACTTTTGCTTGAATATCTTTTTTAAGAGTTTCTATATAAGAAATTTCAGGACGTACTAAAATATCATGAAGTTGCACTTGCATCGTATTCATAATACTTTCTCCAGAAAAACGTTCGTTATTTTGAAGAAGAGGAGAAGAGGATACTCTCAGAACCATAAGGGTTTTATAAATAAAATATCTATATTGTCATTTGAGTATTATTTATATTATTTTTTAAATATAAATCAAATAAATACAAAAACTGTCGAACTTTTTTTTGCAAATATACTGCTTTCCCATACAATAACTCGGCACGTTTTTACGTGTTACAAATATTTTATGATGTTATATACTCGTACTCCATGACCAAGAAAAAAATACCACTTCCAGATCTCAAAAACTTAAAAATAAAGAAATCTAAGAACCCAAAAAATAATTATACTCCGTTTATCATCCTCTTTGTTGTATCTATTTTGCTTGCTTCTTTGCTTCCATATGTGAAGTCAGGAGTACAAAAAGTAAATGAAGATGTAGCACTTTCGCAATTGACGCAGAACTATAGTCAAGGACTCTACTCAGAGATCCTTATCGATGGAAATAAAGCTATTGCGACTCTTTCGTGAGCAATAGTAGTAGAAAATGGAGTAGAAAAACAAAAAGTACAAACAGCGATATTACCAGAACGTGACTCACTTGCTGATATAGGACTCAAAAATCCTGAAATAACTACAAAAATAGAAGTCAAAGATCTCACTTCAGCGAAGTTTTGGGCAGAGATGCTTCCTACTTTGCTTATGGTAGTG
>JAYTJZ010000039.1:0-4566 GCA_043730605.1 Candidatus Altimarinota bacterium
GTTTTTCTTTATATTGTAAATTTTTCAGATAATAGAGCTAATCTCGCTACTACGTATTTTCCTCAAGTTGAAGCACAACTTGATTTTTTTCAGGATAGTTGAAACGCACAGAACTATACACAATCTTGAAGTTCTTTTTGGAGTTCAAAAGCATATTTTAATAGTTCTTTTGAAAAAGTGGCTGTAGGATATATTGATAGTAGTCGCCCAGTAGAAGAAATTAAAGATAAAAAAGTACTTATTATAATTAATCGTGATTCTCATTAATATTTTAAAAATATCTTTATGCTTCAAAAATATATTGTTCTATCTGTTGTTCTTTTTGTTCTTATAGCTCCTTCTTGCTATGCTGGTAAAGAAGAAAATGATTGTTTCAAACTTTTAAATACCGCTGTAAAGCAAGATGTAAGATTTCAAAATAAAGCATCTTTTGGTACTGGTAGTGATGTTCTCGTAAATGGTGATTTAACTGACGTATTATATAATGAAAATAATAGTGAACACCGAGACTTTTCTTCGTATACAAATTTTCTTAAAAAAAGAGCCTATAAATGATTAATTCCTCCTACATCTTCAACTGGGGCAGAATATTTTTTTAATGCCCGAAGAAATAATGTAGGAACGATATTTTCTGAAAATAATTATCTTGTTTCTCAAGTAGTTTGATTTTGAAGGGGATCAAATTTTGACTTTCCTTTAGAAACATCGTGATGAGCAAATATATATTGAGATAAATATAAACTAAATGAAAGTGGAGATTTTAAAGAATTTATACTCTATACCCATCATCTTAATGATGAAAGTAGTCAAGATCTTCTCAGTTGTGGTATTGTAAGAGTTATCCCATTATCAGGAAAAACTCTCTGAGATATTCCAGAACGTGAATATAAAACCAATATTTTAGATGGGCTTAAGAAACAAAGTAATCTTTCGTGAAATACCTGTACTTCTGGATTTGAGTGACAGTATGTTTGAACAACAAACAATTTTTATCAGATGAAAACAAACGTATGTGTTGCTGGATATGATGACGATGATTTACTTAAAATCGAGGTAATATCAATTGCCTATAATAATGGATCAACCCGTTTAAATGAATATGTGACTCATCCACTTCAGGTAAAGGCTATGTTAGATGGGAGAAATCAAGCAAAAGGGCTATCTGAAATCCAAGCTGATTTTAGAAGTATGTTAGTAAACGAAACATGTTTTAGTGTGATTCATGGGGCTATATCAAATCTTCCAGCATGATGTGGAGGAGTATATGATGCAAAATATACTGCTTTACAAGAACCAAAGCAAAAAACAAATATATTATATTCACTCCTTCGCTTTATTATTCCTTCGACATTTGCGAAGCTTGATGCAAATCTTCCACCACCTGCAAAAGATGAAGGGATGATGGTGTATGAAAATATACCTTACAGACTCTATCAAAAATTACAATCTATTCCAGATGAAAATTTCCGGGATTATATGACTTTTTCTATAATACCAAATTATGTCAATATTTTAGAACATAAAAAAGAAACAAATATTCTTCTTTCTCCCTATGAAGAAACCTTTCTTTCTTGTAATATCCCTTATTCAGAAAGGGTAGTGATAGTGAATGATTTTCTTGAAAAACTTGATGTGTCGAATTTTTCTTTTGATAATCTGAGTTACAGTAATCCTAAGTTCTGAGATTGTATCGTTCCATACCCTGATAAACAGCATTTAGGGATTGTTATAGAATGATCATTTGAATCTAATAAACTCAATGCACAAAAAATAAACGGATCATACACTGGATCAGAAGTTCCACTTGAACTTCAAAACTTCGCAAAGGAGAGAGATAGTCTTTTAGCAACATATAATTTGAAAATAAAAGAAATTGAAAAACGATTTTATGCTTGAGAAATTACGCAAGTTGAGATGAATAGACTCAAAAATGAAGCACAAAAATTACTCGATACAGAATCTATGAAAGTTGAAGAAAAATATGCAGCGATACAATCCGATACTTCAAATAGAGAAGATTCAGATGTAACAGAGTGAAATAATAGGAATCTATTTTTAGGAATTATCATTTTATTGATTATTTCTTGATTATGAGTTATAATTTTTACAGTTCTTTCTAAACATAAAAAGAAAGCATAATTTTTTACTTCTCCATTATGAAATACTGCCTACTTTTTTTAGTTATTTTCTCGTATATCTTTTCGAGTGCTTCAGCAGATTTCTGATCATATACAGAAATTAAAAATCCTGCAATTCCTACAACTTTTACAAAGCCTCATGGAACCAATGATTTATGGGTATATGAAGACTATTTTGTAAATCCATTTGCGGGTAAGAAAATAGAAAAAGTTATAAGCACATGTACATGAAATGGATGTAACTGTTCAGGTGCAGCATGTACAACAACTTACTATACTATTAATGGAGTATATTATAACCCCGCAGATCCTATATACAAAACAAACGGTGATGTTATAAAGAATTGGTCATATGAATCAAATGGTATATACACACGTATTGAATATATAGAAGATGCTACATCAACTATACCTGATCAACAGGTGAAAGTTCGTAAGTACTATAGAGTTACTTTTAATCACGATACTACTCCTCCTACTTGTGCAAATACTATACTTTATAATGATAAAGATGGTGTATCAACATTTACTTATACTTGAGGTTGGATAAACACTCCAAAGTATTATACTATGGTATGTGAAGATATAGAAAGTCAAGGGTGTATATGTCCAACGGGGGCTCTTACTTGTAAAGTAGAGAGTGGGAAAGTAATGACCCCAGTAGAAGAACTCTGACATAATATAAAACCACGAGCGAATTTTACAAATAAGCTTAATCTAGAAAATACAGTATGTGAACCAGGGGGGACCTTCACAACGGTGATGTATGATAGAAGAGTTCCCACCCTTGAAATGCAGTTTACAGATGCAACCGGATCAGTAGTTTATGATTTTGATGTAAATAATGGAACCAATCGTCATTATTGGAAAACATTATCAGGTGCTATTTATGATGGAGATACCATTACTCCTTGAATCTTACGTTTTAATACAAAAAATCTTCGTGAGCAAAAAGCTGGTGGAAAAGATTTGCATATCTCTATATCAGATGAATACACAGTAGATTCTACGAATGGAGTTTCATGAATAAAAAACTATAGCATAGATATTTTTCGAAATAAAAATCAAACCTTCCAAGATATAACGGAACAAAAATTAACGAGTTGTTCAAGAGCTGAAACTTTTTGAACCTATGATATAGATGGATCTAAAACAACATCAGATGTAAAAGATATTGATTTTTCTTGTGATGAGCTTCAAACAAGTGGACAATATAAAATTGTTATAAAAGCTTATGATTGGGCTGGAAATGAAACTTGGATATCAGCAGGAGTAAAAATATATCCAGGAGATATAAGTCCATCTACCAGTAGTTTAGTACTTTCTGGAAGTACAGATCTTTATGCAAATAATAAAGATGAATACGAATATGCACTTTCATTAAAAGATAGCTTTGGAAATGATATTATAAATAGAAATCTTTCGAAGATAGAACAATCTATCACAGGATATAACCTTGGACAAAATATTCTCGTGAAATCATGAAAATCAGCTCTGATCACGCGATCTCCTGATGGTTTAAAAACAGATCCAATAGGGAAACATAAACTTATGCTGAAATCTCTCAAACCAGGAACTTATACCGAACGTTTTAAAGTGGATTATATCTCTTGGGGAAATGAGGGAATACAAAATCAAGCTCAGAAAACAGTGTTTATTACCAATACACAGGATAATACTTTTTTGAAACCATTCTCTGCAACTCTCGCTCTTGAGCAAGCTGGAGCTATGCCACAACTCGGAACAAAACAACGTTATCAAATCACACTTCAAAATATTGGAACAGTAACTAGTTTTTCAAAAGGAAATCTTGGTATATCTTTGTCTTCTATTAAATTTTCATCAGATCATTATTTTGATGATACCTTTTCTGTCCAAGATAATGCATTTTCTACTTCCGATTATCTTACCTACTTCGATGCTACGATAAATACAAAAAACGCACAAAGTGCTCTTCTCACTCCTATGGTTCAGTCCGAAAATATAAACATATCCTATAATCTCGGTGGAGAAACAATTGTCTATCCACTCGATACTTTTTCTTTATGAGGATGTGCAGATATCAGTACAGTAGGACTCAAAGTTATTTGAAATATTCAAGGAGATGGAAAAACAGATTTGACGGGACAAGAAAAGAATTTTTCAAATATTTCTCAGTCTTCTCTTCGAGCTGAAATAGAAAAAAATGCACTGAGTCTTGTGAAATGAATGAAATCAGGAACTACTCTTAATAAAGTACATTACTATGAAGGAAATATCAGTATTTCAGGAACTCTGCCATATGAAACTCTGGTAGTAAAAAATGGAAATATTACTATAACAGGGAATTTAAATATCGTAAATAAACAAAAACTTTGAGTTATTGTTCTTCGTGATACAGGATTTAATACTGCAAAAGATTTTAATACCAGTGGAAATATATATGTTA
>JAYTJZ010000040.1:0-14112 GCA_043730605.1 Candidatus Altimarinota bacterium
TCTATTTCCTAAAATCAAACTTCCTATCACTCCTGCAAACACAGGATCAGAAATTGAAGTTTCACTCAAAGATTCTTTTTCTACCGGAATTCCTATAAATACTGGAAGTCTCAGTGTTCTTTTTGCGAGGTCGATGATTCCCTGTTGTTTTGCTGCTCCTCCTACGAGGATAGCTCCTTCTGGAAGCATCCCATCACGTCCCACTTTTTTGAGTTCTTGAGATATGAAGTAAAATATCTCTTCATACCTTGCTGTAACTATTTGAGAAAGATAGATATTTGAAATCGTTCCTTCTTCGTTGGGAGATACATCTCGCAAATCTATCTCATAGGGTTTTGTTTCTATTTCATCAAGTCCTATTTCTGAATAATTTATCTTGAGCTTTTCAGCGACATCGATAGAAGTTCGTACTCCAAGAGCAATATCATTGGTAACACTATCTCCTCCGATAGGAATCACACTTGAAAATTTTAAAGCTCCTTCTTCATATACCGTAATCCCCGTCGTAGAAGCACCTATATCAATACATACTACACCAAGTTCTTTTTGTCTTTTTGAGAGAACTCCTTCAGCTGAAGCAAGAAGATTTGGAAATATATCATATACTTCTATCCCAACATCTGCTACTGCTTTTTTAATATTTCCGAGAATATTTTTATTCATAGAAAATATATTTGCGATAACCTCGAGTTTTCGAGCCGACATCCCGATAGGATTTTTTACTCCTTCTTCAAGATCTACGATGAAATATTCTGGAACCACTTTAAGAATTTCTCTGTTCGGAAGATCTACTCCATTTCGAGCCATATCAAGCACTCGTTCTATATCATCTTGTGTGATATCATTTCCTGCTACTGCGATAATACCTTTACTGGTAATAACATCAAATGAAGAAGAGTTAAAAGAGATATTTACCCCCATAACTTGTTCTCCTGACATTTTTTCTGCTTCTTCAAGAGAATTATCTAAATTGCTTTTAAATTCTTCCATATCGAGGATATTTCCTTTTCGTATCGCATGAGAGTTTGAAACTCCTACTCCTAATACATGAAAATCTCGAGTTTTTTCTTCTGCAAAGCTTCCAACGATGGTTCGAATCTTTGAAGTTCCTATATCAATCGAAGTAATTATATTTTCAGCTGCCATATATTAACGTGTTACTTTCAAAAAATAAATTATTGTTCTCATTTTTTATACTGTTTTCTTCACTTCCAAGCAGGGAAAAGTATTTATTCTGCTCATATTTTGTACCCAAATTATAAGATGATTCCCCTTGGAATCAAAACAAGTTCTATAAGTTGTGTTGAAAACAAAAAAAGAATGCTGTTTTCTTGCAAAAAGCGAAAAAAAATGCTAGTCTATGAGAGATAGCATTTTCTTGATAGTCTGCTCCTATGAAAATATATAGATATATTCCTACATTTTTGCTTTTTTGTACTCTTGTATGAGGAAGTATTTTACAGTTTTTTGTGATACAAAATGCAAGCAAGCTCGGATGACTGAGCCTTGCCTATCTTGCGTGTATATTTTTTGCTGAGTTTACGGCTATCGTCATAGTTATATATTTATTTTACGATAGTCCTATTAAGCAGTTAGAGTACACTATTAAAAGATTTCTTATCGGATCACTCAAAGATGAAGATATAAAACTCAAAAAAACAACAAACCCTCATCTCAATTATGTCCTATTTTTCTTCGTAAAAACCCTTGATACCCTCAAACACATAAAGTCTGAGTTTATCCATGGAAAAGAAATAAAATCAGAAATCGATCTTGCTGGAGAAATCCAAGAAAAACTCTTACATAAACAAATTCTTAATGTTCCCGAACTCGAAATCGTAGGAAGGTCAAAACCTGCAGCTGAAATAGGAGGAGATAGTTTCGATGTCATCCATCAAGGAGATAATTATTATATTTATGTAGGAGACGCAACAGGTCATGGAGTGGGAGCAGGATTTATCATGGTGATGGTGAATGCACTCGTATCAGCATTTGCAAAAGTGACTCCCAAAGGAAATCATATTCTCGCACTTACGAATGAAATCGTAAAACCTCGAGTAAAAGCAAATCTTCTTATGAGTATGTTACTTTTACGATGGAATGCTGTGGAAAAACGAATGTTTATGACAGGAGCAGGTCATGAATATCTCATGATTTATAAGCACGCTCAGAAAAAATGTTTTCAGATAAAGTCAGGTTGAGTTGCTTTAGGGATGATAAAAGATGCTCATAAACTTCTCAAAGAACGAGAGGTAGCATTTGAACCCAATGATGTTATTATTCTCTATAGTGACGGGATTACTGAAGCAATCAATCAAAATAAAAAAGATGGAAATGAACGAATGTTCGGAGAAGAGCTTCTCGTAAAAGCAATAGAAGAATCTCCAAATATAGATACCGTTGGACTCAAAACAGCTCGAAGTATCTTCAAAAATATTTCTGTGAGTCTGTCTCAATTTATGGGATATCAACATATACAACTCGATGATATCACCCTCGTAACGATACAATATATTTCTCCCGACTATAAAAAAGAAAATGACTGTAGTGAAGAAATGGGAGAAGATTTTATCACTGAATGGAAATGGGGAAAATAATACTATTTTTGCTCATATAAAATATATATTGTAAAGCATAAGTCTCGCAAGTTCCTTTACAAAGAGAGTTTCGCAAGTACTATTTGTGATATATTTCATATCTTAATAGTACTTTTTTCGTGAACCAACAAGAAAAACTTATACAGCTCGTACAGAAGCGATATACGGGGGATGTTTCTGGATTTTTATCAGAAAATGAAATCGCAAAAAAAGAAGAAAAAATTAAAAAATCTGTCACTTCCGAAGAAAATAAACAAATCATCGCAGGAGAAAAAGATTATAAAGAAGCTCTCGCGTACGTAAAAGATGCTATTTCTCCTGCATTTCTCAAAGTACATCAAGATAAAATACGTATCAATAATACCTATGCAAAAACTTTTTTTGTGTATTCGTATCCTAATTTTCTTGAATGAAACTGGCTTTCTCCTGTTATAAACTGGGATGTGAAGTTTGATATGAGTCTTTATATCTATCCAACTGACTCAGCAACGATACAAAAATACCTCCGAAAACGTCTCACACAGCTCCACTCAGAACGTTCGATGAATGCGGAAAAAGGACTTATCAATGATCCAGGACTGGAAGCTCAAATACAAGACGTAGAAGAACTTCGAGCAAAACTCACTCGTGGAATGGAAAAATACTTCCATATGGGACTCTATATCACGGTATATGCTGATACCGAAGAAAAACTTACTCGTGTCGGAAAAGATATAGAAACGATATTAGCAGGGAGAAATGTCCTCCAAAAACAAAGTTTTTTGCGTGCTGAACAAGGATTTATATCTACTGGACCTTTCGCAAAAGATGATCTCGGAGTCTATCGAAATATCTCAACTGGGGGGCTCTCGACCACTTTCCCTTTTTCTTCCAGCACTCTTTCTCATGATGATGGGATTTTGTATGGAGTCAATACGCATAATAACTCTTTGATATTATTTGATCGTTTCAAAACAGAAAATGCAAATATGGTCGTATTTGCAAAATCAGGGTCTGGAAAATCATTTGCGGTGAAACTCGAAATCCTTCGAATGCTCATGATGGGAATAGATGTCATCGTCATCGATCCAGAAAACGAGTATCGACCTCTCGTGAATACCGTAGGGTGAAGCTATCTCGATGTAAGTCTCAACTCAAACGAACGTATCAATCCTTTTGATTTGCCACTCGGAATGAAAGATCATGATGAAAAGCCTGGAGATTTGCTTCGATCTTCAGTCATCAATCTTCTTGGGCTTATGAACCTCCTGCTTGGAAAGATGACAGCTGATGAGGAATCTCTCATGGAAAAAGGGCTTATCACGACCTACTCTCTCAAAGGAATCACTATCGAGGATGATAATGTCGAAGGAAAAGAAATTCCTATCATGCAAGATCTCCAAGATGTCCTTGATACGATGGATGGAGCAAGATCTCTCGTGACTCGTATGGAAAAATATACCAACGGGATATTTGCTGGAATATTTTCAAAGCGAACCAATGTTGATCTCAAAGAAGGGCTTCAAGTCTTTTCCGTTCGAGATCTTGATGATATCCTTCGTCCTACAACGATGTATGTTATCCTCAATCATATCTGGAATAAAGTTCGAAGCTCCAATAAAAAACGTATCCTCGTCATTGATGAAGCTTGGAATATCATGCAACACGAAGATTCTGCGAAGTTTCTCTTCGGACTCGTAAAACGTGCGAGAAAATATAATCTTGGAATCACGACTATCACACAAGATGTCGAAGATTTTGCGATGAGTAGTTATGGAAAACCTATCATTACGAACTCCTCTATTCAAGTCCTCCTCAAGCAATCATCTGCTTCTATCGATGCACTTCAAAATATTTTTAAACTCACCGAACAAGAAAAATATATACTCCTGAACTCTGCAGTAGGACAGGGACTCTTCTTTGCAGGAGCAGAACATGTAGGGATACAAGTCGTAGCATCTTTTTATGAAGAACAAATCGTAAGCTCTGACCCGAATAGATAGAAGTTCTGTCACAAACTACTACCCTCACCCTTGAATTCCCTCTCCTTTAGAGGAGAGGGAAGCTGCAAACAAGATAAAAATGTAGCCCTTTTCTCCTTTGAAGGAGAAAAGATTCAGATATGAGGGAATATGATACCAATACAATAATTCATTCCTTTATCCTACTCCCTATGAAAAGATGTATATTTCTCCTTGTAGCTCTTGCTACGATTTGACTCACGACCTATTTTTCTTTGCTTCCTCTCGCTGGAAACTCGCAAGCAGATATTTCTAATACCTATTTTACCAGTATTACCCCTGCAGGTTTTACTTTTAGCATTTGGAGTATTATTTATCTTTCTTGGATTATTTTAGGAGTTATGCTGTTATGGAAAAAACCAAAACATCAGCTTCCTGCAAGCTTTCCTCTTGCGATGTGACTCACAGCTTTGTGGCTCATACCATGGCACTATGAGTATATAGCTACCAGTCTCATACTCATGTTGTGTATCTTAGCTTTACTGCTTTCTGCATTTTTCAAACAAACATACTTTCGTACGAAGCAGTATACCCTCGAACTTTTTCTTGGGTGGATTCTTGTGGCAACTCTTGCAAACTTTCATAGTACTCTTGTTGCCTATGATATCTATTTTTATCCTCTTCTTCTGACTGCTATTTCTCTCCTTATCGGAACGAGTATCAATATCTATTTTATCGTTATTCGAAAATCATACATCCCTTCTTTGGTATTTATGTGGGCTTTGTATGGTATTATGCGATGACAAGATGCTCTTTCGACTCAAAATATTGCTATGATGAGTATATTTTTGATTTTATTCACGCTGATTTTGAGTTCTCAAAAAATGCTAAAAAAACTGATATTCAAAAAATAAGCCTATAAAAGATTTGCAATTGGAACATATTTTCATACAATCGCAGGGCTTCTAAAATCCTTTCTGTTTCAACAGTGAGGTAGAAATATAGGTGTTTGGGGGAGACTTACTAACCCGTAGTTCCGTCGAAAAGAACATCCATATCTCTGTATCAGATCTCTTTCCTCATATTTTGAGGTGCTTTTTTTATAAAAAGCGATATATATTTTTAAAAATAAACATCATGGCAAGAAAAGAAGTGAAATGATATATAAAACTTCAGATCAAGGGTGGACAAGCAAATCCAGCTCCTCCAGTAGGACCAGCTCTTGGGCAATATGGAGTTCCTATTCAAGAATTTACATCTCAGTTCAACGAACGAACAAGAGATAAAATGGGGGTAAAACTTCCAGTAGTTATCACCGTTTATGAAGATAGAACTTTTGAGTTCATCGTAAAACAACCACCTGCAAGCACTCTGGTAAAAGGTATTTTGAAACTTGAGAGTGGATCAAAAATCCCTCATAAAGAAAAAGTGGGACATCTCACCTTTGACCAACTCAAATCTATCGCAGAAGAAAAACTTCCTGATCTCAATGCTTGGGATACAGCTGGAGCGATGAAAACTCTTATGGGAACAGCTCGAGCAACAGGAGTTACCACTGATATCGATACTATGACTCTTGCAGAACTCCGAGCAAAACTTGCTGCGTAATTTTTCTGACATTCATATGCTTCTCACATAAAATCTCTCTCAATTCTCCTCTGAAACGGGAAATGAGACGAGAGAGGTTTTTGCTCTCATCGTCTAATGGTTAGGACACAGCCTTCTCAAGGCTGGGATCGGAGTTCAATTCTCCGTGAGAGTACCATAAAAACATAAAAAACAAATAAAGCCCTTTTTATAGGGCTTTATTTCATATATATCACGTTATTACAAACATCTTTTTCTGGAGTAGCATTTCTATGAAAAATCCTCCGAAACATTTTTGCAGATATCTGCATATGTTTTTCTTGCATCTTACATATAACTGGTTCTTCATCTCAGAGAGAAAATATATACTCTAAAAGTTGTGCAGGACAGGAAAGAATTGCAGGATGCATGAATCCATATGCTTCTGCAACCTTAGGATTCATTTCAAGTCTCACCTGATATTCTTGTTTTTCTCACAAAGTTTTTACTGCTTGTTTTTTTTCTTCTGTTTTCTTAAGTGGTTCAACGAGTATATCTTGTGGAGCAGGATATTTCATACCTTCATATTTTGCTATTGCTTGTATCCTTTCCCGAGATGCATAGAAAATAAGAGATGGATGATAATACGTTATAATACTTGCAAGAAGTGAATCTCTATGTGCATGAAGATTGAAAAGTCCAAGTGCAATTTCCATTTCTTGGAGTCTTCTGAATTGATACTCTATCTCAGGAGGAACAAATACTTGCTTTCTCTCTCCCATAAACCAAGACATATTTTGTTGGAGATGTGCCAGCTCTATCGTCGCAGAAATAAATACTTTTTCTATGATTTCTTGAGTATTTTCTGGAAGGGGTTTTTGTAAAATTTCTCGCTGCTGAAATATTCCTAGAAAATCTATGATTTGAGTTTTTCTTAAACCAAGTTGACTGCTCAGTGCATAGAGTTGTCTCAATCATAGAGTATTTCTCAGAGCAGAACTATGCTGTTTTTGAACTTTCTTAAAACTATACTCCTGTGAGAAATCTCTTCTTTCTTCCCCTTTCCATTTTCTCTGTATATATTTTTCCCACGATTCTTTTTTAAGAGTTTTCCCGAGACTTACAATATTACTTGTTCCATTTTCATCTCTTTCTCCTCTCGTTTCTCAGTACAGAGAGAAAAGATCATACTTTATATTTTCTTCTTGAGAATCTTTTTCTCTCCAAAATAATGTCAGAAGCGTCTTTCGAACCGTTGCATCCGAAAAATAAGACTGACAAAAAAACTCAAACTCTTTGAGACTGAGTGACTGCATATCTGGAATCGATTTTGGAAGTGAAAGAGTTGAAAGTACTGGTTCTGTTATAAGTTTTTGAACTGTTTTGTGTTCTCGAAGATGAGTTGGAGTGAGTCCGACAATACTTGAAACTTCTTTAAGTTTTTCATCTATGATGAGTCTTACTGGCCCAACACTGGGACGTATAAAAATACTTGGATCAGCTTGTGCAAATATACGCAATAATTCTTCTCGTACTAGGGGATTTTCCTGTGCAAGCTTATTTACCAAGTCTCTACTCTGTCATTGACGAAGCTCTTCTACTATTTCTGAGGGATTGATAAGCATAGGTATACGATATATTTTTAAAATATACAGAACATACTATAGAACTTTCTAGGAAATTCAATACTTTATCTGTAATCCTCTCCCTTCATTCTTTATATTTACTATTGACTATATAGTATTATTATTAATATATAACTATATTATTTTCATATTTTTTCGTTTCTCTATGAATCAACCAAGACAGATCTCTCTTTCTGAAACCAATACTTGAGATATACTCAGTGAAGCAGATAAAAAGAAATTCAAAAACTATCATCTTCCTCTCTTTCCTTGTCCTTCTTGTGGAGAACTGGGAAAAGGAAATATGATAAACCTTATGGGAAGCCCCTGCGTTGCTTGTGGGTATTCCATAAATTCTGAAGAGTTTAAAGCTCTTTCTTTTGCACAATATAAAAAGCAAAAATTTGCCTTTCATCTCGATGTAGAAGATAGAAAACATCAAGAAATCATCCAAAGATTTCAAAAAAATGTTTTATGGGAATGTGACCAGTGTGGAAAACACAATCTCAATCTTCCAAAACTTGCAAATGGAGAACCTGACTTTGAAGCAGAAGTTCAGTGTGAAGGTTGTGCTCATCCCTATGAAGAACAAAACGATTTACTTCCTTTTTGGGTACTCAAGCAACTTGGTTTTGATGATGGAGATGACACCTCAAACGTGTATGAACTCAAAAAACTGGGAGAAACTCAGCTTCTTTGGCTGCAAGCACTCGGAAAAGCAAGAAAAATAGATGCTCATACAGGAACAAGAAAATATGTAGAACGAAAAAAAGTGAGTGCAGGACTCGAAGAAATAAAGTCTCAAAGTAGATGGATTTCAGGAGGAAAGTGGAGAGATGGGACACAGGCTCTTGCATTTTTGGATGCATATCTTTTTTGAAAAACAACAGCTCTCTCACACCAAGCTCAAAGAGAGATACAAGAGTATGCACGAGCTGTCGTAGCTACCAATAATCCACGAGAAAAAACTCCCTATCAAGATGGGAGCAATATACTCCAAAAATATATCTTTAACCTTTTGCATCTGGATAGTGCAACTCTATTTTGGACAGGAGTTTGAAGTACACTTACTGTTGTTGCAGCACTCGGAATCATAGAAAAAACATCTTCTATCTCCATTGAACAAGTCTTTCATCAAGTACATATAGAACGAGAAGACAAAGGAACTCTCAACTTAGAATATACGCTCTCTCGACGCGAACCTTATTATGAAGGAGGAGGAATAGACTATAAATTTATTTTAGATACTACAGGGAAAAGAACATATGAATCCTATGTTCAAGAACGAAATCTTTATAGGTTACAAGAAAATATTTTTCCAACTACGAGAATTAATGGATATGAAACTCTTGATACGGGAGAAGATAGAACAGTTTGGGTTTCTCAGTCTTGTCCTGATACTTCATCTCATGATTCTTCGGGAGGAAGTGGAGGTTCTTTTGCTCCTTCAGGAGGAAGTGATGGGATGTGATTTGGAGGAAGTGGAGATATGTTTTATAAACCTGAGAGTAATGACTCTTTAGATTTTCCAAACCAAGATATCACCCTCAATGCTCCAAGTATTCAGGAAACGATTGGAAATATTTCCCAGTGAATTTTTAATACCCTTATCGCAAGTCCTGCATATGCTGAGAGTTGTGGATATTGGGATAGTGAAGATATCACGGTTTCTGCCGAGAGATTTATCACGGTACAAGAGTATCAAGTTTGGGACTGGAAAACTCAAAGCTGGTATAGCTCAGCTTTTGTTCCTGGAACAGACTATGCTTCGACTTTTCAAAATCTTGAAAACAGCTCTTTCACAGATGATGAAAATCAAAGAATCACAGGAAAAAAACTTCTGATGCAAGTACAAGTACAACAACAAGATGGAACTTTACTGACTCTTCCTATAGAAAATGAAAGTCAATGGATACATCTCAGTCAAAATCTCTGAACTCATTGTGAAATCTCAAAAAGTTATCTAGAAAGATGGATGTATGGGATAGAGAGTGATGATATTCTCGAACAATGTAAGTTTTAATCCCTACTCTCACACTCTCACTACCCCCTTCCCATATTTTTCCCTGAGTCCTGAAAGCGTACTTTCGAGGGCTATATTTTTCGTAAATATTTGAGCCTGTATATCCAGAAGCGAAAGCTGTTTGGGAGTAAAAAGACGAATATCACTAGTACGAACTCCTGTCCCACGATAGAGGATATGAGGATCAAAAAGCGTATCGAGAAGTTCTTCTACAGCAGTATATATCTCATGACGAGAAAGAGTATAGTCTGGAAATTCTCGTACCAGCGAAACACGAGAAAAGTCTTTACACCGAAGCTCCACGCTGATACTGCGAATTTCACACTTTTTATGATAGAGTTCCTCAAAAAATATATCGAGGTTTTGGAGAAGTTTTCGTAGGAGAAAGTTTTTATCAGAAGTCATCTCGTGGTTAAAACTGCATGTTTTGGAAAAACTTTTTTGCAGGGATCCATGCTGTGTTTGAAAGGCATGTTTTTCAAAGGAAAGTGCGTTTACACCATTGAGTTCCAACCACAATCTCGTAGCACTTATTCCGATAATACCCTTTAAATACCAAAAACTTGCCCGACGAAAATCCTCTATCGTGCTAATAGAAGAAGCAACTCTCATCGCAAGACGATGTCAAATAAATGGAATCTTTTCAAACGACATTTTTGAGAAAATATCTCTCACATCATCATCATCTAAAAAGATATTTATCGCATATGGTTTTCTCAGTTTTGAAAATATCTTTGCTCGCAAGCGAGTATTACTCCCTCAAACAGTCACAGAAATCCCAATCTCATCCAATATCTTTTTTTGTAAAAAAAGTGCATAATCCCAAGCATCCATCTTGAAACACTCAGGAATACCAGTCATATCACAAAAGGCTTCATCGATACTAAAAATCTCTATTTTTTCACTATATTCTCGTAAAAACACCATAAGCTTCTGAGATATTTCACTATAATATGAAATATCTGGAGCAAAATAATGTGTCTTTTTTGCAGGAAGTATTCGACGAGCTTCCCAAATCGGAGTCCCCACTTTTATCCCCAGAGCCTTTGCGTTATAGCTCGCTGCGATAATAATATCTCCTCCTACACACACATAATTTTCTTTGAGTTCTGGATGTCTGAGTATCTCGCAGGCAGCAAAAAAACTATCGCAATCCACGTGAAACCAGAGTTTTTTTGAAGTTTTAAATCTCATAATAATATATACTAAATATATACTAAATATATACTATTATATGAGTGATAAATATTTGTAAAGCCTAAAATTAAAAAGCCCCAGCACTTGCGGGGGCTTTTCACATTTTTGGAAAGTTATTATCTTTTATTTCTGCTTTGAGAACTCCCGTTTCTTGCTGGTCTCTCATTTCGAAAACTCTGTCTTTTTTTGAGTTTTTCTGCGTTGAGTGCTTTTTTGGCAGCAGCTGGAAGTGGAGCTGTTATTTTGATAGCATAGGGATGTTCTTCCATGCGACGAATCTTACTCCCTATAAGTTTTTCGATATCAAGGAGATACTCAAACTCTTCTTCGTCACAAAACGAAAGAGCTACTCCATCTCTTCATGCTCGACCTGTACGACCGATACGATGTACGTAGCTTTCTGGTTCATTTGGGAGATCATAGTTCATCACAAACATGAGCTCATCGATGTCGATTCCTCGGGCTGCAATATCCGTTGCTACGAGTACTCGGATATCTCATGATTTAAACTCAGCAAGAGCTTTTTGACGATTATTTTGTGATTTATTTCCGTGAATCGCTTTTGCAGAAATCCCAGCTATTTCAAGGTCTTTTACGACTTTATCTGCCCCATGTTTGGTTCGAGTAAAGACCAAAACGGAAGTCATTTTTTGGTTTCTGAGGATATCTTGCAGAAGATTTTTCTTGTCATGTTTTTTTACGAAAAATACGGCTTGTTGTACCGTTTCTGCGGTAGAAGAAACGGGAGTTACCTCTATCTTCACTGGATTTTGCAAAATACTGTCAGCAAGATGAAGTATTTCTTTTGGCATCGTTGCAGAGAAAAAGAGATTTTGTCGTTTCTGTGGAAGTACCGCTATCACTTTTCGAACATCATTAATAAATCCCATATTGAGCATACGATCTGCTTCATCGAGCGTAAATATCTGTACATGTTTGAGATCGACATATCCTTGATTCATCAGATCCAGAAGTCTCCCAGGAGTTGCTACGAGGATATCTATCCCTCTCTTAAGTTTTTCTACCTGAGAGTGTTGAGGAACTCCTCCGAAGATAACAGCATGACGAATCCCAAGTCCATGACCATATTCTTTGATATTTTCCTCTATCTGGATAGCAAGCTCACGAGTCGGAGTCAGGATGAGAGAACGAATCCCGTGAGTCACATGAGAAAGTTGTTTTTCTTGGTACAAAAGCTGAAGAGTCGGGATAGCAAAAGCTGCTGTTTTCCCCGTTCCTGTTTGAGCTGCTCCGAGAACATCTCGAAGAGCCAATATATGTGGTATAGCCTGTTCTTGAATCGGAGTTGGCTGTGTATAACCTTGTTTGGTTAGGGCTGTGAGTATCTGTGGAAGCAAAGAAAGTTCAGAAAAAAGCATGGGTCAAAAAAGAGAATAATAAAGACTCGCAGTATAGTCAAAAAAAATATTTTATCACGAAGAAAAAATATTTTCAGAAAGATTTCGTTCTCTCTTCTTTGACTTTTATGATTTTTTAGGAAGCTCTTTTTGATTTTTTAAATAAATAAGTATACTCTAGAAAATACTTTTATTCTCCATATTTTTGCATGAAAAAGCAAAATACATATGCCTTCACTCTCGTAGAACTCGTCGTAGTTATAACGATACTTGCTGTTTTGGGAACTATTGGTTTTCTCAGTATTAGTGGTTATAGTAAAAAAGCTCGAAACTCTAATCGAGTCTATGATATGAAGGTGATAGAAAAAGCACTGAGCGTTTACATACAAACCACTTCTCTCTATCCAAATCCTGATAGTGCTACAGCTATAAGTTATTCTGGAGGAATTGCTTGGTCTCAATGAATATTTTGATCCTGAGCACTTTCCCAAGTAGGACGAGTCTCAACTATCCCCGTAGATCCTCTCACCAAAACAGCATATAGCTACTCAGTCCTCAATAATAGAACAAAATATCAAATAGGTGGTATCACGGAAGGATGATTATTTTCTTCTACAGATACTCTTGTATCTTCGAGTTATGCACTCAGTAATCCAGATTTTATAGGACATACTCTCGGGAACTTTATAAATAATGATATTCCTGTAATAAATGGATGAAACTGTTTTCTTATTTCTGCTCCGAGTATTATCCTGAGTGATATCCCTGCAGGTGGTATTCTCAATAATGGATCTTCCTATCACTATAGCTATAGTGACTCTCTTAATATTCCCAGTAGTTATAATGGAAAAATCACTGATAGTGCTTCTGGAGTCAATTTTCAAACCGTAGAACTCTTGAATAGTTGTACTATTTCAAATATATGAGAACTCGAGCTCTATATCGCGAAACTTTCTACCGCATATCAATCTCTCTCTTCACTTTCACGTTTTCAAAATCTTGTTTTCAACTCAAATACTTCAGCTTTCGAACTCGAAACAATTAGCAATCTCCAAAATAATGGAATACGAGTGGCTCAATCTCTCATCGACGAACTTCATGCTCCTCTCGCACAAAAAGTATTTACCGATATATTTACTGATACTGACGGAGTATTTCTTGTAGGAGGACATACTCCAAACTCTGCTTCATGATCTTGGGATCTTGTATCTGGTGGAGCAGGAACAGCTTATAGTATTTCAGCGAATAAGCTCATAAAAAACGGAGTTTCAAGTTCCCTCATTTATCCTCTTCCTGACCCTATTATCTCTCTTGCTGACTACAAAGTAAGTTTTGATATACAAAATTTTGCAGGATGAAATATACGAAGCTATCTTCGTTATAGTGATGTAAATAACTATTATGAACTCATCCTTTCTGCATCTGGATACCAAGTAAACCGAAGACTTGCGGGAGTAGATTCTGTATTCCAAAATATAGCTGATCCTATTGCCCTTGGAAGTAGCGTTTCATTTTCTGTATCTTGAGATACTCTCGTACTCACGATAAATGGGATTGAAAAGGAAAATATCCTTGCAGGTGGACTCTCTCCTGTATGAAATCCTGTTCTTTTCCTTGAAAATGATACGGCAAGTATCGATAACTACTCTCTTATTTACAAGTAGAAAAAATATGAAAGATACGATACTTGATGCACTCTACTCTTTTTGGTATGCTATACTTGATCACAAGCTTATTTCTCTTATAAGTTTTTTTGTGTGTATATCTGGAACGTGGTGAGCTTATACCTATCTTCCTGAAAATATT
>JAYTJZ010000041.1:0-13889 GCA_043730605.1 Candidatus Altimarinota bacterium
CCTTTTTTGTGTATGAATAATGATATATGTCTTGCAAGCCTTTATATATCAGTGGTATATGAATTTTTCAAATGCAGACTATATTGGTACAACTAACCAATTAACTGAACGATGAGTGACTTGGACATTTGAAAACCCAGTACAGTATGGAACTTTTATCTCAGGAGATTATTGGGTTATAGGGCCAGTGAATATAGTTTCTGTAACTCCAGATAATGAGCCAGGTTACCATGGTGCTGAGAAAAATGTAAGTTCATCGACACAACAACCATATGATGAGAGACTTTCAACCTACTCAACTTGAAATCTTCTTACTTTTCCTTATCTCGCTCAACCAGGCGATTCTCTTGTAAAAACAGTTTCAGTAGACACAAGTCTTCCGAGTTGTAGACCTTGTGTCCAGTCTGCGTCTATACTTACTGTACTTGATATTATACCATCTTCTGATTCATTTCGTCCTCAATATGCAGGGAATAATAAACAATTATACGACTTTTCGAATATACGTTTTGATTTGATTCCTCAAGTGGTAAGAGGTGACTTAAAACTCCCAACCTATAGTGGTATGAATATTCCAAACTATATAGCAACGTGATCTTCGATTCCATCATTAACTACGACAGCTTCTTATTTTCAATATCCTTGGATTGATCATATTACTGATTGGGTAGGAAGAGATATACACCCTGTAGATCATATGCCAGATTATGGGGGAGATATGACAAAACAGATAGGGACAGCCATACTTCAAACGATGTTTGATGATAGTATCGAAGATAAGGAGCAAACTATTATTTGAATCTTGCAATATGCAATTGATTTAAAGGGAATGATGTTAGAAGCTGGGACAACGTTTCCAGGAAATGGAGGACATACCAATGGAAGGAAACTAGTATTAAGCTACGGTGGAATTTTACTCGATGATCCTCAAATGAAATGATTAGTGCAAAATGCGTCTCAAACTACCTTCTCAGAAAATAATCATCAATTATATAGTAATGTAGCTAACAGAGCACTTTTTTGAGAAAATACAACACTTAATGAAAATCAGTATTGGACACTTATTGAAACTTGAAATGGATTTCGAACTCATAAGGACCCATACGGATATATAGATGGTTGATATAGTGCTGGAGACCATTATCTTTTCCCTATAAATGCAGCACTCTGGAAGTCAAATATCGCAGCGATGGAGTTGATGCCTGAGATAAAACAAGTATGGAATGATCAAAATTTTATTGATACGGTTGATAGATATGTACAGCATGGAAAATGGACTCAGCCAGATATATGCGCTCCTTTTGATGGAAATGTTGCAAATAGGGGTATAACATATGGACCTGATGGAAGTGGAGGATGTATCCTCGATACAGATCCAAGTGATGGAATATGAAGATATCCAAATCTTCATGGAACACAAAGAGATGGATGAGCTCTTGAACGATATAGAGTACCACTTGCTGATGCAATATGGGATAGATATATTACACAAAATACTGATATTACAGATCTTAGATTTATCTCGTCATGATCTGGTGGTTCTTGATCAACGAGTTCAGGGTGAATATCTTCATTACCTTTATTTAATAATTATATTCCTGTTATTTCATACGGACAGTCAGTTTCAGTAGGAGCTGGGGGAGTTATTTCTCCAAACGCACATGGGAGCGAGTCACAAAGTTTAAGTTGATATATTTTAAAACTTAACCCCAATAAAGATGGACTTGTGACTATGATCGGAGATGATTCACGAGCACATAATGTGGGGATGCTTATAAAAGCAGCTACAGAATTTCAAGAAAATTATCAAAATGTTCCATCTTTTGTTGGACTTTTGAAAGGAGTGTCTTGAAAAACTATACAAGAACTTGCAGTGAGGGATGAGCATATTTTTCAGACCTGAGACGCTCTTACAAATATCACTTCTGTTCCACTTTCATATACTTTTGCGGTATTTAATGGAACAAATTATGATATATACATCAATAATAACGGAACAGCACAACTTTTGACCTCAAGTAGACCGATTCCAAATTTTTATGGAAGGATACTCGATGACTTTACAGCACTCAAACAAATTTCAGACACACAACAACGGGAAATCTCTGATAATGTATTTTTTGATTGGACTCAAGGACAATCAAATACCTCAGCACTCCCATATGGATATGACTATCATCTGAAACGAATTATCTCAATGCTTGAAAGTGATTTGAGTACTATTGCTGGAAAACCGATAAAAGTTATTTCTCTCATAAATCAAGTAAGTGTGTATTCTACTACTTCTCCTCTTGCACAAATTCAATCTATTTTTGATGATGAAGATATCCATTTTTGATGACCAGAGTATGGGTGGAATATACAATATCCTCAAAGAGTAAGTGATGGAGTAGGAGGGCATCTCAATAGTCTTTGATATAGGATTATGTGAGAAGCTATGTGACAAAATCTCTATGATATTATGACACAATGAAATAGTACTATGCCATACATAGAATCCTATCAGTATGATAGCAGTACACATCAACTCACTATTCATTTTTGAGGTTTAAAATGAAATCTCATACATGATACGAGTATCTCTACACAAACATACAGTTCAGGAAATATAATTCCGAATTTTATAGAGAATGTACAGGATTACTTTCCATATATCACGACACAATGATGATTTGTTTCACTTACCAGTAATGTGAGTATATCTTGATGGAATATTAATCAAAATAGTTTGACTCTTCAAATACAAAATCCAAATAGTATAGATTTTTCAATCCTTTTATGAGAAAGATTTGGGTCTTCATATATTTCAAGCTTGAGAGATTCATACACAGAAACACTCCTCACAAACACAACAAATTATTGAGATTTACAAAATCATGTGATACAGAGACGTCCAATGATGCAAAGGATAAACATAGATATAGATACATCATCTCCCATCCAAATTAATAATCTAACAAATGTGACTCCTTATTTTACTTTAGTGAGTTGATCAGGAGGAGGAACAAGTTCAGGAAGTACAAGTAGCTCAAGTGGAGGAACAAGTAGCTCAAGTACAAGTTCTACCTCGGGAGGAGGAACAAGTTCAGGAAGTACAAGTAGCTCAAGTGGAGGAACAAGTAGCTGAAGTACGAGTTCTACCTCAGGAGGAGGAACAAGTAGCTCAAGCACGAGTTCTACTTCAGGAGGAGGAACAAGTTCAGGGGGATGAAGTAGTTCAAGTATTACGACGAGTTCAACAGTACCTACTACATCTTCAACACCGATAGTTAACAGTATAAATTCTAATCCAGTTGTAACTCAATCAGGAGCAACAGCACAATTATCTCAAGATAAAGAGGATGTTTCATCAATAGTTACAAATACATCTCAAAATAGCACTGAAAAAAGCTCAAGCTGATTTAAAAAAGTTACGAGCTCATATTATAACAAACGTACACAAGAATCTGAAACAAGTATATTTTTAAAAAATATTCATACATCAGAGTGAGTAATCATATTTATAACCTCTGCTGACACTAAAATACAAAATAAACTTCTTACATATACAAAAGATAAGAGAATCACTCCTATTAATGGAGGTATAAAGCTTACAATAAAGCATACTAATCCTCGTTTTCTTCACGAAAAATATGAAAAAGGAATATTTATGAACTAGGGAAGTTTCTTATGAGTTTTAAGGCTTTGGATATGAGTAGGATACATAAACATAAAAAAAGAACTTTTTAAAAGTTCTTTTTTTAGAAATAAAAAATATTATTCGTTTTCAAGATTTTCTTCCATACGTCTCATAATTTCTTTATTGATAGAGTTATCATCATGTTCTATCATATGAAAAAGGGTTTCTTGTGAGAGGATGATAGTGGTCACTATTTCTTTTGCTATGACGCTTGCACTTCGTACTTCTTCATTGAGGAGAGCAATTTCTCAAAAAATCTCCCCCACTCATAAAACAGCCGTTTGTTTTCCATTGACCCAGACATCTACTTTCCCAGACTCTATGATATATCCTTTTCCATTTGGGTGCTCTCCTTGTTCCATGATGATTTCTCACATCGAAAAAGTTTCTTTTTGAGCTCCACCCAGTATTTTTTGTACGATAGCATCATCAATACCTTCAAATATTTTAAGTTTTTTTACAGATCCGAAAAAGTTTAGTGCCATCATACCAGAAAAATAAGAAGTAAAATACAATCTATAAAACAAGTATATCCTATTTTTTGAGATATCTCAAATATTTTGCACTTGCAGAAAAACTATGCTAGACTTTGAGAGTATACTATTTTAAACTGAGTATGGATATAGAAAAAATAATCAATTTTCAGACAATACTGGAGTATTATCAGTCTCATATTATTTTTTGACTTATAGGAGAAGTTTTATGTATTCTTATACTTGCTGTATTACTTCACTCGTATCCAAAATCATCACTCGCTCTTCTTTTTGAAACACTCTATGAAAAGATGTACTATTTTTTCCTTGATATTCTTGGGGACGATATACAAGCTTGGGTTCTCAAGTATGTACTCACTCTTTTTGCAGTGATTTTGTTTTCAAACTTGATGAGTGTTTTTCTTTCTCTGATTTCTCCATTTTTTGGTATGAATGCAGAAGGAGTGTTTTATCTAGAACATTATATCACGGTTCCAAGTGCAGATATTCACTTTAACCTTGCGATGGCTATTATGAGTATGTGTGTGATTATCTATATTCAGATGAAAGCCTATGGATTTGGTGGGTTTCTCTACGAATATTTTCCTATTTTTGGAAAAGGATATATTGAAATAGAACGAGGAACTCTCTCTCCATTTCTCTACCATTTTCTTCATATTATTGCAAAAACCTTTGATATCGTAGTTTCACTTTTTTTGGGACTTCTTGACCTTTTAGAGTATGTAGCTCGAACGATATCTCTTTCGTTTCGTCTTTTTGGAAATATGACGTCAGGAGGAGTTTTGATGGGAATGGTATTTATCGGGATAGGATCTCTCACCACTTCTTTTGGAACTTGAGTTGGGAGTTTTCTCGGCGGAGCTTTTAGTTTTATAGGTCTTCCTCAAGTGGGAGTATATTTTATAGCTCTCTTTGGAAATAATTTCCCGATTATTATTCCTGTATTTCTCTATTTGGAAGAATTTCTTGTAGCCTTTATTCAGGCTATGGTATTTTCACTCCTCGTTACTATCTTTATCAAAGTAGCTCTTGCAGAGGCAGAAATGGAACATACAAAAACAGCCTAAGCGAGATTTTTGCAAGCAACTATAAAGTATGCTACAATAAAAAAGAATTTATATTTTTATAAAAGATTATGGTACAAGAAATAGGACTTATTGGAGCCGGACTCTCGGTAGGACTTGCAGGATTTGGAGTTGTATACGGGCAAGGGGAACTTTCACGAGTTTCTATGGATATGCTCGGGAAAAGTCCACGACTTCGATCACAACTTCTCATTTTTACGGTACTTGGTATCGCGCTTGTTGAGTCAGGAGTGATCTATGGGATGATCGTAGCATTTCGTATCATCTCGACTCCAGGTATAGAGCCGATGCATGCTATCGCTGCTGGTCTTGCGATGGGCCTAGCTGGACTCGGGTCTGGTTTTGGAGAAGCAAAAATCGTATGTGGAGCACTCGAAGCTTTTAATAGAAATCCAGATAATAAAGGACAAGTACTCCAGTCTATGCTGCTCTATCTCGCACTTGCTGAAGTCGTTTCTATTTATGCACTTATAGTTGCATTTCAACTTTTAGCATAAAACCCTATGAATAACATAGATTTTTCTCTTATTTTTGCACAGTTATTTAACCTGTTGATTTTGTTTTTTTTGTTTAAATATTTTATTGCGCAACATTTGCATGTTCTTCTCGAAAAACGAAAACAAGAACTTATAAAACTTTCTCTTGCAGAAGTACAATATCAAGAAAAAATGAATCTTGCAGAAACTCAAAAACAAAGTCTTTTGACAGAAGCTCATCATACGACTCAAGTTCTTCTCGAAGAGTCTCAAATACTTGCACAAACAAAAGCTGATATCCTGATGGAAGAAGCACATGAAAGAGCAGAGTCTATCATAGAAGGAGGAAGAAGAACAATAGAACAGGAAAGAATCTCTATGCTTGCTACGATGAAAGAGCATATCGTCGATGTTTCCTTGAGACTCAATGAGAAAATGTTCGGTCCTGCAAAGAATAATAAAGATTTTATCAAGCGAGAGCTCGAAAATATGAAATAAAATATAGACAAATCACACTTTTCTTTATACTAGCTAGAAATATATTTTCTAGTTTTTTTTATGCAGAAAGCCATTTTTCAAATAACACTTATAATTTGTATGAATTTACTTGCTTTTTTAAGTGTTTGACTTATACTCGACGCGCTTTTTAAAACAGGCAACACTATAACTTTCCTCTCAGTCGTGCTTTCTCTTCCCGTTTTAGGGTTGATAATGTACTTCAAAGTAGGAAATATTTTACACAAATTACAGGCTATCCCTCCATCGCATGACGACGAAAGAAACAACACACGATAACACAAACTCAGAGATTCAAGAAGCAAATCTTCACACGGAAGAACATGCAGTGGGTCCACATATTCCTCTCATACAGGGAGAACAAGTTTGGGGACCTATTTCAAACGTGTCTCTTACGACTTTTGTATTTCTTATACTTGTGAGTGTCCTCGCTTTCTTTGGAAAAAAAGCATTGAAGTCAAACAAGCCTTCAAAACTCAAACTTTTTCTCCTGACTTTTGTGAAGTTTTTTGACGATCAGCTTCGAGATGCTTTTGGAGAAAAAGAGCTTTCTCGAAAATATTTTCCTCTGGTAGTAGGAATGTTTTTCATCATATTTTTTGGAAATCTTATGGGGCTTGTAATAGATTGGTTTGGGATGTCAGTTCTTCCATGAATACTCTCATTTCTCCGACCCATGCACTCAGATCTCAATACTACTTTGGTTCTTTCTCTCATTACCGTAGTATTGATGCTGGTGATCCAAGTTCGAACACAAGGAAGCCGAGGCACTGCGAAATCATATTTTTTCAATTTCTCAGGACACAATATCGGAGAAAAATGTATTAATGTCTTTGTAGGGTGGCTTCACTTTATCGGAATATTTGCTACTACAGCTTCGCTTTCACTTCGTCTTTTTGGAAATATATTTGCAGGAATCGTCCTTATCGGAGTTATTAGTTTTTTGACAGCTTCAGCGACTTCGGGTCTTTTTGAAGCAGGGAGACTTCTTGCTATCCCATTTTGGTTTTTTGAAGTGTTTGTAGCTCTTATTCAGGCAATAGTATTTACATTCCTGATGATCGCATACTTTAAAGGAGCAGCAGAACACAGCCATTAAAAAATAAAATCTGGTTTTCTTAAGAATATATTTTTTAAGAGGACTTACTTTTAATTTTTATTATTAAATTTGTACACTATGGAAACAGAAGGAATGAAAATGTTAGCTATGGCTCTTGCTATTGGTCTTGGAGCTTTTGGTCCTGGTATTGGGATCGGTCTTATCGGAAAAGGAGCTCTTGAAGCACTTGGACGAAACCCAGAAGCAGCAGGAAAAATCCAGTCTCTTGCGATTCTTGCTATTGCTTTTGCTGAAGCAGTTGCGATCTATGCACTCGTTATTGCATTTATCATCGGTTTTGTTATGTAGTTTTTTGAAAAATACTTTTTAAGTATTTTTCAAAAAAGATATTTTTAGTTTGAGAACCCCCTTACTCTTATGGAATCGACGAATGTAGCTTCTTCAGGTATGCAACTTATAAATCTCAAGTTTGTTACCGTAGAAACTTTTGTACTACAGTTTATAGTACTTCTTATTATCTTATGGGTGTTAAATAAATTTATTTTTCAACCCTATCTTGCGTATCTCGATGAATGGGAAGCAAAACAAAAAAAAGTCCAAGAAGACTATAATAATGCAGATGCTCTTCTCGAAGAAAAGCGAAAACAAGCAGAGTCACTGCTTGAAAAAGCTCGCACCAAAGGAAATACCCTCATCGAAGAAGCAGAGTCTCTTGCTAATAGTAAAAGAGATAAAATACTTTCTGATGCAGGAATTCAAGCTCAAGAAACGCTCTCTATAGCACAAAATCAAATACAAAAAGAAAGACAATCTATGCTTTCTCAGGTAAAGAATAACATGATAGACATGACACTTCGTCTCAATGAAAAACTTTTCAAAGATACGAAAGCGTCAAAAGACTTTGTAGAAAAACATATAGATTCACTTTAAAACGATATGACAAAAATACTTGATTCTTTGAAAGTACAGGAAGTAAAAACACTTCTTCATGATCTATGAATATATGCTGATATGAAGAAAAAACTGGGACACAGAGGTTCAGAGCTTTTTGCGAGAAATCTCTCAGGAAAACAGAAGTTCGTGGTAGAGTATTTTCCTATATTCGGAGAAGATGATGCTTGGCAACAAGCACAGCAGGTTTTTAAGAAAAGTTTTTCTCTTTCTCCAGAAAGAGCTGGAGTTATTTTTATTCCAAAAGAAAGTATTAAAGGAGGAATGAAAGTGTATGTAGACGATCAAATGGTAGATATGAGTTTTACGAAAGTAGAACGACTCCTGAAAAAATAAAAATATCACACAATATATAATTTACATTTTTTAATAAAACGCGTATGAGTCACGATATATTACAATCTCTTATTTCAGAAATAGAAACAAAAATTGATTCTACAAATTTGAATCCTGAAATAGAAAATGTAGGAGAAGTATTTTATCTTGGAGATGGAGTTGCAAAAGTTTCAGGAATCCGATCAGCTTCGTATAACGAAGTTCTTGAGTTTGAAAGTGGAGCTATTGGAGTAGCGCTCAATCTCGAAGATCATTATGTGGGAGTAGTAATACTTTCAGGATTTTTGAAAATCAAAGAAGGAGAAAAAGTGAAAACAACAGGAAAAACTCTCGAAGTACCAGTAGGTCCAGCGATGATAGGTCGAGTCGTAGATGCTCTTGGTCGTCCTATCGATGGTCTTGGGGAAATCAAATCAACAGAAAAATATCCAGTAGAACGACAAGCTGAAGGAGTTATGGCTCGAAAATCAGTACACGAACCTATGGAAACGGGTATTAAAGCAATCGATGCATTGGTTCCAGTAGGACGAGGACAACGAGAGCTTATCATCGGAGACAGACAAACAGGGAAAACTCAAGTTGCTATCGATACGATTCTTAACCAAAAAGGACAAGGAATGACTTGTGTGTATGTTGCTATCGGACAAAAGGAAGGAAAAGTTTCACGAATCGTGGAAGAACTTCGAAAACGAGGAGCGATGGATTATACCATCGTTGTTTCAGCAGGGGCTTCAGAGCCAGCAGCGATGCAATATCTTGCTCCATACGCTGGATGTGCTATGGCTGAATACTTCATGTACAACGGACAACACGCACTCATCATCTACGATGACCTTTCAAAACAAGCAACAGCCTATCGAGAAATGTCACTGCTCCTTCGACGACCACCAGGACGAGAAGCGTATCCTGGAGATGTATTTTTTCTCCACTCAAGACTTTTGGAACGAGCTGCAAAACTCAACGATGAGCTGGGAGCAGGTTCTATGACGGCTCTTCCTATCATCGAAACACAAGCAGGAGACGTATCAGCATATATTCCAACAAACGTGATTTCTATCACTGATGGACAGATATTTCTTGACTCAAATCTTTTCAATGCAGGTCAAAAACCAGCAATCCACGTAGGACTTTCAGTTTCTCGAGTAGGAGGATCAGCTCAGATGAAAGCGATGAAGAAAAATTCAGGAACTTTGAAACTTGATCTTGCACAATATCGAGAACTTGCAGCATTTTCTCAATTTGCATCTGATCTCGACGAAGCAACTCGAAAACAACTTGATCGAGGAGCACGTATGATGGAGCTTTTGAAGCAAGGTCTCAACTCTCCAGTAGTGGTTCCAAAACAAGTAGCTGCCCTCTACGCAGGAGGAAAAGGATATCTTGATACTATTGCCGTAAAAAAAGTTCTCAAGTTTGAAGCTGATCTCTATGCATCTCTCGATGAAGAAAAAACAGTTCTTGCTGCGATTACTTCAGAAAAAAATATTTCTGACGAAACAGAAGCAAAACTTATAGCAGTGATTCAAAAAGTAGTAGAACTTAATAAATAAAAGCTCTCAATAATGGCAAACGCAAAAGAAATAAAACGAAAAATCGCTTCGATTAACAATACTTCAAAGATCACGAAAGCAATGGAGCTGATCTCGACGGTAAAGATGAAAAAAGCTCAAGAACTTGCTTTGCAAAAGAAAGACTTTGTTCTAGAAATGCTGAAGGTATTTTCTCGTATCGAAGAATTTCTCCAAGATTTTCCGTATTTTCAAAAATCTCAAAGCAAAAAAACACTTGCCGTGATGATCACTTCAAACAAAGGTTTATGTGGAGGATATAACGTCAATATCCTCAAAAAGGTAAATGAATATGTGAAAGAAAATCCAGAAGAACAGATGCAATATATCACTCTTGGAAAAAAGGCCACAGCTTTTGTAGCTCGTACAGGGAATCATCTGCTTGCAGATTTTTCTCCAGAATTTACGGATCATATCGATACACGATTTATAAAAACCGTAACACAAATGATATATGATCATTATCTCACAGGAGAGTATGGAAAAGTAGTAGTGTTTTATAACTATTATGTAAACTCTATTAAACAAGTTCCTGTTGCACGCGAGTTTCTTCCTATAGATTCTGCTGCAGTGAAAAAATATCTTGAAGATATTGTATGAGATGAAGAGGCACTCAAAGATATCAAACATGATACAACAGATTATATCATAGAACCTTCGATGGAAGCGATAGCAATGGATATCGTTCCTCTCATCCTCGATATGATGTTTTATGATATTGTTCTTGAGGCAAAAGCTTCAGAGCACTCAGCTCGTATGGTTGCGATGAAAGCTGCAAAAGACAATTCAAAAAAAATCGCTTCGATGCTGACTCTTCAGTACAATAAAGCCAGACAAGGTCTTATCACTCGAGAAGTTTCAGAAATCGTTGCGGGAGTTGAGGCACTCAAGGATGCTTAAAGCAAAAACCTTTACAAATACAAAAAACACAATACAGTACAAGAGTTTATTTTTTTAAGAAAAGCATATGAAACATCTTCCTCTCGCAGCGAAAGTTATTCTCAATATTTTTCTCTACATACTCTATGTTCTGTTTGTATCACTGATGTTTTCTATTCTTTTTCCTCTTATTCTTCAACTTATGGGAAAAGAAGTTCTTGACCCAAGTACGATAGAAAATATGGAACTTTTTAATAAAATACAGATATTTATCATAGTACTTGTCTTGCTTTTGACACTCATTCTTCGAAAATATTTTTATATGTCTTTAAAACAGTATCAAGTAGAAAAAAAAGAAGGCTATACTGCAAAAAAGGCAATAGTCCTAGAAAAGAAAGATGAACAAAAATATATAGATACAAAAATAGAAGAAGAGGATGATGAAGATATCAAAATCTATATCGAAAAAGAGATAAAATAATAATAGACCAATATAAAATAATTTTAAAATTTAAAAATAGTTTCGGGTATGAATACAGGAGTAATAACAAAGATCATTGGAGTCGTTATCGATGTACGGTTTGATGGAGGATATGTTCCTTCTATCTATGATGCACTTGAAGTACAGGGGCATAGCTCAAGACTCGTACTTGAAGTACAACAACAACTCGGAGATGGAGCTGTGAGAACGATATCTATGGGGCCAGTTGATGGACTTAAAAGAGGACTTACTGTACTCGCAACGAGTGCTCCTATTTCTGTTCCAGTGGGAGAGGCAGTTCTTGGAAGAATGTTTAATGTTCTGGGTGATCCTATTGATGGACGTGAAAAACCAAAAACTGAGTTTATGGATCCGATTCATCGAGCTGCTCCAAAATTTGCAGACCTTTCCAATAAAGCTGAAGTTTTTGAAACAGGAATTAAAGTTATTGACCTTATCGCTCCGATGCTCAAAGGAGGAAAAGTAGGACTTTTTGGAGGAGCTGGAGTAGGGAAAACGGTTATCATGCAAGAACTTATTCATAATATCGCTTCAGAACATGGAGGATTCTCGGTAGTTGCTGGAGTAGGAGAGCGAACTCGAGAAGGAAATGATCTCTATCATGAAATGAAAGAATCAGGAGTTATCGATAAAACTGCGATGGTATTTGGACAAATGAACGAAGCACCAGGACCTCGAGCGAGAGTTGCCTTGACTTGACTTACTATGGCTGAACATTTCCGAGACCGAGAGAAAAAAGATGTTCTTCTCTTCGTTGATAATATCTTCCGATTTACACAAGCAGGTTCTGAAATATCGGCACTTCTAGGACGAATCCCTTCAGCAGTAGGATACCAACCAACTCTTGCAACCGATATGGGGGCTCTTCAAGAACGAATCACTTCAACCAAAGACGGTTCTATCACTTCAGTGCAAGCTGTATATGTTCCAGCAGATGACCTCACCGATCCAGCTCCTGCTACGACTTTTACGCATCTTGACTCTACGGTAGTACTCAATCGTGCGATTGCAGAACTAGGTATCTATCCAGCTGTTGACCCTCTTGATAGTACTTCTACCGTACTCGATCCAAGTGTGGTAGGACAAGAACATTATAACGTTGCACGAGAAGTACAACGAATCCTTCAGAAATATAAAGAACTTCAAGATATTATTGCTATCCTCGGGATGGATGAACTTTCAGAAGAAGATAAAAAAACAGTTGCCCGAGCTCGAAGAATTCAAAAATTCTTGTCTCAACCTTTCTTCGTCGCAGAACAATTTACAGGAACTCCTGGAGTATATGCAAAACTTTCAAATACCGTTACAGGATTTAAGAAAATTATCGATGGAGAAATGGATAGTGTTCCAGAAAACTTCTTTATGTATAAAGAATCTATTGACGCAGTAATGGCTGCATTTGAAGCAAGTAAAAAATAAAAAAACCTTATGAAACTTAAAGTTCTTTCATTCTCTGGAGAAAACTTTTCTCACGAAAACGTGACGTCTGTTACGGTGATGACAAAGTCTGGAGAAATCACTATTTTAGATAGACACTCTCCACTTATCGCTTCTCTTGAGCCTTGTGTTTTGTATATCATTTACAAAGATGAGAATAATATGACACAACGCGAAGATTTTGCTATCGGAACAGGAGTGATAGAAGTCAATAATAGCTCTGTAAAAGTCATGTCAGATATGCTCATCGATGTCGAAGAAATAGATCTTGATAAAGCTTCTCTTGCAAAAGCTCGAGCTCTCGAAATGATGGAAAAATATAAAGATGCAAAAGATAGATTGGATATGGAAAAATTTATCGAAGCAGAAGATATGCTTTTAAAATCTATAGCACAGCTTAAACTCTACGATTTACGAAAATAAAAAATAAAGCATTCCAAAGGAATGCTTTATTTTTTATTACTCTCTATACTAAAAACGGGCTAATTTAAAAAATTACTTGGAGGGATATCGTCAATATTTACATAAGGAATTCTTAAGCAAATGAAAATTATTAGAACAAAAAAAACTATACTACAAATAATATATATATATTTAAAATTATTAAATTTATAACTAGTAAAAAAGAAAGGAATTAATAATAACCAAAGTATGTACATATACATATATATTCCTGCTTTGTAGAATATACTATAGAATCAAAAACATGTATATCATGCAAATCCAAGTCATTAGGCTGTTAAATGGCAGTTTGGAAATATAAAATATCTTTGTAAAGATGAATATATATAATATGATAACATTAAAATAGGGTCTTCCCCAGTTAACTGTTAAATTTTATGAGTAATTGTTGTATAATTAAGTTTAGATTTCATCATTTTATTCTTACATTATACCGAAACTCGG
>JAYTJZ010000042.1:0-13857 GCA_043730605.1 Candidatus Altimarinota bacterium
TTTATTTGCTATTCTCGGTCAAAAATCTTCAAATGTATTGGTGTTTGATGAACCAACCAATCACCTCGACTATGATACTCGAGAATCCCTCGAAGCAGCTCTCAAGAAATATCAAGGAACGATTCTCTTTATTTCACATGACCGATACTTCGTTAATAAAGTTGCAACGCATATCTGGTTTATAAACGATGGAGAGCTTTCGGTGAGTTACGGAAACTATGAAGACTATAGATTCAAGATAGAGCATAAGCTCAATATGGATATGCACCTCTTTGACGAGGAAGCTCAGCTCAATCTCGTACTTGAAGAAAAACTCTGAGAGCGAGAGTTTAAAAGACTCAAAGATAAGTTTAGTAAAGATAAGAAAAGAAGGAGATAAAAAAGATTTTGATTTTTTGAGAGAAAATATATAATTTAACTATATTAGTTAATTTAATTAAAAATATGAATTATACTCTTAAGTCATTTAATACATGACAAATCACTCTTCCAAAAAAATGGAGAGAGCAATATTCAACAAAAAACTTTGTTGCTACTGAAACAAAAGATGGACTTCTCATCACTCCTCTTGAGCAAAAGTCAGATGTAGTGTATTATGAAAATACAGAGGGTTTTTGAATTTACTCGGAAGCTGGAATATCCCCAGAAGAGATTATCCGTAAAATAAAAAGTCTTCAAAATGGATAATATTACCAAGTTTTTGCAAAAACTTATTCTCAGAGAGCAAAATATTTTACTAGAAATTATGCAAAAGATACTAGTATGAAATCTGGAATGACTCGATGTGAAAGCACTTACAGGAAAACACAATATGTATCGAGTCAGAAAATGAAAATTTCGAATCGTATTTGAAAAAGTATGAGAAAAATATGTTTTGAGAGATGTGAATTATAGAGGAGGGATTTATAAGTAAAAAGAAGGAGTAAAATTTTACTCCTTCTTTTCTCAATATATAAAACTCAATAATTTCTCTCTATCTTTCACTATAGCAATTGGATCTTTGACCTCCAAATTAAAAAAATAATTTGTAATATATGTAAGTCATTTTCATTGAAATTTTATTGTTGTATAGTTTTTTCTTCTTAAACTTATACAGTCTCTTATTTTTTCCTCTAGCTCACTTCTTTTCGGAAATTGTTTCAAAATTTCTTCTCTCCATTTCTCAGAAGTCCATAAAGCAACTTCTATTTCAGGGGTATCATCATAAATTTCATTTAGTAATAGAGCAAAATCTCTCTTTCTATCAATTGGATCAATCCGTTTTTCTCCTCTCAATTGTTCCATATCGGAGAAAAAAACATAGGAAATTTTTCTAAGTCCCCATCATAAAATAGTAAAATCTCCCCTTTCATTATTTGTAAGTTCCAATAAATGCTGTGGATTTAATTTCTCCTCTCTTATTTTTCTTTTCCATTTTTTCTTGGTCCATAAGTACTTTTGTATTTCTATATCACAATTTTTTCAATAAATAGTGTATAAAAGTAATGCCAAATCCGCTTTATTTCAGAAAGGAATAAGATTTTTTCATGGGAAAAATATTCATGCTATTTTTACAAGTCACAATCATTTAATTTTAAAATCTTGTAAAACTCTTGCATGCAAAGAAAAAATTTCTAAGGGGTCTGGATATTTTTGTTGTATTATCTCTTTCCAAGAATCTCTAGAATATAAATGAACGTCTATAATCTCATGTCCAATTCCATATATTTTCTGTCATAATAATGCATAATTAGATACGTTAAAATCTCACTTTAATCAAAAGAGGGTTAATATTTTTGTAAGTCATTTTCACATTCAAACAAACTCTCATCTTTTAGCAGTTTTAAAGTTCTCCATAAAGTCTTCTGGAGCAGGAAGTTGCTTCAAAATTTCTTTTTTCCATTCTTCAGAATCCCAGAATTCACAATCAATAATATTATATCATTCCCCATATATTTTTTGTCCGAGAAGTGCCATATCACAAGAATTATCTTTTGCTTTTCAACTCAATCAAAATAGTCGAGAAATTGCTGTAAGTCATTTTCATTGAATTTTTAGTTCTGCTTTTTGTTTTGAAGTTAAAGTCATTAAATCCATTGGAGTTAGAAATAGTCTTAAAACTTCCTCTCTGAGTTCAGTTATTTCTCGTACATCTATTTTTTTCTCACTGGTCTTCTCAGTTTTTAATTTTTTTCTCTCTTCAGAAGTTCCAAATATTGCTTCGAGGATTCGAGTTTCCCAATCTTCACTATGAATTATCTTTTTTGCAGCGAGTTTTTCTCGGATATCAGACTTGGTATGTTCGAGAAATACTTCAGGATAAACGAGAGAATCTATGACAAAACTCGCTTCCCCATATTCATCACAGACAAAAATCGTTTTCGAGAGTCGAGGGATTTGTATCACTCTATAGGATGTTTGTCGCATTTGACTCGTACGAAGCTGACCTTTATATACGATGATATCATCTGCATAGATTTCATTTTCTCGAAGGATCTCAAGGATTTTTCCATAACGAGATTCGCTGAGTTCTTTTTCTTCTCGCACATCTGATTTTCCACTTCATTCTCATATATTTCATTCTCATGGAGGCAATATAATCCCCTCAAGTTCTTTCACAAATATGCCCATTTCTTGATCTATCTCTTCTGGAGATTTTTTGAGAATTTGTTGAACTTTTTCTCAAAGTTGTACTAATAAATCTGAAATATTTACTTTATTTCCTGTTATTTGTTGCATAATCGTTCTTTCAAACTCATCTCGTTGTAGCTTATAAGCTGCTTCATCTTCTACAAGAAGTTTGATAGATGTTTCTAACTGTATGAGGGTTTCTGGAATCATATTTCCAGGAGTTGTAGCCAAGTACGACAAAAATTCAAGATAGAGATCTTGAATTTCTTCCGATGATGTAGAATTATAGATATCCATAAATAATTATCTACTTCTTATGTATTTTTTTCTCTACTTCTGCTAACTGACTCAGGTCATTATCATTGAGAAAAAGTATAAAAATACCTATCACGATACTAATGAAACTTGCCATAATACTATCTGTAGGAAAATACGTATCAAGGATATCCCATATCCCCTTCCATATCATGATAATAGCAATAGTGAGCAAGAGAATTTTCAAATCTCGTACAGGATCTATATATCGCGTTATTTCACGATAGAGTTTTTTCTTTTTTGGGAAGAAGTGCATAAGTGCATTTTAAGTACTATAGTGAAATAATAGCATATCAGAGATATAAAAGCAAAAATCCCTACTTTTCAGCAGGGATTTTATTGAGCTCAAGTAAGTATTAGTATTTTCCAGATTTTACTCTGCTTATTTCGAGTGAAACTTTTTCTATATCACAAGAAGCTGCTTGCATCTTTTCAAGTGTGTTTGGCTGCCAGTAGAGATTTTGACAATATTCAAAATGTTTTTGATTCATTTCAGACTCAGAAATATTATGAGAAGAAGCATACAAAGCAAGTGCGACGAGAAAATCCATACAAGTATGATAAAGAAGTATATCTCTATACTAACAAAAAATCGCTTCAGAGCAAAGTTATTTTTGAGTTTTTCACAAAAACTTTTCTTCACACAAAACCTCACCTTTGAATTTCCTCTCCTCAAGGAGAGGAAGGCTTCATTTTTCTATATTATAGCTCCCTCTCTCCTTGCAGGAGATCAGGTGAATTGCGAAGCAAGAGAGTATGCCCTGGGGTAGAATTGAGAGAGGTGTTATGTGAAGATGGAATAATTTATCGATAATTATGAAAAAAAACTTTTTCGATAATCTGAGGTTTTTTCTTTTTGAAAAGCGCAAAGTTTTCATCATCGAGTTCGAGGATATAGTCAAACTTCGTTTTATTACTCATATAAAACGGTAAAAATGCTTTATGTTTATTATCTTTTACTTGAAAACGTATGTCTCTCACTTTTATCCCAAACGTATTTTTAAAATAATCGAGAATAAACTGCTGAAACGAAACATCGAGGATATCTCAAGTTTTTCGTAAGATATCGATATAATGCGTTGGCTTGATAAAGTTTGTTTTCACTCCTACGAGATTCATATTGTCCTCTTTTTCTTTGAAAGCAAACATATGTGGTTTGAGAGTTTTGAAGCGACTCGTATCTTTTTCGATGAGAATGTAATATGGAATCTTTTTCATATCTGTATGATAGAGTTCTTTCACGTAGATAGGTCTATTTCCTCCTGGACGAGCTCCCCACTCGATAAATCCAAGTGCTTGCGTTTTGATATCGTATTTATACTCCAGATGCATAAATCATCGGTAGTCTACTTCACTGAGTCGTTTTCTGATTTTCTCAAAAAATCCCATTTCTGTTTTCGAGATTTTAGTAAAATCTATATTGTAACGAATAGGAAGTACAAAGTTAAAATGTTTTTCGAGATCTTCTCCGTATATCGCCAGAAAATCTTTTGAAAATTTCTTCGTTTCGATGAGATCTATCATCGCAACTTCACGAGCAAAACAGAGCATATAGAGATTTTCTCCATCCATATAAAAATCAAGCGAAAAGAGATTTCCTCCTATATATTCTTCTACGAGATAGTGGTATGATTTTGAGATTTTGGTAAGGATTTCAGCATATTCTTCTTGAGATTTTATCTTAAAAGTATAGGTCGAAGAGCTCGCATTCGTTGGTTTCAAAATAAATGTTGATCCAAGAAGTTTTTGAAGTTCTCAAAAAGAAGTACTCAGGAGTTCTTGATATGTCATTTTTTTGCTCTTTTTTGCCCCAAGTTCTCCTAAAAAATCCATCATCATATCTTTTTCTTTAAAGATACGTGGATCTATTTTGTTATTATACGAAAGATTATAGGCATAGAGTGCATATTTTGAATATACGTCTCCGATAAAGTATGGTATCATACGATATTCGTAATTGATTTCATAGACCTCTTTGATATTTCTACGAAGTTCTATAAGATTTGAGTAGTGTCGTATTTCGACTTTTCTTGGGATTTTATAGCGAGTAAGATCTTTTTCTCAGCCATAGAGAAGTACTATTTTCGTATAGGGAAGATTTGCGTGACGAGCGATAGCATCTTGAGACATGCTCCCAAGTCGAGTCAAAAATAATGTTTTTTGAAGTTTCATAGTGCGAGCAAATAGAAGGAAAATAACTGGCATATTCTAAGAAAATTTTAAAAATAGCAAACCAAAGAGTGAAAATAAAATACTTGCGAACATTTCAAAAATAACTATGGTAGAAGGAATTATTTTTTGAAAAGATACTATGCTCCAGGAACCAAAATACTCTGTGCTTATAAGCCAAGAATTGTGAGTCAAAGCTCAGCAAATAGATACGGTATGGGAACTCATTCAAGAAGGAGCTACGGTTCCTTTTATTGCACGATATCGACAAGAAAGAACAGGAAATCTCGATGAAGTACTCATACGTGCTATCATAGGACTTCGAAATAAGATAGAAAATCTCTACAAAGCAAAACAAACAGCCATAAATGGGATCACAGAACAAGGAAAAATGACTCCTGAACTTCTCGAAAATATCCTCAAAGCAAAAACTCTCAAAGAGGTAGAAGAGATATATAAACCCTATAAAAGCAAGAAAAAAACACTCGCGATGCTTGCGATAGAAAAAGGTTTTCAAGTGATTGCTGAGCTTATCAAAAAAAATATATCTCAAAAAGAACTTGTAGGGAATGCAGGTATGCATTCCGAAGAAAATGGTGAGAACGAAAAAGACACAGGGAACGCATACCTGCATTCCCTACAAGAAAAATATCCTCTCGAAGAAATTCTCGAAGGAGCACAGCATATCATCGCTGCAGAAATCTCAGCTCACAGTGACTTGCGAGCAACTCTCAAAGATTTTTTGAAGGTAAAATGAATCCTATTTTCCAAAATAAAAAGTACTAAAATGCTTGCGAAACTCAACGCAAAAGACCAAGAACAAGTCAGTAAGTTTGAGCTCTATAAAGAATATTCAGGAAGGATTTCTCAGATAAAGTCTTACCAAGTTCTGGCTCTCAATCGTGGAGAAAACATAGGAATTCTGAGTATAAAAATAGAAAAATCTGATGAGAGTTTCGAAATACTTCAAAAAAAATATGCTTCCCTTTTAGGGATTTCACAGAATTTTTCAGAGCTTCTAGAGTCTGCTTTCAAAAGCTGATATACGACTCTTTTTGACTCGGTAGAAAACGAAGTCCGAGGAGAACTGGATGAAAAAGCTCAAGATGCTGCGATAGAAACGTTTCAAAAAAATCTGGGGCAACTTCTTATGACGAAACCAGAATATGGAAAACGTATTCTCGCGATTGATCCAGGATTTAAGGCTGGGTGTAAACTTGCCGTACTCGATACAGGAGGAAATCCTCTCGTATTTGAGAAGATATTTCTTTTTCAAAAAGAAGCTTCTCTTGCCACACTCCACTGACTTCTCAAAAAATATCCCGTTGATGTCATCGTTTTATGAAATGGAACGGGTTCAAATGAAACACTCGAACTCTTGCAAGAATTATTTGAAAAATCAGGAGGGAACGCAGATCTACATTCCCTCCAAGAAAATATCTTTATCGTCAATGAATCTGGTGCTTCCGTATATTCTGCAAGCGAAGTTGCAGCCGAAGAATTTCCAAATCTTGAGAGTTTAGAGCGAGGAACAATATCTCTGGGAAGACGTTTCATAGATCCACTCTCAGAACTTGTAAAAATCCCGGTAGGAAGTATCGGAGTTGGGATGTACCAGCACGATATTCCAGAAAAAAAACTCGAACAAAAACTCGGATTTGTCGTGGAAGATGTCGTCAATGAAATAGGAATCAATGTAAATACAGCCTCAAGCTACGTCCTACAATATATTTCTGGAATCAATAAAACACTCGCAAAAAAGATATACAAACATCGTCCTTATGCTTCTCGAAAAGATATAGGAAAACAACTCTGAGAAAAAGCGTATGAGCAAGCTATAGGGTTTCTACGAGTTCCTGAAAGCAAGGAAATCCTCGATACTACGGATATACATCCCGAGCAATATGCACTTGCACGATATATACAAAGCTCCAAACCTCAAGATATAGTACGTTTTTTTCAAAGTGAACGACAAAAACTTTCAGAACTCTATCCCAATATTACCCAAGAAACCGTAGAATTTATCCTCACTTCCCTACAAGAAGCAGGGATAGAAAAACGAGTACATTCTTCGCACCAAAAAGCGATATTTCGTCGAACAGTAGAGCATAAAGTAGGAGATATCGTGAGTGGTATCATCAGAAATGTCGTTGCTTTTTGAGCTTTTGTAGATATTGGAGCAAAAAATGATGGACTCATCCACGTTTCTCAGATAGCAAATAGATATATCGCAGATCCCAAAGAAGAAGTTGAAGTTGGGCAAAGCGTTCGAGTCAAGATTCTGGCTATTGATGAAACAACTGGGAAAATACAACTCTCTCTCAAAGAAGTTGCATAAAAAACAGTCCAGCTTTGCTGGACTGTTTTCTTAAAGAAATATAAAAATATGCTCGAAAATCTTTTATTTTGCAACGGCTCTGAGTATTCCTTTTGCTGAAAGTCATCCAAGATTTGAGCCATACCCTCCTGACCCAGGTTGTTTTTTTATTTCAAGTATTTTCCAGTTTTTTCCAACTCTTTCTATTTCTGGAATTTTTTTAATTTTTGGAAGAGACAAAAAAAGTTCTTTGATTCGTTTTTTTATGTCTGGATCGTGTATCTGTCGTACTATATCATTTACAAACTGTTCTATCATATCTTCTGACCAAGAACATCCTTTTACTTCAGGAATATCAAAAAGTTTAGCCAAAAGTGTTTTGAGAGCAACATCGTCTGTATGTTTGCTAAATCGGGCAAAGACTTTTAAAAAACTTTTTAGTTTTATACTATTCCATGCCCCCTCATGATTCGCAGAATCCATATACGTTTCTAACTGATGAAACGCACTAAATTTTATAAATTCATAATTCGTAAGAATATCACGAACACTCTCTTTTACAAAAATCATGGTATTTTTTACTTCTCATTTTAGAAGGACCTGTTCTAAAATTTTGAGTGTTTGTAGAAGAGAAAGAAGTTTCATTTTATCCTCATCTGTTTTTTTTCAAGGATTTTGTAGAAATATATTTTGTAACCTCTGCGAAAGAAATCAAAATAGCTCGGGTTTCAGGTTTGAAAAACTTTTTGCATCTGTTTTTTTCAGTGTATCAAGTGTTTCTATATATGCAGAAATATCTGTTATAGTTGAAAGTGTATTGAAATCCATAGAAGGAGAAGCAGGAGTATTTTGAGTATCAGACATAGTTCTCTCTAAAAAATAATAAATGTATTATAACTATAATAAGTTATTTAGCAATAAATAACTTTCTCAAAAGGAAATATCATATTATAGCTCTCTTTTTATAGCTCTCTTTCTGTGAGACTCGCATTAAGATTTTCAAGCTTCTTTTGAATCGCTTCAAAATCTTCTGCAGCACGTGATCTGTATCCTGCTCCTTCTATTCCTTCTGGAATCGGCATATGAACTCTGATTCATTTATTCGTAAAGTTTGTTCGTATGAGTTCTATAAAATATCCTACACTATCAAAACTTGATTGAAAACGAAAAGACATATTTTTCGTACTTGCTCTTTGTATTTGTCGAATAATAATATCTCCTGTTTCATCTCTGTCGTAAGACATACTTATCACAGGATAGGTACGATTATCTTTTTCTCTTTTGTATTTGAGAACCACAGCATATCTTCCTGCAAGAAGATTTTTATCAGAAAGATAGGAAGTTTGCACCTCTTCTCTCGCATCTTTTTCCCCACCAAGGATTTCTGCGATAATATTTTTTGTATCTATTATCTGACACTCAGCAGCTCGAGGTTTACGAATGAAGTTATTATAGGCAGGGAGTTCTATATCATGTATATGTGCATCAAACATAGAAAAAATATGAAATATATGCCAGTATGATAGCCTATTTTTCATTTTTCTACAAGTCTTTTTTATAAAAAAATCTGAGCTTCCTTTTATTTTTTCTCTATATTGACATTTATAAATATAAATTTACTATATTTTAAATACTTGTCTTATTTTGCTACTATGTCTTTTGATACTCTTTCATCATCCGAAGAAACACTTTTACAAAACTACAGACTATGAGCGACGAAGCTGCGTATTCTTGGACTCAGTAATCCTGAGAAAGCTCTGAAAGAATTATGAGAAGCTCTCAACTCTGAAAATCTTTTAAAACGAACCGTCCAAAGATTTTCTCAAGAAGCCTATGAAGTACTCGGAGGAAAAAGTACAAAAACGGTATTTCAAAGTATATGTTCTACTCTTGTATTACGCAGAGATTCTCTCGAAGATACGAGAAAACTCTTAGGAAACTCAGGATTTAATATGCTCAGAGATACTGCTCTTTTCTCAAAAATATGGCAAGGATACCACTTCGAACATCGTTTCATTAATGATACTACAAACAAGATGATAAGCTGTCTTGGAATCGATGGAAAAGCCATAGATGAAACTCAAGATTTCCTATGAGAGGATTTCAAAATCTTTGAAAAATCTTTGGGAACACTTTTTACTTATATGAATCATGATGCAACAACGCATCGATATGGAATAGGAATTAATGCAGAAAATAGTTGATGAAATAGTGTTATAGAAAGAGATTTAGATTTTTTTGATACCAGTGAAAAATTTCTTGATGTAGAACTTGCAGCTGCAATATTTCACAAAGATATGTTTGAAAATATAGACGAGCTCTGAGTTCCCCTCAAAAAATCTCTCCTTCATAATACACGTATATTTCTCACTCTTCTTTCACAAATTTCAAATCCATCTCTCCAAAAATATTGGATATCTGTTCTCAAATACCCTCTTTTTTCTTTGCTTGATCCTGCAGGAAAAGAAATCCAAGAACTACAAAGCGAGTTTCCAAATATTTCTTTGAGAGGGACTTATTGGGGAAAAATCCTACATATCCCCTCAAGAACGTATACCATATACTCAACAAAAGAAAAAATATCTCTCCCCATTTGAGATGTACGAAAAGCGATGATGCCTTATTTTTATAGCCAAACATCTGGAGTATCTCACGCAGTAGCACAGCAAGCAGGAAAACAAGGAGGATTCCCTACAGTACAAAATGTATCTCACCTCTCTCTGATGAGTCGCGCAAAAAGATACGGACTTCCCTATGATAGTTCTGAAGAACGGATACAAATGAGTGAAGATTATCATGGATTTCTCCTCGATATGTATTTGAGAGATGAGCGAGAAACAGCTCTCGATCGAGATATGGATGACCTGCACGATAGATATCTCTTTTTTCAAAAGCAGGGATTTGATATCGCTGAGTTTGAAAAACTTGATTGGCAAAAACTTCTCGAAAAATATTTTCACGAAAAACTGATTCATCTCATCGCAGACTATCGAAGAAATGGAAAAGATTTTGAAGTTGCTCAAAAGATAGATATCTCTTTTCAGAAAGCGAATAAAAAATGACTTTCTCTGAATTTTTGAGACTTCCAAGAGTTTTTCAAAATGCGAAGAGAAAAACTCACTACTGCGATAGATCAATATATGCGTTTAGGAGATAGATTTCATAGTCTTTGAACTCTCAAGAAAGAATATGAAATTCTTCTCTGATATGGCTGTGATATATGAGAACTCTGAAAAATATTTTTGGAAGATGAAAGTATTTCTTCATAAAACTCTAGGATTTTTGAGAGAAAGTTATAGAATAACTCGCAAAAATATATTTAAGCTTTTCCTATGTTCCGAGAAATAATAGAAGAAATCCTAGAAACACATCATGAGTTTAGTTATGAAGAACTCGAAGAAATATGTGAAGCATATTATGAGACGATTCCTGAAAAGATAAAACAAGACACCAAGCTCAAACGAGTCGCAAAATATATGATGGGTGAATTTGAGATCGACGATGATACTTCCTCTGATATTTCAAATGAAAATGGAAATAATTATAAGCAATATTCTCTCGATACGCTTCCAAAATATCTTTTCGAAGGAAAATCAAAAATCGCTTCAGGACTTATCAATATCTCAAAACTTTCAAAAAGTATCGGAGCAGTGCCTCTCTTTGTCGATGTTGATCTCAAAGTAAATACGAACGACAAAATCGCACTTATCGGAAAAAATGGAGCTGGTAAAACAACCCTTCTCAAGATGATTCTTGCTCAAAAGTGACTGCTTCCCTGAAAACTCGAAGTAGAGCTTGATCTCGAAAATATAGACGGACATATAGAGCTCGCTCCTGGGATACAAATAGGATATCTTTCACAAGATCTCTTTTGGACCGATACCAAAAATACGCTTCGAGAAGAAATGGCTACACTTTTTCCTGATATCACCAAAGATATACTCAGACTCGAAGAGATTTCTCAAGATTTAGAAGCTTGGGAAGAAAAAGAAGCACTCAATAAAAAACTCATCGAAAACGATGGTTTTAAAAAACATAAACTTCAGCAAGAGATCTTGCGATATTTTGATATCTCTGAAGCACAACTTGATTTCAACGTACTCCAACTTTCAGGAGGAGAACAAACAAAGGTACAAATAGCAAAATTTCTCATCTCTGAAGTAGATATTCTCATCCTCGATGAGCCGACGAACCATCTCGATATCGAAGGGATTATATTTCTCGAAAAGTTCTGCCAGATATGGAAAAAAGCGATTCTCTCTATCTCGCACGATGTACGGTTTATCAACAATACTTGTAAAAAGATAGCTGAAATCTCGGGAAAACAAATCCATATGTACCATGGAAACTATGATTTTTATCTCACTGAAAAACAAGTTCGTTTTGATTCGCAAATGCGAAACTATGAAAACCAACAAGCAGATATAGAAAAAGAGATGGCTTATATCAATCGTTTTCGAGCGAATAGTGCCAAAGCTTCCAGTGTGCAAAGTCGTCTCAAAGCCCTCGATAAACTCGATCTTTTTGAAAAACCAGAAAATGAAACCCTTGGTCGGCAAATCCATATCAAACAAACGATACGACTTCCTGAAGTCATCCTCAAACTCAAAAATATCGAGGTAGGTTATACTATTCCCCTCGTCACCCTTCCTGAATATATCGAAGTCCATAAAAGCGATAAAATAGGGATTATCGGAAAAAACGGAGCAGGAAAAACCACCCTTCTCAAAACGATTCTCTGAGACATCCCAGCTCTTGAATGAAGTTCTCAGATATATGAATCTCTCAAAGTAGGAGGATATTCTCAAGTTTTAGCAGATCTCGATCCAAACTCTTCTATACTCAGCGAGCTTTTTAAAGCCAGTGACAACGAAAAAGAGATTCGTTCTCTGCTTGCAGGACTGTTACTCTGAGAAGATAAAGTAGATCAAAGTATAGCAACTCTTTCAGGTTGAGAGCGAGCCAAAGTAGCCCTTGCAAAGATGCTTCTCACCCGTCCAGATATCATCATCATGGATGAACCAACCAATCACCTCGATATACACTCCAAAGAAGTCATCAAACAGATACTTTTAGGTTTTGGTGGAACGACGCTCATCGTCTCTCATGATCGAGATCTCCTTGAAGCTGTATCAAACAAACTTTGGTGTATCCAAGAAGGACAGCTCGTCGTCTATGATGAACCTGAAATAGGATTTCGCAGAATATTTTAACTTTTTCTTATGAATACTCCCAAACTTCCCGAAGTGGAAATATACTCCGATGGTGGAGCAAATCCCAATCCTGGTCCTTGAGCCTATGGAGTGATTATGAAGTACAAGGGGATTTCTAAAAATTTTTCCCAAGGATATAAACGAACTACGAATAATCGTATGGAACTTCTCGGAGCAATTACAGGACTCAAACAACTCAAAATGAAGTCAAAAGTCTCGATGTTTACGGATTCACAGTACACGATAAACGGGATACAAAAAGGCTGGGCAAAAAAATGGAGAGCCAACAACTGGTTTCGAACTGGTTCTCAAAAAGCAGTCAATGCTGATCTTTGGGAAGAACTTCTGAGTCTTACCGAGCAACACGAAGTTACTTTTCACTGGGTCAAAGGTCACAACGGACACATAGAAAACGAGTTCTGTGACGAGATGGCAACCCTTGCGATGCAGGCAAAAGATTTACTCGCTGATGAGGGTTTTAAAGAAACGGAGGAGAAAATCACAAAACAAAATGCTCTCTCAGCTCAACAGACACCTCTCTCAACTCTCTCCTGAAAGGAGAGATGAAACTCAGAAATTCTCGGAGAAAAAACAGGACTCAACTGCAAAAAGTGTGACCACGAACTTCTCAGAAAAATTCCACGGCATACAAAAAAAACTCTTGAAAAAGCGTATTATTATGAGTATTATCACTTCTGCCCTTGATGTAAAACAAACTTTATGCTGGAGGAAGCGAAGAGAGATATAAAAACTCTTAAGTTGTAACTTGAGAGTTTTTATAGTTTCAGGTAAAAGTTACTTCATCTACAAGCAATCCTGAAAATCTGTCAGCATATGAAATACCAGTCCAAGAGCAATTATCCTGACGTAGCTATTTGGAACAAGCAGGAGAAATATATAGATCGCAATAGCAAAATACGAATGTAATGGATGAAATCCTATTGAGCATCTTGCTGGATCAAAAATAGGGTTAGCAAGTAAGTGGTCTGTATCGACTAATATCGTCAGTATCATAATTCACCAAGCTTTCTTCCACATACTTCTAAAAAATATGAATGCGAGGATTCATGGGAATAAGAGATGGAGGAAGTAGTGAAAGAGGGGTTGAAAAAAAATCATATATCTACAAAAATTTAATTTACAAGAGAAATTTTATTTTTTAACCTCTGAAAATTTAGTAAGTGTTTTATATTGTATATCTAATAATTCTTCCATACTTAAAAAATATGCTTT
>JAYTJZ010000043.1:0-13717 GCA_043730605.1 Candidatus Altimarinota bacterium
TGAGTTTTTTTTGTGGCAAATTTTCCAGCAACTTGCCCCAAAGAAGCAAGAAGTGCAACAAGCAGTGATAAAAATATTCCTGTCATAGTTTACTTTCCTATTCCTTCATAGATAAAACCGTGAGTTTCCAATTCTTGTTTATTCCAAATATTTCTTCCATCGATGATAATATATTCCTGCATCAGTTCTTTTATTTTTACAAAATCAGCCATACGAAACATATCCCATTCTGTGAGAATAAGGAGAGCATCACTCTCTTCTACTGCTTCATAATTATTTTCAAAAAATATAACACGTGTTTCATTATGAAAAAGATTTTTCATATGGGATATCGATACTGGATCAAAACACTGTATTTTTTTGATCCCAAGAGTAAGAAGTTCTTTGATTATAGAGATACTGGGAGCTTCACGAATATCATCAGTTTTTGGCTTAAAGGAAAGTCCCCAAAGAGTCACTGTTTTTCCTGAAATATCGAGATGTTGAGCGAGTTTTTCTATGACTTTCGTTTTTTGTTTTTCATTAACCGACTCAGTTGCTGCAATGATTTGGAAATTATAGTTATATTCTTTTCCTGTTTCGATAAGTGCTTGTACATCTTTTGGAAAGCAGCTTCCTCCATATCCTATACCTGCGTGGAGAAATCGGCTCCCGATACGTTCATCCAACCCCATACCTTTTGCTATTTCTCAGACATTTGCTCCGACAAGTTCTGCGAAGTTTGCGATTTCATTGATAAAAGATATTTTTGTCGCAAGAAATGCATTACTTGCATACTTGCATATTTCTGCAGACTCGATACTCATAAAAACGATTCCACGATTGGCTCGCAAAAATGGTTTATATATCTCGTTCATCACTTCTTGTGCTTTTTGACTCTGCGTTCCACAAACGATACGATCAGGAAGCATAAAGTCTCGTACTGCCACTCCTTCTTTGAGAAATTCTGGATTTGAGACGATATCGAAGAGCGATTCTCACTCAATCGCAACTCCCTCCGTCCTTCGGACACCTCCCTCTTCGAAGGAGGCTATTTTAGTCCCCTTCGAAGAGGGGGATAACTTGCGAAGCAAGTAGGGGGAGTTGAGCTTACGTTTTTCTCGTTCAGATTCTATAATTTCAGCACAAAGTTTTCCAGTTCCTACGGGAACGGTAGATTTATTGATGAATACTTTATAGTCGTTCATATATTTTCATACCGTCTCTGCGACTGCCCTTACGTATTTCAAATCTGCTTTATGGTTTTCATCAGGAGGAGTCCCAACCGCAGAGAAAATAGCTTGAGCAAACTCGACTCCAGCTTGTGCATCGGTGGAAAAATGAAGTCGTCCTTCTTTATGATTTCTTAGTACCAGTTCTTCGAGTCCAGGTTCATAAATAGGTATAACTCCAAGTTTGAGATTTTCAATTTTTTTCGAGTCTACATCGATACACATGACTTCATGTCACACTTCTGCAAGACAGGTTCATGTAACAAGACCAACATATCAGGTTCAAAAAATAGTGATTTTCATGAGAATTTTTAAAAAAGAAAAGTATGGATGTTATTTTATAGATTTTGGAATTTTCTGCGAATAATTTTTCCAAAATATCCATCCAAGAATGAGAGTAAGAAATCCACCTACTCCTATAAAGATGAGAATAAAACTCTCAATACTTTCTTTTCCAAATATAAAAACAAGAAAAGTGAGTATGAAAGCAAAAACACCAAGAATAATATTGGTAGAATAATACCCCCAACTCACGAGTATTTTTGAAAAAAAACTAATAAGTATAAGAAAAGAATAATATATGAGAAGTAAAAGATACAGTCCGAGGTTTCCAGCAAGTTCGGGTTTCAAAATCTCTAAGAGAAAATTTCCTATAAAATAATTTACGACTATTGCGAGTAATGAAGTTAAGATAATTCAAAAAATAGGGTTTTTGATATGATGAAGAGCAACATTTTCTTTACTTTGAGAGGTGATTTCACTATAGTATACTGTTTCAATAGAAAGGAGAAGAAAAACTAAAAATTTTCCAAGGACTGATATTCCTGCATAGATACCAGCAACTTCTTCTGAGAAAAGGTGTTTTGCAAATATCACATCAATATTAAAGAAGAATGCAAAGAAGAAGCTTACGAGGACAAAATTTCCTATTTCTTTTTTTTGATTCCAGAAATCTCATAAAAGATTTTGAGTATGTGTTTGCTTTATTTTTTTTGATTTGATGATACGTAGTACCCAAAAAGTTGAAAGAAGAAAACCTAAAGTGCTACTGAGTATCACTCCTCCAAGTGCTCCATAGTTTTGAAAAGAAAAATACACGAGAGTCACTCAAACTATGAGTTTTGTCAGCGCTCCGAGTATGCTCATCAAGGAGAGAAAACGAAACTGCTTGAGTCCTCTCAGAACCCCGTCATTTGCTGTGCCAACACAAGAAAGTAATAAAGTCATACCAGCAAGGCACACCAATCCTATATGGATATGTAGAAATTGCGAAATAAAAGGACTGAGAAACAGGTATATAAAAAAGAGAAAAATCCCAAGTATTCATAAATACTTTATACTTTCGAAAAAAAGCAGAGCAATTTCATCTTTTTCATCTTTTATCTTGGCTACTTCTTTATTGAGAAAAAGAGAAATTCCTACGAGAAATATTCCTAAAATATTCATAATCCCGAGAAGACTTGCAAATTCTCAAAATTCTTCAAGGGAGAGAAAACGGAGCATCAAAGGATGATACGCATAGTTTATGAGTCCCGTGATAAGGGAGCTTCCTCCTATGAGTAGAATATTTTTAAGGTTATTATTTTGAGCTGTCATAGTTTATTTTATATATATCAAGAGCTGGAGAGCTTTGTATGAGTTCGAGAGAGCTTTCTTGTTTCAAAAAATCATATTTCAGAGCAGATCCACAGTTTTTGAGAGAGATAATATATCAAATATTATTTTTCTGTAGCAGGAAAATATCTTTTTCTTGTAGATAGGATTCTATATCTTTTGAGACTGGTGAAGTACTATTGCTATATTTTGTTCCGATTTCGAGATTATCCGCGACGATAACAGGAAGAGGAAAGAAAACATCTTGGGACATCGTTGCCAGCACTTTTCCTCGACTCCAGTCACAGGCAACATAAGAATGCCAAGGAAGTACAAGCATTTCTTTTCTTATATCTGTATTTTTTAGCATCCAATCTCGACTTTCAAAATATTCTTTTGGAAGAGTTATTCCTATAAGTTGTCCTTGATAGGCCCAAAGATTCATCGGATTCCAGGTATTAAGAAGGGTAAAAACTCAAAATATTAAGAGTCATGAAGTTATTTTCGGAAATTTCTCAGAGAAAGAAAATATACTTATCCCAAAAAATAGAGCATAGCATATCATCGTTACTCCAAGCCATTTTTGAGGTTCACGCATCCCGATATATCCAGGAACATATTGATAAAGAAAATCACTGAGAGGAGCAAAAAGAGAAGAAGCTATTCCAAGTGCCAAGATGTAAGAGAGCAGAGCAAGAAGAGAGAGAAATCCCCAAAGTTTTCTATTTTTTTTGAAAAGAACAATATTTCCAAAGAGGATCACTCACAGAGCTATAAATCAAAAAATATACCAAGACTCGTTAAATCTTTCAGGAGTGAGGATATGATAGCGTTCTCCCCAAAAACCATAGAGTAAGAGATGGGTGAGTTCGACTCAGAGACCAGAAAGACTATTTCCAAGAAATCCTTCGATATTGGCTCTATCAAAGCTCTGTATCGTGGTAGTTCCAAGACTTTCCCCATAAAATATACTTCCTATAAGCCAGTTTATATTGAGTAAGATCACAAGAGTAGGTGCAATCAGAAAGTATTTTTTATCTATCTGTTTCCAGTAAAATATACTATATAAAACAGCTACAACTAGAAGCATAATACTTGCATGCGGAAAAAATAAGAAGGAAAATGCAGCTGCAATACTTGCTTTGAGGAGGAGATGTTTTCATATTTGAAATGTATATTGTATCAAAAATGCAAGCATCAGTCCAAGAGAAAAGACTCACATAGCAATCCCAGGTTGTGTGATGATACGTTCATAGGTCCAAGGATTACATAGAAAAAAGAGTATGCTCGTAGAACACAGGACGAGGTGATTTTTTGCATTTGCTTTGAGAAAGAAAGAAAGTGTTTTTCCTATTTCTAAACCCGCATATATCCCTAAGAGATAGACTCAGATAAAGTATATTTTTGAAGCAATCACAGAAGCAAAAACGTATTTCAAAATATCCATCAAGTGCCATTGTAGTGGCTGACTATACCAAGGTTGAAACTCTGTAAAACTGCTAGGAACAAAGTCTAACACTAAAAGAGCTCCCGGAGAAAGAAGAGGAAGACCGAGAAAAAAGATGAGAAGTCAGAGTATGAAGAAAGGAAAAATATATTTTTGCATACAAAAGTTTAAGAAAGAGTTTCAAGATATGCTTGGAGTCATCGTTTCCACTCAGGAAGTTGTATATCTGAATGATTGAGCAGGAGACTCGAGCTTGGTCTTTTCGCTTTTGTAGGATACTGCTTGCTGGAGCAGGGAAGTATTGTAGTATCTTTTCCTGTAAAATGGAAAATCTCATGAGCAAAATCTGCCCAACTTACTTTTCCTGTTGTACTCGTATTTGAAAAATGAAACATCTTTCCTCGATATGATGTGATATCTTGTATCAGAGTTCATAACGCGAAACTCAAATCTTTTGTAGAAGTAGGGATTCCAAACTGATCAGCTACGACTTTGAGCTCACTCCGTGTTTCAGAAAGTTTCAGTATCGTATTGACGAAGTTTTTAAACTCTTTTCCTCCTCCATAGAGCCAAGAAGTTCTCACTATAATAGTATTTTGGTATATTTCTTGAGCAATTTTTTCTCCTAAATATTTTGCCGTACCGTATGCATTTATCGGATTTGGAACATCTATTTCACTATATCAAGTTTCTTGTTCTCCAGAGAATACATAATCCGTAGAAATCGTGATGAAATCAATACCTTGCTTCTCACAAGCATGAGCGAGAAAAAATACTCCCAGAGTATTGATATCATAGTTGAGTTTCATTCCTATATCTTCAGCATCATCTACTTTGGTATACGCAGCACAGTTGAGAACGACATCAGGTTGTATTTTCTCAAGTATTATTTCTATATCTTCAGGAGAAGTGATATCAAGTTCTTCTTTCGTGTACGGGAAGATTTCAAAAATATCTCCCTCATATTTTTGAAAATCATAAGCCAGCATCCCAGAAGCTCCCGTAATAAGTATTTTTTTCTTCATATTTTTTTAAGTTTGTAGCCCCTTGCCCTTGAAAAGGGAAAGGATTCAGGAAAGGGTTTTGCGTTCTGGTATCTGGATTCAGGAAAGGGTTTGTGTTCTGGTATCTGGATTCAGGAAAGGTTTTTGTGTTCTGGTATCTGGATTCAGGAAAGGGTTTTTTAAAAAGGATTACGTAGACAAAAGTCTCAAAAACGAGGATGTTTTTGATCCTTTTCTGAAACGGTTATTTCTCCTGCGTAATATTGTTCCCAATTTATTGCAAGTTCTGAACTTGCATAGTGTATCCCCCCATCAGCTTCAGGAAAATAAAAATCATCACATTTATAGAGAAACTCAGTATCATCTTCTAAAGTCAAAAAACCATGGGCAAAGCCTTTTGGAATAAAAAGTTGTTTTTTATTTTCAGCAGACAGGACTAATCCATAATATTTTCCAAAAGTAGGAGACTCTTTTCTCAAATCAACAGCCACATCATAGACACTTCCCGCAGTGACTCGTACGAGTTTTGATTGTGTATGTTCGGTCTGGAAGTGTAGTCACCTGAGAACTCCAGCTTTGGATTTTGAGTGATTATCTTGCACGAAAGAACACTCTATACCAGCTTCAGAAAATGCTTTTTGAGAATACGTTTCCATAAAAAAACCTCGCTCATCTCAAAATACTTGAGGTTCTATGACGGTAAGTCAGTCTATACCAGTTGCGTGAAAGAGAAACATTATTTCAAAAGTTTTAAGAGATAGCTTCCATAGTTTGATTTTTTGAGAGGTTCTGCAAGAGCTTGTAGCTCTGTATCACTAATCCAAGTATTTGCCCAAGCTATTTCTTCGGGACAGGCTATCTTGAGTCCCTGTCTTTTTTCTATGATTTCTATGAAATTACTTGCTTGCAACATACTTTCGTGCGTTCCTGTATCGAGCCAAGCATAGCCACGATTCATCACTTCGACTTTCAGCTTGCCTGCTTGAAGATAGCTGTCATTTATACTCGTGATTTCGAGTTCTCCTCGTTCGCTTGGTTTCACTGTTTTTGCTATTTGGATAACTTCGTTCGTATAAAAATAGAGTCCTACCACGGCATAGTTACTTTTTGGCTGAGTTGGTTTTTCTTCGATAGAAAGAGCTGACATTTCTCTGTCAAACTCTACGACTCCATAACGCTGTGGATCAGCAACTTCATATCAAAATATCACAGACTTTTTCTGTTTTTCGACGATATCTTTACTTTGAAGCAGCAGTGTCGAAAGCCCTGTTCCATAAAAGATATTATCTCCCAAAACGAGACAGACATCATCTGTTCCGATAAAGTTTTCTCCGATGAGAAAAGCTTGAGCGAGTCCATCAGGATGTGCTTGAACTTCGTAGCTGAGGTTGAGTCCCCAAGTCGAACCATCTCAGAGAAGTCGTATAAAAGCTCATTGATCCTCGGGAGTCGTGATGATGAGGATATCCCGAATCCCTGCAAGCATCAGAGTCGAAAGAGGATAATACACCATCGGTTTATCATAGATGGGCATCAGTTGTTTTGAAATAGCTCGGGTAATAGGGTAGAGTCTTGTTCCACTTCCACCTGCAAGGATGATTCCTTTCATAGTTGTTTTTTTAAACAGTATAGTATTCTATCGTTTTGGTAATTCATTCTGAAAAAGTAACTTTTGGAGTCCAGCCAAGTTCATTTTTTATTTTACTGGCATCGATGGCATAGCGTTTGTCGTGTCCTGGTCTATCGGTGACAAATGATATGAGTGATTCATCTTTTCCCAGACTTTTAAGGAGGATTTTTGTGATTTCGAGATTTGAGTATTCATTATTTCCTCAGATATTGTAGAGAGATCAAGTTTTGGCTCGTGAAAATACTTCCCATACTGCATCACAGTGATCTTCTACATAGAGCCAATCTCGGATATTGCTTCCATCTCCATACAGAGGAACTTTTTCGTTTTTTTGTATTTTTGAGATAAAAAGAGGTATGAGCGAGATGAAGTTTTGGTTTTTTCCATAGTTATTGGAACAGCGAGTGAGAGTATAGTCTATCCCAAAAGTTCGTCCGTAAGCTTGTGTGAGCATATCTCCACCTGCTTTACTTGCAGAATAGGGAGAGGAAGGTTCAAGAGGTGTTTCTTCCGTAAAATATCCACTTTCAGGAATATCTCCATACACTTCATCGGTCGAGATATAGTGAAAGCGTTGCAGTCCAAACTCACGGTGTAAGTCCAGAAGATTTTGAGTTCCTAATATATTTACTTCCGTGAAAAGACGAGGATTTCTCAGAGAGTTATCTACATGACTTTCTGCTGCAAAGTGAATGATATCCGTTGGAGTATATATCTCATATACTTTTCTCAAAGCTTCGATATCACGGATATCCACTTGCTTAAAGTGATAGTTTTTTGCAGAACGTGCTGTAGAAGATATTTTTTCTATATTTCCTGCATAGGTGAGCATATCTACGTTTATAAAGTCTATCTCAGGAAAGAGGAGAACATATTTTGAGAGGAAATTTGAGCCGATAAATCAAGCTCCTCCCGTAATAATAATTTTTTGAGACATAAAAAACTATAAATCAATATTTTTACTGATTATAGTGAAAATATATGAAAAATCAAAGAGTATCGGGTTTCTTTTTATTTCGCAGAGATATGAAACTTCCATCCATTTTCTATACTTTTTTCCAGAGAAGTTTTTGCTTCCCATCAAAGGTATGATTTTGCGAAAGAAGTATTTGCATAAAACTCTGCTATATCCCCATTTCTTTGAGGAAGTACCATATCTGAAATATTTTTCCCAGTGACTTTTTTGCTGACGTGTATCATTTCTAGCACACTTTTTCCTGCACCTGTTCCTATATTTATCGCAATATATCAAGTATGAAGTTTCGTAAATGCAAGTATATGAGCTTCTACGAGATCATTTATATCGATATAGTCTCGAACTCCTGTCCCATCAGGAGTATCATAATCATCTCAAAATACTGCTAAAAACTCTCTTTTTCCTGAAGCTACCTCAAAAATATACGGAAGGAGATTATTGGGAACTCCGTTTGGTTGTTCTCCTATATATCAACTTGGATGCGCTCCGATAGGATTGAAATATCGCAAAGATACTACAGACCAGTTTGCATGTCGAGCATAGTCCTCAAGAAGTTTCTCTATCACGAGTTTCGTAGTTCCATAAGGATTGCTTGTTCCGAGACTGTTATTTTCTTTATATTCTGGTGCGTTTGATACATCGTATACGGTTGCTGAGCTTGAAAAAACCATATTTTTTACTCCGTGTTTTTCCATTACTTCAAAGAGAGTCATACTTCAAAAAATATTATTTTTATGATATGATGCTATGTTTTGGGTACTTTCTCACACAGCTTTGAGTCCTGCGAAGTGTATCACTCCATCAAAACTATAGAGTGAAAATACTTTTTCTAAAAAAGAGACATCGCAGATATCTCCTTCTAAAAACACAGGGATATATCCGAGAATTTTCTTGATTCCTTGAAGAATTTCCTGAGAGCTGTTGCTCAAATTATCAATAATAAGAGTCGTATATCCAGCTTGTTCAAAAGCAACTACAGCGTGTGACCCGACATATCCCAGTCATCCAGTCAAGAGAAGCAATCTTTTCATAAATTATCCGTGTGATGAAGTCAAATCACTTTTTCTTTCTTGGGATAAATATTTTTCCAATTTTTTACTTTCTTCCATCACAACTTTATAGAGTATAGTTTTTGCTTCTTCTATCGTATATGTTTTTTCTTGAGTCATAACTTATATTTTTAGAAAGTATTTACTAGTATTATACCAAGCTTTAGTTTGAATCAATACTTTTTTCCAGATATTTTTTCACCTTTTTGAAACTTAGTTCAGTATCCTTTATGATAAGTTCTTCTTCAATAATATCATCAAAATAAACAAGAGATTTGAGAAGATAACTTTTTGTAACCACATTTCAAAATTTTTCAAAAAAAATATACAATAGTTTTTCAAGTCAGATTTCGTGTATGATATAGTAGAGATCAACATAATCTTTATTGGTCGCTCGGTTTTGTATAGCCCAAAGTTTCATACATCCGATATCAGCCATACTAAAAATATTAAAGTAGGGTGTTTCTATAATATTTCAAATATTTTTATGAGTGTATGAGAAAAAACTTATTTTCACTTCATGTACGATGATATAAAGTGTATTTTTTTCTTCGTATGTTTTTATAACTTCAAAATCTCGAAACAGAGTCAAACACTTTTCAAAGAGATCTTGAGTATCTATATCTTTATTAATAAAAAAATCAAAATCTATACTTTCTCGATGTCCAAATAATAGGGCAAGTCCAGTACCTCATCCGAGTACAAATCACATATTTTTGATTTCTATGAGATATTCGAGGATAGCCTGTCTCTGACTATCTAAAACTTCGTGTAAATGTAGGGGTATTGAGTTGGTCATACAGAGAGATTTTTGAAGTATTGAGATTGCTTATATGAAAATATAGATGCCAAAAATTTCTAGATTTATTATCGATTTGGTCTTTATATTTTTGGAGTATAGAAATTATTTTTTCTTTGCCTGTATGCTGAGAGATGGTTTCTATATCTTCTAATTCTCAGAAACAAAGAGCTCTGAGTATAACGATATCATCACTATACTTAAGTTTTTGAGTATTATACTCCCAAAGAGAGTTTTTGAGTGTTTTTGATACTTGTATCATAGATGATTTATGATAAAAATTATATGTGTATATTATATCAAAAAATATAAAAATATCAATCTATTTTCTTTTGGATTTCTCTGAAATATCAATCTTTGAGTTTCGTCTCCTACTTCTCACCGTATCATATCCAAGATACCCAAGAAGTACTATAAATGTACTTCCAGAGATGATGAGTCCGAGATAAAAATAACTTTGTGGTTTGAAAACCTATCGTATTTCTAAGTCTGTAATAGTTCGAGTATCTCACGCATCTCGAAAAGAGACCAAAAGTATTTTTGATCTCCAGCGAATAATCGTAGTATTATTTTGATATGCTTGTGGCAAAATTTTTATTTTAAACATATATATTTTCATTAGTTTTTCTTTTTTCTCTCAAGTTTTTTCTCAATATTTCAGCATTCTTCTCTATATGCTTTTTCATTATTACATCCATTTCTTCAAGAGTATATGTTTTTTCTTTTACTGTCATATATTTTATGTTAGAAAAATATTTTTCCTATTATACCGAATTCTCTCAAATATAAAACTATTTATAGAGTTCAGAATGAGTATTTACATCAATCAGTTCAATGATTTCTATCAATCATTCTTGTGTTTCTCTAAAAATAATTCTATAATCTCCAGTGAGATTTATGCTTCTGAGTCATAAAAAGTCTCATTTAAGAGCATGATTATTGAGTCTTGTATCAAATTTATTTTCTACGAATACCTTTAAAACTTCAGAAATTTTACTTTGAAGTTTTTCAGAAAGTTTTCGAAAAGCTTTTTCAAATCGTTTATGTTTTTTGAAACTCATCATAGATTATTTCATACTCGAGATAAGAGCATCAACACTTTCGAAGCTCTTTGATATATTTGTAGGATTTTCTATTTCATTTGAGAGGATATAATCTCTCAATGAAATATCATTTTGAGGATTTCGTCTTCTGCTAGTTATAGTTTCAAGAGTTTTTTTATCCATTTCTACTATCACTCTTTCTGGATTTTTTGAACTTGTTCCGATGATAGTGTAATCTTTTTTAAGAAGAGTTGTTGCCATCTTTCTTTTTTAGAAAATATTGTTCTTATTATACCGAATTCTTTGAAATATCAATATTTGTGTTTCTTCGTCTCCTGCTCACAGCATCATATCTGAGAGAGCTCAGGAGTATTACAAAAGTAGTTCCAGAGATCATGAGTCCGAGATAGAAATAGCTTTGTGGTTTTAAGTAGAGAGTTATGCAAAGATTGACAGAATTTCTACAAGTTTAAGATTTTATTCTATATCAACTATTTTGAGAGGCTTATTTTCAATAAGTCTTTATCAAAACTCAAAATCTCACAATCATACTTGAGGGAATCATAAATGATGGAAGTATCTACTACAGATATCTTTTTTCAGATACTTTCAAAATATCTAATATATTCTAAATTTCAACTATTTATGAAAAACGTGTTGGAATCTTTGATAAGAGATATTATATCATATACAGACTCGAATCATTTTTTATATGTGACAACGGTAAGAAGTTCTATATACGTGATCTCGTTGATAAAAAATATACTTTCTTCAGGAATCTGAGAAAATTTTTTAAGGGCAGTTTGATGATTTATATCCTCTCAGAGATAGAGAGAAAGTAAGAAACTAGAATCAAATATATATTTTGTATTCATAGTTATAAAGTATATGCGAGAGAATTACTTTCTTTGAGTATATCAATCTTTTTTCAAGTAGAAGGAGCATCAAGATTATATTTTTTAATGATTTCATGAGGAGACAGTTTTTTCTTTTTTGTTCAGAGAAAATTATTCAGACTAAAATTAAATTCATCGACTGTTTTGAAATGAGTTTTTGTTAATATGATTTCTTCTTCAAAAGTTATTGTTGTCATGAGCACATATATTACAAATAAATTCAATATTATTTTAGTAATTTTTAACTATTTTGCAAACAAATCCTTTTTTGTGTTTCTTCGTCTCCTGCTCACAGCATCATATCCGAGATAGCTCAGAAGTACTATGAAAGTAGTTCCAGAGATGATGAGTCCAAGATAAAAATAGCTTTGTGGTTTGAAGGGAAAGTTAGTTTAGATTTTGCTGTTCTTCTAAAAGTCTGTCAAAATCAGACCTGTATACTCTATCCTGGATAACTCTATATTTTTCAAACTCACTTTCTGCAAAAGCTTTTGCAATCTCAGTCGTAACTTTTCAACTTCAAGAGAGTATTTCTCTCTCGTTAAATTGTAAAAAAGCATTGAGTTTTGTTTCCCAATCTCCCATTGTCATGGGAATTTTTCTATTTGCTTGGTCTTCTGCATAGTCAAGATACATCGATACTATTCTGTCTAGGGATTGTAACTCTTCTTTTTCTAGATAGTTTTTTGCTATAATGACATCAGATTTTATAATTTTACCATTTGGTGAATTTTTCCATGAGGTCATTCCCATATTTTCTTTTTGATGATAAGCTCTCTGTAAAATAACTTCAGCAGCTGTTTTTCCATGAATTGCAAAATGAAGTTTGTTTTGAACCGTTGAAAAAAAATTCTTTGTAATAGGAGAATCAGTATCATAATCCAAAGAGGTAGAAAAAATATCAGTAATTTTTTGATAAAATTTTCTCTCACTTGCTCGTATCTCTTTTATATCTAAGAGCAGATCTTCAAAATATGCTTCTCACAGATAATTTCAGTTTTTAAGTCTTTCTTTATCAAGTACAAATCATTTTATACTAAATTCTTTTAAAACTCTGTTTGCCCACCTTCTAAAATCTAAGGCTCTTCAAGAATTTACTTTAAATCAAATCGAAATAATCGTTTCTAAATTATAGTGTTTTGTAGTATAGTTTTTTCAATCTTTTGCAGTTATTAGGAAATCCCTAATAACTCATTTTTCATTTAATTCTCAAGAATGAAAAATATTTTTGAGATGTTCGTTTATAGTAGGAATAGATACATCAAATAAAACTCACATCATTTTTTGAGTAAGCCAAACATTCTCATCTTCAAATCTCACTTCGATTGAGTTTTCTTCTGTTTGAGACGTAAATATCAAAAATTCAGCTGTTGAATTGCGTATTTGTAATTGCTGAGACATAACTCCATTTTTTTAGAAACTAAATATTTATGTGATTTTTCTTCGTCTCCTACTCACAGCATCATATCCGAGAGAGCTCAGAAGTATTACAAAAGTAGTTCCAGAGATGATGAGTCCAATATAGAAATAGCTTTGTGGTTTGAAGTAGAGAGTGAGTTCGACGTCTATCGTTCCGTTAGTATTTTTGATATAGTATTTATAGTCTATTCTTCAGTCAGATAGTTTTTTAGGATACCCTTCTTTTTTGAGTTCTTGAGAATAATTTGTTTGAATATAAGATATTATTTCATTTGCATTTATATCCCAACTATTGGCATAACCATAGATTATTTTATGGGAATTATCGAAAATAGTATTATTAAAGAATCATTCAGTATTTTTTATATAAAGTTTCCATCAATCAGAAAAAGAATCTTTAAATTTTACTATGTCTGTACTTAGTCACTTTAATTTTAATGTATATTTTAAGTTTGAATTTTTAATAAAAGTATTAGTTTCTTCTTCGAAATTTAAAATTTTAGTATCTACTCATTTGATTTTATAAAGTTCATAATTTCAATTAGAACTTTTAAATATTAAATCTCAAAAAATATTTTTGATAAAAATTTCATCTTGAAAAGATAAAGTATTCTTATTGAACAGGTAAGATTGTTTAAAATCATCGGGTA
>JAYTJZ010000044.1:0-13397 GCA_043730605.1 Candidatus Altimarinota bacterium
AAAAAAGAGAAGTACCTCTCCTCATAAAAAAGAAAACCGTTTGATATCTCCTTTCTGGAAAATATAATAGTCTACCAGTCTTTGAAAAAAAAGAGCTTCTATTATTTTTTTATCATCTATATTTACAAAACAATATTTACAATTATAGCCACAATAATTTGAAAGAGTAATTTTTATACCATAAATGTCTCGCATACTTTACTGAAGAGAAATAAGCTCATTACAAAAGCTTTTTATCTCTGGTAATTCAATAGTATCACACATATTATTCTTATTTATATATGATTCATATATGATTGATTTCCCAATACAGCTCTTTACTTGTAAATCTTTTTCTTCTTCGTTCGTTTCTCCTAGAGATTGCATAGTTTTACACTCTGTAATTTTTTCTTCTATAGAAGCATTTGACCATATGATTGCTCCATCTAAGAGAATAGGATATTTTCATATATCAAAACTTTTCGAAAGTATATCTGCATATATTTGTGTTACTGTTTTTTGAAAATCTTCCTGTGAAAGATTTATAGCAGCTGTATTATCTAAGAAAAGTTGATTCCAATACATATTCCATAGTTCTTCTTTTTTATGTACTATAGCATAATATGCAGCTGACATTCAAAAAAGAGATGTTTCCATATACTTTTTCATATCCTCTGGTGATGAGATTTTTTCTATATTTCAAAATAATAAAGGAGAACTTATAGTGATTTTTTTTTCTGATACTTCTGAGAAAGGTATTTCTTCGTTCATAGAGACATTTTCTTGAGTCGAAAAAATAGTATTTTTTTGAAAGAAAATATTTCAAACAAATACTCAAACACATATACCTAAAATAAATAGTACAATGCTCACACTCACTCCTTTGGAAGACTTTTTCATGATTGTAAAATTAGGAATATTTTTAAAAAACTAACACCATCCACCTGAACTATGACTTCCATGATTTGAATGACTTTTATTATAATCAATCTGTTGAGATGATATATTTACCGTCGGAACACTACTATAGTGACCGTTTACAATACCACTTGCATGGTTACAGGTTGCACTATTCACTATTGTCCAAGTTTTCGTTCATGAACCATTGGGATATACTGAACTATCAGTTGGGAACGGATCTACTCAAGCTGGTGTAGTAGAAGTTGGATAACTATTACTATGCCCTGCAAATGCATCATCTGCAGTGATGCCAAGAACTATAGCTCCTAAGCTTATTCCAAGCGCATTTTTTTTTGTTATTTTTCCACTTTCATCTGTCAAAAATTTTTTGAGAGACTTCTGAAGTTTTGGAAATGTTTTTTTCTTCTCTATCATATCTAGAATAGCTTATTAAAATACATTTAAATTATATATTTTTTGAAATAATTGCAACCATTGTATATTGCTTATTTTTATATCCAGCTTCTAAAAACTTTTTCTATTTCAGAATCTTGGAGTTTTTCGAAGATATAATCAAGAATTGCAATCTGGAGTTTCATTTTTTCGTCTTTCACGAGAGGGATATATAGATTTCCTGTTGTTTTAAAATTATGAATAATATCAACTCCAAGATAGGGTTTGTATACATGATCATTATAGCCAGGAAGTCCATCCAAAGTACTTGATTGAACCGCTATTTTTGTGATTTCGCTATTCATCATAGATTTATATGTCGTCTCTCCTGTTTTTTGCACATCAGTCATAAAAAAATCATCTATTCCCATACGTCCGAGCATACGAGACTCGTCACTTGCATATATTTTCCCATCATAGTTATAGGCAACTCCTCCAACAGCAATACCACTTGGGCTTCGTATATCCATAAAAGCTGGGTCAAGTTGATGAAATATTTTCATCAAATATACTGCTGTAATACTCTCACGAAAGTATAATCCTTTTTTATTAATATCTATAATATAATCGAGAGATTTTTTATAAAACTCTATCCACTGTTCATTTTCATATGCAAGATTTTTCATATCTGCTGCTGCAAAACCATAGGGATTAAGCCATCGGAGAAATATACTATCAAGTCCTAAAGAGACATACGTATCAATAATCTCTTTATATTTTGGAAGAGTTTCTTTTGTTACGGTCAAAAGTGCCCCTATTTTTCCCATATTTCTTTTTTGTTTCTCTTCACTCACTCGTTTCATCCAATATGTTACGGTTTCAAAACTATTTCCATCGTAGCCTGTTCGATTATGATTATGAGTGAGTTCATCTCCATCTAGACTCGTACAGATATCTACACCTTGATCCAAAAGCCAAGTAAGTTTGTCTTCAGTCATCAGAGTAAGATTACTTACCAGAGAAAAACTAATATTTTTCTCAAGATGTTGGGCTCTTTCTTTTGCATATTCAACTACAAATTGTACTACGGGATAGTTTACCAGTGCTTCTCCTCCTTGAAACTCAATCGTTAAACTCACAGAGTTTGTATATAAAATAGCGTCTACTACTTTTTGCGCTGTCTCTTGAGTCATATCAAACTCTTTTGCTGACATAGGAGCAACCGCAGCATGACAATATTTACAATGATGATTACAACGAAGAGTAATGACAATCATATGAAGAGTCGGTCCTATTCCTACAAAGTGGTTTTTCTGAGCGACACTTCAAACCATACGAGCTTCATAAGAAGTATTTTTTACAAATCCTTTTTGTATGAGTTCTTGATAGTCTGAAAGTGCTTCTATTTTTCACAAAAGAAATAATTCAAAATGAGCCTCAGAGAAAAAATGAAACTTCCCAGCATCATTCGTAATAATATATTTTTCTGCATCAAATTTTTTGAAGCGAAAAAAACCTATTTTTTCAGTATCTATATTTTTTAGGAGCTCTAAATCGAGTGACATAATATTTTAAAGTGAAAGAACATAATTCATAAATTCACGGAAATTTTCTTGTATTTCACTTTCATTTTCTCACGAAAAAGAAAGTTTTCAAGCATAAAACTCTACAGAGCAAACTTCTGAAAAATCTTCAAGAGCCTGAAGTATTTTTTCTTCATCATATATTTCAAGTGAGAGAGGAAAATCGATTTTCATAGTTTTATTTCTTTTTAAACATATTTTTTACATCTGTGAGAGCCTCTATATCTACTTGAATACTTGGTTTTTTAAGAGACTGCGTTTCTTGTTCTATTTCTCTCAAAATTTTCTCTATTTCTTCTTCATTTATTTTGAGATCAGGATCGTTTTCGATTTCTCGAAGTATTTCATCAATATCTTTCTCAAAATCGATTTGATTATTTTGAGTATTATTTTGAGCATCGGTGTCGAGAGAAACAAAGTTTTGCATATCGAGAGGCCCGTTAATAGCTTTTGTCACAATCGCTTCTCGAATGACTTTGTTTTCTCTTTCAAGAGTGTCTCGAAGATATACTGCTAAGAGTTCATCTGAAAAATCTCAAATAATAGTTTCTGGAAGTTTCTTTGTTCATTCTTTGGGATAAAACTCTAATACTATATTTTTATGTGCATCAAAACGAAAAAAGAAATAGCCTAGATCAAGAAAATTATACGCTGCTTTCAGAATAATATTCTTTGCAAATATTTGGGTATCAATAAGAAGTTCAAAACTATTTTTTCAAGCAACTTCCTTTAAAAAATGAGACATATACTTTGATATAAAAAATAAAGCCTGTATCTAAGAAAGAAGTATAAATATATACGAGAAGAAATCAAAAAAAATCTGTTTTTTCCATTGATAAATTCTCACTTTATCTATAATAGTGCTATATATTAATTTTTAAAATATATTATGAAGCAAATATCTGTTATCGGACATAAAAATCCAGACACTGATTGTACCCTTTCTGCTCTTATTATGACTGATTTTCTCGAAAGAAAATGATACGAAGCAACTGCCTATATCCAAGGAACACTCAATAAAGAAACCTTGTATCTTCTTGAAAAATATAATATATCAATACCTGAAATCAAAACTTCTTTAGATATAACAAGAGAAATATGTCTGGTAGATCATAACGAAGCTTCTCAAGCCCCTGACAATCTCTCAGAGCTTTCTGTGACTTGGCTTATTGATCATCATAAAATACAATTTAGTTCTATAAACCCTTTATATATGCGAACAGAAGCTCTTTGTTCGACTGCTTCTATTCTCTACAAAATGTATATCGAAGCTGATTTTGAGATATCTCAAAAAATAGCAACTATGATGCTTGCGTGTATGATGAGTGATTCTCTCCTATGGAAATCTCCTACAACCACACCAGAAGACAAGCTTATAGCAACAAATCTTCAGGAAATTTCTGGAATTTCCGATCTCGAAACCTTTGCTCTTCCTATGTTTGAAGCAAAATCAGATCTTGGAGATATGCCTATCAAAGAAGTCATCCAGTATGACTATAAAATATTTGAATTTGGAACAAAACGTTGCGGAGTAGGAACACTAGAAACTACAAATCCAAGCTATGCTCTTGGAAGAAAACAAGAAATACTTACAGGGCTTGCAGAACTAAAAATAGAACAAAAACTGGATATTATCATGCTTTCTATCGTTGATATCCTATGAGAAAATAATAAAACTATCGTTCTCGATGGATTTGATAGCGAAGTTTTAGAAAATATTTTTTCGGTAAAAGTAGAAGAAAATATTGCTGATCTTGGGCCTAGACTTTCTCGAAAAAAACAGATTATACCAGATCTCACTGCATATTTTAATAGTCTCTCGTAATATGCATATCCAAAATTGAGACCGGTCTCAAGAGACCGGTCTCTCATCTAGTATTTGACTCTATATCTGACGCTTTCAACCATTTCACAATGGTCATAAGAAAGTTCTCGATACGATGCTTCTCGAAAATGAGCTCTGTATCGTACTGATAGGGCTCAGTGAAGATGAAGCAAAAAATCCGTATGATTTTTCGACACGTTTGCATTTTTTTACTCATACCTATTCTCCCACTTCTCATCTCTCTCTCTATCCTCTTCCAGATGAAGCATCAGATAGTATTTGGATCAAACATATACTGTGTTTCCATGAAATACAATCTGCCGATGAAATAGTCATATACGCTGGAGATATGAAACATGATTCTGCTATTCAAGTAATACAAACATATCAGCATCTTTTTTGAGAAAAAAAACTGAGTTTTCGAGAAATTTCTCGAGAAGATAACCCTATTTCAGGAAACCAGGTGCGACAAAAAATACAAGAGACAGGACTCGAAAGTGTCAAAGATCAAATTCCTGTTGAAGTATATGAGTACCTGAGTGAAATATAGTCCTTGATTTCTTTTTTCTTCTCTCTATAATACCTTGCATATTTTAATAATTAAAATCATATTTATGCTCCAAGATGCAAAACAACAACTCGATAAAGCCCTGCAACACCTCGACGGTGAATTTGCCAAACTTCAGATGGGACGAGCAAATCCTGCTCTGGTAGAAGGTATTTTCGTGGAACAATATGGAAGTCTTCAATCTATCAAAAACTGTTCTTCTGTAGCTATTCTTGACCCTCAAACACTTTGTATCACCCCTTGGGATAAAACACTCATTCATCCTATTGCAAAAGCGATTAGCGATGCAGGAGTAGGACTCAATCCTCAAACTCAAGCAGACTCTATCCTTATACGAGTGGCTCAAATGACGGAAGAACGAAGAAAAGAAATGTGTAAAGTCGTAAAGAAGTTTGCAGAAGATGGAAAAGTATCTCTGAGAAATATCCGTTGAGAATTTATAAAATCTATTAAAAAACAAGAAACTGAAAAACTCATCTCCGAAGATATAGCAAAAGATTTCGAAAAAGATCTTCAAAAGCTCATCGATGAAGCCAATAAAAAAGTAGACGAAGCTGCAAGAAAGAAAGAAAGTGATGTGATGAAAGTGTAAATTTATCTTGCTTTCTGAAAAATATCCCTATAATCATAAAGATTTTTTATAACTCATACCCTTACTATGGCAAAAGGAAAAAGAACATACGTAGCATACTACTCTACAGAAACTGGAAATATGGTTCACTCAACAAATATCCAAAAGAAAAATTTTGAAGCTGGGAAAAAAGGTCCTGAACTTCGAAAGTATAATAAAGTAACTCGAAAACACGAAGTACTCAAAATGAAAGAAATTAAAAAAGGATAATTTTTCTTTTTCTGAAATTTTTTAAAAAACTCTCAAGTAAAATTTGAGAGTTTTTTAAAAGATATATTTTTATCTTACAAATATCATTCCTTGCTTTCACGCAAAGTCTCACAATGAACCAGCTTCTGCAGGTTGTACTGTTCCATCGTATCCATCGATCATCAGTCCTTGTGATGTATAGAGATTATTTGAGTGTCGGAAAAAATAATGTATATTATTGAGTCCTGAACTCGTATCAAAAAATCCCCAGTATCGAGTAAAGTTTCTACTTCCCACTTTTCCATCTTGACCATCACTATCACAAGCACTCATCCAAGCAGTAAGAGGATATATTTCAGTACATTTATTTATTAACACAGCAGAGTTATAGTTTCATGGAGTTCGTATAAAAGAGCTATCAACTGGTATTTTTAGTGCATGATCGATTTGTTTTCCGTTTGTATAGTCACTCAACATAAGTTCATTAAAGTATATATTTTTTACACTCGGTCAAAAAGAATATATCAGCGAATCATCATATACATCTCCATTTGAAACAAGCCATCCAAAATCTCCTATATTCGCTCCTGCTACACTTCGTGCAACAAGAGTCCATCCTCCTCCATCTATTTCCATATTACAGTAGACATTTGTAGGAGTTCACCCTATAGGATTTATCTTATATATTCCATTTCTTAGACCTGAAAATATATTTTTTATCTTAGCACAGTCTATATTTGGTACGATTCATATGAGACTTACTCCTGTTCCTGTCAGAATAGTTTCATTTGAAATATAAGACTTAAGACTAGAGTTTAGACTTAGAATATCGAGTTTTCCTGAAAAAGTAAAAGTAGTATCTTCTTGAACTGGAATCTTCGTAGTGGTATCAACGAGTATTCCGAGTCAAATTCATACTACTTGAGGAAAAAGAGTACTATAATCTGCAAAAACTTGAGAATTTCATGACATGAGTTCTTGAGACTCCTGAGTTTCAAAATATCAAAGAATCTGGGCTGATTTTCTATCTGCAGACATCATATAAGAGTAGTATTGTTTTGTCTTTGGGTCGGTCCCACCATCAGAAAATCTTACTGCTTCAAGAACGGATTCTCCTGCATATCCTTGGTATCCTATATTAGTAGTCCCTGCGACGATATTAATATCATCATCTGGAAAAGGAAGTTTTGTACGAGTTGCATAGAGTTCCATAGATCTATATATCTCAGACATTTGTTGCAGTCTATTGGTATCTCGTACTCCTTTGAGATAGTCTACATACGCTACAAAACCTATCGTAGAGAGGATAGATACAATAGTCAGAACTACTATAAGTTCTACGAGAGTAAATGCTTTATATCCCTTATGCATACAAAAATATTAACGAATAAATATCATCCCTTGTTTTCCTAAAAATTCTCAAAGAGAAGACTCTGCTGGATCTGTGTACGATGTTCCTACATATCAATTAGAAAGAAGACCATGATTCAAATAAGTGAGAGCATTCGAGCGAAAAAAATATTGACTTGTATTAATAGTCCCTGTTGCAGAGTAAAAGTATCCCCAAGCACTTGTAAAGTTCTCGTCCCCTATTTTTCCATCTTGTCCATTCGTATCACAAGCACTTCTCCAGTTACCTGTATCTGAAAATATTTCTGTACAACTATTTGTTTTCATAGCTGAGTTATAAAGAGTTGGGTTTCTTATAAAAGAACTATCTATAGAAACTTTTATCGCTTTATCTATTTTTTTTCATGTCGTATAGCTTGAAAACATAATTTCATCAAAAAATATATTTTGTACATTTGGTCCAAGAGAGTATTTCATACTATCCGAGGTAAGACTTCAGGTTTGAGTAAACCATCCAAAAGAAAGAGTATTTGCTCCTGCAACACTTCTCGCAACAAGGGTCCATCCTCCTCCATTTGTCGTCATATCACAATATATAGAAAAAGCTCCTGTTCCTGTCGGATTTATATTATATATTCCATTCCCTTGAGCATTTCCAAGATCAAGAATCCTTTTACAGTTCTGGTTGGGAAGCAGTTGTATAAGTCATGTTTTACCACTCAAAACCGTATCAGAAAAATATGCTTGTAAATCTCCTGTTCCTGTACTAATATTGTATATTCATGCTGTTTGAATAGAAGAAATAAGTTGAAGAGGTATTTGTGTTTCTTTTTCTATCAAAATTCCTAATGGATCTCACGCAATTTTTGGAAAAAGCTTTTGAAAATCTATAGTATCTGCAGAAACTTGAGGTGCTCTCTGAGAAAGAAGTTTTGCATCTTGAACGTAGGTAAGAAGTTGGAAATTTTTTCTATTTTCTGAAAGCATATATGTAGGATATATCCCATATTCTGGATCTTTTCCTCCTGCAGTATAGCCTATAGCTTGCATTACCAGAGGTCCTGCAAAACCTTGAAATGCAAAAGTTTTTGATCCCGTTCCAGATCCTACTTCAAGAGAAATCATTCCAATCGCAAGTGGGAGACGAGATGTCACACTCAGAAGTCTTAAACCATCTTCTATCTCAGATAGTTGAACCACTCGGTTCGTATCACGACTTGTATCGAGATACGATTGATATACGGTAAAACCGATAGTTGCAAGGATTGCTATGATAGTGATAACCACTATCATTTCTACGAAAGTAAAAGCTTTTATATTCTTAAGTTTCATACCAAAATATAGGAAATAAGATTAACGAACAAATATCATCCCAGGGATAGTTCTCAGGTACAACGAACTATGACTAAAAGTATTAGTAGTAAGTCCTTGATTATTTATATCTTTCCAGGTTAAGTAATATTTATCTGTTTGGGGAAATTTTCACCATATATAATTAGAACTACAAGTATCTCCAGAAGAACTTATCAAAAGAGTATCACATCTAACTTTTTGAAAATATGTAAGACTATCTTTATTTACTTCTAGGAGTTCATCTGATACATCTTTAAGTAAAAAACTAAATTTTGCAGGAATTTTTCAAGTATCATATCAAGTAATTAATATCTCATTAAAAGGAATATTGAGTACTTCTGGTCACATAGAATAAGGATAATCATCATCTTTAATATCTCAAGTCTGCTCAAACCATCAAAAGTTTCAAGTGGATCAGAGTTTAGATCGAGCAATGAGAGTCCATCCTCCTGCGTTTGTAATATCACTTTGCATACTACAGTAAGCATCAAATGGATTTATTCAAGAAGGATTAATAGTATAGAGTCAATCTCCATGAGTATATCCTAGTTGAAGTATTTTTTTACAGGTTGTAAATGGAATAATTCCTGTAAGTGAAGCCCCCGTTCCAGATATGATGTATGTATCTGTCACATAAGCATCAAAAGATTTTCACGTAGTATCCGTAGCAAGATCGATATACCCACTTGCAGTATAAGGACTGAGTTCTTGTAAAGGAGTATTTGTAAGCTGTTGGACTAGAACTCCAAGTTTTTTCCCGACCGTATTTATATATCTATTTGTATAATTTACAGCATAAGATTGAGAAACAGAAGAAATAAGAAGATCAGGATTATATTTTTCTAAAAACCCAAGTAGTTGAAAATCTTTCTTATTTTCAGAAACAAGATAGGTATAGAAAACTTTATCAAAAGGATCTTGGGTAGTTTCACTGAAACCGACAGAGTCTAAGACCGTTTTTCCTGCATATCACTGGTATAAAAATCATACCCCATTATTTCGGATTTCGATAGAAGAGTCTGGAAGAGGAAGAGATTTTTTGGTAGAAGTCAATCGCATCGCATCTCTCAATCAAGTTAAATGAGCAATCCTCTTACTATCTCTCGCATCTACGAGATAGTCTTCATAGGAAATAAACCCTATCGTAGTAAGAATAGTGAGAATCACGACTACTATGAGAAGCTCTACAAGGGTAAAGGCTTTTTGAGAAAAATTTAACATACTACATTGTATTAACGAATATAAAACCAAGTATTACTCTTTGTTTCAAGTGAAGAAGTATTGAGTGAAGTGTTATAAAAATTTTCTGGAAGTCTTGCAGATACATTTGGGTAATTAAATCCACTTGCCTCAATTCAAAGTCCAAAATGAGTATACATTGGTTTTCTCAGAGCAATTTCTGGGTATTGATCTAATCCTCTTTTATAAATAAAATTATTATTTACAAGAGCATCTGTAAATCAAAATCTCATTGCATATGAGGTTCCCGTTACGTATGGAATTGAAAACAAAGGAAAATGATAATCATATTGGATATTCATTACTTTTCTGTCCGTCAAAGCCTGGGATGTAACATCTGGTGCATCTATGATAAAATACATTTCTGTATGTGGAATACTCGAAACATTGAGTCCGTAACTGATGCCCTGTCTTCTATCTGGATAATATGCTCCCCCTGCTGCAGAACCTTGAAAAAGACCACTTACTCCTCCGAGCTGACTCACAAAAGTAGTAAACATCCACCCTCCTCCATCTGTCGTCATATCACAGTATGCTTTGAAAGGATTATCTCCTGAAGGATTCACTGTATATTCTCCGTTTCAGGTTGAAGCCCCAAGTTCTAATATTTTTTTACAAGTTACTTGAGGAAGGATTCATAAAAGTTGATCTTCTTTTCCGTTAATTTCATAAGAATCTGTCACATATGCTGTAAACATATTAGTCGTAGGAGTATTGAGATCTATGAATCCAGATCCTCATAAGGCTTTACTATATTGTTTCATCTCTTGAAGAGGTGTTTTTTGAGTTTGATCTAAAATGATTCCTAATTTTTTTCCAAAAGTTTTTGGAAATCGTTCGGTATAGTCAATATCTGCAAAACTTTGAGTATTCTTAAAAGTCATGACAGCTTCATTTTCTTTCTCTAAAAATGACATAAGTTGAAAATCTCTTCCATTTTTACCAAGCATATAGGTATAGTAGGTTTCATCGAGTGGATCTTTTGTATTCTCTACATGAGAAATAGAATCAAGGACTGTTTTTCCAGCATATCCTTGATAGAGAAACGGTATTCCTTGGTTTCTTATTTCCACTGCATCATCTGGAAGAGGAAGTTTTCCTTTCGTAAGAGCCAATCTCATCGTATCACGCAAACCACTTACTTGAGCTATTCTTTTACTATCTCTCGTATCAAGAAGGTATTCTTCATACGAGATAAAGCCAATAGTAGAGAGAATGGAAAGAATCACAATAACAATAACGAGTTCTACTAGAGTAAAGGCTTTTAATGTATTTCTCATTATTTGTATATTATCGTATAAATATCATCCCTTGTTTTCCGTTCCAAGAACCGTAAGTGCTTGAATATCCTCCTGTGACAAAACCACTTGGATTGAGTCCATAACTTCATGATGGAGTTGCTGTATGTTGAAACCAATATCGCAGAGTGGAAGATGTATTTCAAATATAGGTAAAAGGAAAGAGTTGATTCCAAGAAGCTTCTGCTGTCGGTATTCCTGATCGAAATACGAGTCTTCTATATTGTGATTGAAATGTCCCTGTACCAGTAGGATTTAAGATTATAGAAGTGCTTCTATCAAGAGCTAATGCAAGGTCAATATTTTTTCAAGAAGTATAACGAGCAAACATCACACTAGAAAAATCTATAGGAAATGCTGTATTTCAAAGAGAGTACACTTGCGTCGTATCTGCTGGATTTCATCGAGTCGTAGACCAACCAAGAGCTCCTGTTCCTCACACAATACTTCTTGCTACCATAGTCCAGCCTCCTCAATCTATTTCCATATCACAGTATACTTGAATTTTTGTCGATCCATTCGGACTGATGGTATAGATTCCTGTTCCATGAGAATATCACAGCTCAAGAATTCTCTTACAGCTGTTTTGAGGACTCATTTGCCATAAAGAGTCAACTAAAGGGTCGAGAAAGTACGAATCTTTCATGTAGGCTATAACTTGTCCTGTTCCGTTTATGATATCATAGCTTCAAGAGTAAGAAAGGTGTATCGGTTTTTGAGTATCAGAAAAAAGAAACACTCATAAAGGTTTTCCAAAGATTTTTGGAAAAAGAAGTCCATATTCTGGCTCTGCAAGTACCTGTGTAAACGAGGAAGATATAAGATTTACTCCATCTTCTAGATAATTGAGAAACTGAAAATCTTTTTTATTTGTACTCAAAACATAAACAGGATACGATTCATATTCATCATCATAAGAACTTCCTTTAAAACCAGTTTGACTCACTACATCATCTGTGAGATTTCCTTGATATGAAATAAGGCTTCCAGAAGCACGAAGTTGAAGAGCTTGATCTGGAAGAGGAAGTTCAGATCGAAGAGCATACTCTTGAAACGTTGTTTGAAGTTCTTTCATTTGTACGATGCGTTTCGTATCACGACCCGTAGATATATATGATTCGTATACCGTAAAACCAATAGTGGCAAGAATGGTAATAATAACCATGACTACTATAAGCTCTACAAAAGTAAATGCTTGTTTCTGAAAACGCATGAGCTTCAACTATTTAAAAAATATATTTTCTATTGTACCAATATTTTAAAATTGAGAAAGGAGATTGTCTTGACATACAAAAAAACCTCTTCTTTATAAAGAAGAGGTTTTTAAGAAGAAAGTACTAAAAGTATACTTTTGCGTTGAGTTCTCGATAATGGTTGGTAATAATTGCTTTTTCTCTTTGCTTTCTGCTTTTAAGAGTTTTTATATTATATCTTTCCTTTTTGAGTTTTGTAACAATTCTTGATTGAAAAAAAAGTTTTTTGTATCGGAGAACGAGTTTTTCATTTGACTCTGATTCTTTTTTAACTGCGTATATCATATTTCTATCTCCCTGAGAGCTAAATAATAAAGTGAAAGTATTGTATCTTTTATTTTTGTTTGTCAAATAAAAAAAGCTCATTACTATCTAGGAGATATTTATCCTTATCTTCCCTAATCTTTTCTCGGAAAATGAAACAAGATCGCATACAAAAAGCAGAATCCATTAGTCAAAAACTCATCGGAGAATTTATGATACAGGAGCTTCAAGAACTTACTGTAAATTTTTGAATCGTTACAATCACTGAAGTTAAAATAAGTCACGATCTTTCTTATATGGATATTTCTATCAGCTCTCTCAAACAGTCAGATATGCTTACCAAAAAACTTGCAGAATACGCTCCAATGATTCAAAGAATGCTTGGAAAAAAAATAGAATTTATCAAAGTTCCTAAAATTCGTTTTCGCTATGATGATACAGGTGAAACTTCTTTTGAAATATACAAAACGATTCAAAATTTAGATATAAAATAGTGCTTCTATGTGGAAAAATATACATTCTTTTTTTGGAAAATCACAAAAAAGAAAAATACATCACCCTCCCTCAAAAAA
>JAYTJZ010000045.1:0-13311 GCA_043730605.1 Candidatus Altimarinota bacterium
GAAATCAGGAAAAATCTTACAAGAAGATACAGGAGAATCTATATTTGTATATGGATATCCTACAGATATGATGCGGGACAAAGAAAATATGTTTCCTTCTTGGAAGTGACTTGAAGCTGAAAAAAAGCTTACCCAAACAAAGATTTTACACATTTTAACACAGGGAACTGATTTTATTGTTCCAAGAATATTTTCACAACAAGATACTCCGTATGAATCACTTCCAAATGAACTTTACACAAAGCTGGTTTTTAAACAAGATGCAGCAAAAATGAAAGCAGCGAGAAATACTATCACATTTTGAAAAGGAAAAATTTCAAAAGAGAGATATGAAAGTTGAGAAATGTTTGCTCAAGAGTATATTACTGCATATCGTGATACACAATCCAGAAGATATGAGATGAAAGCACTTTTTATGCCAACAAAACAAGGAAGTCAATTTCTCTGAGCCTATACTCTGGTAGATAATATTCCAGAAAATCCGAATTTTGGGAGTATGACGATACTGAACGATGGATATCCACAAGGACCAGTGACTATTATTTTATAAACAGAAAGTATGAAACAAAAAATATTTTACATAGATGATCAATCCTATGCTCTCCCACAATTGATAGATGCATTTCCGAAAAAACTAGACTATGAACTTATCTATGTTCAGCGAATTGCTGATATCCCAGAAGTTCGAGATTTCGATATGGTAATTTTAGATTTTTATCTCGATAAAGATGCAAAAACAGCACTTGATATCATAGAACTCTTTGTAGGAAATAGGATACTTTCATTTTCTTCAAGTACGACAAAAAATACTTTTATGCTTCAAAATGGAGCAAATTATGCTTGTGAAAAACTTAAAGATACGAATGAAAATCCAAAATTGAGGGAGATATTGCGAGATATTTTTTGAGAAAACTAAGATTTTACTATACTAAAACTATATTTTTAACACTCTTTTTATGCAACTCTCAAACCTCCCACCTAAAGGAACTTCAGATTGGTTCCCAGAGGAATTTAAAACTCGAAAATATATCTTTGATACGTGGAGAAGTGTATGTCAAAGTTATGGTTTTGAAGAGTATCTTGGACCGCTCGTAGAATCGATAGATATCTGGAAAGCAAAATCTGGAGAAGATGTTGGAGGATTGGAACTGACACAAATCACGAACCGTGAAGGTCAACTTGACTGACTCGCAATACGACCTGAAATGACCCCCACCGTCACTCGTATGGTATCACGTATTTGGAAAGAAATAGAAAAACCAGTAAAATGGTTTTCTATTGCAAATTTTTATAGAAATGAAAAACCACAAAAAGGACGAAATAGAGAATTTTGGCAACTGAACTGTGATATTTTCGGAGAAGAATCTCTCAGAGCAGATATCGAGGTTCTCACTCTCGCACTCGAGCTTCTGAGAGCCTTTCATCCACCGACATGAAGCTATAAACTCAAACTCAATCACCGAAAACTTATTACAGGTTTTCTTACAGAAGTTCTTGCGATTACAGATGAAGAAAAACAAAAATGCATCACGCGTCTGATGGATAAATACGAAAAACTTTCGCGAGGAGATTTTGAAAAATTGCTTCATGAAATAGATGTTTCTGTAAATATACAGCTTGTTATATTATTTATGGAAGCTCGAAGTATTGAAGACTTACAAACAAGTTTCTTGACTCTTGCAACAAGTGAAAGTTTTCGAGAGTTTGAAGCGCTTATTTCGGCACTTCGAAATCTTGGCTATGGAGAAGAAATAGAGTTTTCAGGTGGGCTTATTCGAGGATTTGACTATTATGATGGGATGATTTTCGAGATGTTTGATACCAATACAGATAATCCACGAGCTCTTTTCGGAGGAGGTCGCTACAATGGACTTGCTGATATTTTTGGAGTGAAAGGAGGGATTTCTGCTGTAGGCTTTGCTCCTGGAGATGAAACGATGAAGCTTTTTCTCGAAGGACATGACTTACTTTGAGCTATACAAAATAAAAAAGAAGAAAAATATTTTATCCCACTCCTGGATGAAACTCTTTTTGAAGATATTCAAGTACTCGCTCAAATCCTTCGAAAACAGGAAAAAAAAGTTCTCCTTGGACTCACTCCAAAAAAACTTGGAAAAGCTATACAATCTGCTGATAAAGCAGGGTTTTCGCATGTTGTAATATTTGGAAGCGAAGAAAAACAAGCAGGAGTGATGAAAATAAAAAATCTGGAGAGTGGAGAAGAGGTGAGTGAGGTGTTGTAAGAAAAATAGTATGCGACAAAAAATCTTTGACATTCTCGATTCACTCGAAATTCCCTATACGAACTACGAACATGGTCCTGTTTTTACTTGTGATGAAGCAAAAGGTGTCGATATTCCAGGATATCGTGTAAAATCTCTGCTATTACGAAACAAAAAAGCAACAAACTTTTATATGGTCGTGCTTCGTGATAGCAGAAGGCTCGATACCAATATCGTCCGAGCGATTTTTGATGACTCAAAAATGAGCTTTGTTGATGAAGAGACGATGTTGCAAAAAATAGGAATCAAACCAGGGAGTGTGAGTCCTTTTGCACTGATAAATAACATTGATCGAGATATACGAGTGTTGTTTGATGCAGAACTTCAAGGGGAACTCGTAGGTTTTCATCCCCTACAAAATGATAATACTGTTGTTCTTGAGATGCAGGAACTCGAAAAGTTTTTGGAAAACTTGGAAGTAAATTATATGTATTATACATTATAAACGGATTTATTTGACTTAGTTTCCTATATCTCTAGAATATGGTCTCATTTATTTTCTAGGAATATATATGGCTTCCATATTTCATCTTGACCGTTTAAGTTCGGATCAAATAACAAGAGTACAAGAGCTGTGATATGAAAAATTGTGACATATCAAAGAAGTAGTAAAACTTGAAGTAGATAGAATTATACTTCCATGATTTCCAGAAGGAATAAAGTGGACCAGCGAACAGGGACAATATGGTCTAGAAACTGCGAGAGAAACATTTTGAAAAAAAATACTTCAAGATGCTCAAATGCAAGAACTTCTAAGTGTCCTTTGAGATTATGATAAAAAAATAGCTGGAACAAGTGAATCAGTGTTTTCTCATCTCCTCTGAATAAAATCAGGAATTCATCAACCATATCTGGTTGAATGAAAAAAAACTTTAAAATCTCTCATTACGATGTGAGAAAAAAGAGCGCACGAATTTTTTCTGGGAAAAGAAGGAAATATCAGATATCAAGCAATTCAAGATATTCCGTGAAAAGATCGTAAAGCTTTTAAAATACGACTTCAAGCAGACTAAGCTTTGAAAAAATAAAAATATCTCTATACTTCTAGAGATATTTTTAATAGTTTTCTATGAAACAAAAAATCCTAAAACTTCTCTATCGTTATCTTGCTTTTTGTACACGGTATTATCTTTCTCGTACAAATATAAAAATAGTAGCTATCACTGGAAGTGTGGGAAAAACGAGTTGTCGTATGGTCGTGAGTGAAGTACTCCAACAAGTTCAGAAAACGAACTCTTGAGAGCAATTTCGTATTTATACCTCTCCAAAAAACTATAACTCTGAACTGGGTCTTGTATTTTCGGTATTTCAAATTGAAGATTATCATCCAAGTTTTAAAAATCTTCTCCAAATAAGTTTGATTCTCACAAAGAGAGCTCTTATTTCGAGAAAAAAATATGATATCTTGATTGCAGAGTATGGAATAGATGCTCCTGAAGATATGGATCATTTATTATCTATTGCTCGTCCAGATATTGCTGTTTTGACAAAACTTGATAGTGTACATTCTGCAAATTTTCCACAAGGAGTTGAGGAGTATTGGCAAGAAAAATGGAAACTTTTGTTAGTTGCAAAAAGCAAAGTCTATATCAATCTCCAAGACCATTTTTCTCGAAAAAATATCCATCTTCTTTCAAAATATACAGAAATTTTTGAAGAAAATAATGTTCTGAAGGCAGAACTCAAAAAGCATGAAACAGATATTGCTCGTTGGTATTTTCTTTATAAAGAAAAAAATATTTCTCTCAATCTTCTTGGAGAAGAAAACATAGTTTATGCGAAACTAGGACTCGATATTGCAGGAGATTTTGGTATTTCTCTCTGAGAAATAAACTATGATTTTGATCTGGAGCTTCAAGCTGGAAGATTTACTTTGTTTCAACAAGCAGAACATATTTTCATAGATAGTAGTTATAATGCTGCCCCAGAAAGTATGAAACAAGTATTATATAATACAAAAATGCTTCAAAATAGACTCTTCATAGAATATAAAATGATAGCAGTACTGTGAGATATGCGAGAACTCGATAATGTGCAACATACTCATGAAGCTCTTGCAAGAGAACTATGAAGTTTTGAGAGAGTCTTTACCGTAGGTCCAAGTATGTATGAATATATGACACCAAAACTCAAAGAACTAGGATTTTCTGGAAGCATTACGAGTTCACTTTCATCTCGTGATATCGGACAAAAACTCAAAAAATTCCTTGAGGAAACTTCACAAAAATATATTATCATATTTAAAGGATCACAAAATACGATATTTACCGAAGAAGCTCTTGCCGTATTCCTCACTTCTGTAGAACAAAAAAAACTTCCGAGACAGTCGGAAGCATGGAGAGTGAAGAAAGAGGAGTTTTTTAGGACAGTATAGATTTTAGACTTCAGGATTTTTTTTATCTTCTTCTAAAATACCATCTATCTTATTTCTTGTCGCATTTGATACTGGTCGCAAATCATCATGTAAGACTATTGTCTTGATTTCTCCAGCGTGTCTCACTGATGTTTGTTGCATAGGTCAGTGAGTTCCATCAAGTCCTATTCTTCGTATTTCTGACATATTTATTAAAGATAATATGATTAAATTTCTTTTTTCTTTTTTGGTTTTGGATAGGGAGTGAGAGAAATAGTTTCTCTTACGATTTCTAAAAGTTCATCTGTATTTTCCAACCACTGCTCATTTATTGCTGAAGTATTTTTACTTCCAGGATAGGCTTTTGTTTGAGTATCTTCAAAATAGTGAAGTGTTTCAGGAAAAGTTTTGAGAAACAAGGTATTATCACAGGCAAGAGCAAAGAGCCGTTCTCCAGAAAATATACCATACTCTCCGAACATCTTTTTTGCACGAAGTTCCGAAATTCATTCAAGGCATTCGAGAAAATACGTAATATTAGAAGGGGAGGTAGACATATTTATCTATAAATTTTATATTTTCCAAACTTTACAAACTGCTGTTCGTTTTTCTTTTGTTTTCCGAGTCTATAATCGCTAAGAAACATAGTAACTCCTGCAATTACAAAAAATCCACCAAGCAGATACGCAAGAAAGTCAGGAAAAGCGATATTAAGCAGTCCAAAAGCAATGAGAAAGAGTCAAAGGTGTTTCATAGTGTAAAAAGTTAAGAATTATTCTATTTCCTCTATTTTCGCTCCCAAACTTTTGAGTTTCCCCAAAAAGTCATCATATCATCTATTGATCCAGTATACATTTTCTACTTTGGTTTCTCCACTTGCTATAAGTCCTGCGATGACCATTGCTGCTCCAGATCGTAAATCCCAACTATTCACTGTTGCCCCTATGAGATTATTTGGTCCTGTAATTTTTGCTTCGTGGAGATTGACGATACGAGGAGAACACCCGATTCTTTCGTACTCAACGAGCCAGCCCAGTCGACCTTCGTAGAGGATTTCATGAACTCGAGAAGTTCCAGAACACTGGGTCATAAGAACCGTAAAAAGAGGCATAAGATCCGTTGGAAATCCTGGAAAGATATTGGTTTGGATATTCACAGCCGTGATATCTTTTGCTCGATAGACTCGCAAAGTATCATTTCATAAATCTTGTGTTTTCACTCCAGTTTCATGAAGTTTATAGAGAAATGCTCCAAGATCTGCGATACGAGCCCGATGAATATCGATATAGTCTTTCGCACAGAGTGCTCCGATAATTGCAAAAGTTCCAGACTGAAGGTAGTCAGATATGACTTCAAACTCGATTTCTGTTGCAATATCTTTGGTTCCATGGACTATGATACTATGATCATAGCGAACCTGTATCTCTACTCCTGCTTTTCGTAAAAAATCTATGAGATTGAAGATATGAGGTTCAAAAGCAGCAAGAGAAATCGTAGTAACTCATACGCGAGTTGCTGCTCCCATAATGAGATTTGCTGTTGCAGTCACTGCGAAGTAAGCAGTAACCGTGACATTTTCACCATTTCCAATTCAAGAAAAACAAAGTTCCGTTTCTGATTCATAAAAATCGAACCCCATTCCTGTATATCCATTGATATGTTCATCTATGGGACGTTTTCCTATCTTATCTCCTGCAGGGAAAGGAAGAGAAGCTTTTTCAAAACGAGAGAGAAGACCCGCGATAAAATAAATCCCAGCTCTGGTACGAGCTATTTTCGAAGTGTCTATATTTTTTTCTGAGATATGAGAAGTATCGAGGCTGAGGGTATGATTTTCAAAATGTGTCTTTGCTCCAAGACTTTCATAAAAATGAAGAAAATCATGTACATCGAGGATATCAGGAACATTATAGAGAGTCACTTTCCCTCGGATCAGCAGAGCAGCTGCAAGGAGAGGAAGCCCTGCATTTTTACTTCCCCCAATTGTTACAGAACCAGAAAGATTTTGAGAATTTTCTATGAGAAACATACAAAAAAGCTAAAAAATAGAGATGAAACTATTATAGGAAGCAAGGCAGAAATATCAAAGAAAAAGAAGAAAGAGCTTTTGTTTTGACAAAAACCTGAGAGAGACTATTATTTTACGCGTTTACTTCTCATATGATGAAAGTTACCATGTTTGAAACAGATATACGAAAAATAGATTTTGATGGGAAAAATATAATAAAATCTCACCATGTGAATCTCGATACAGATTTAGATTGTGTTATACTTTTTAGTTCGAAGGATGAAAAACTTTCAGAACTTTTGTATCATAAAATAGTGGATGCTATTATTGATCGAGTACATCCTAAAAATGTATATAAAGATTTTTCTTCGGCTCTTGAGAACATAAATTCATTTCTTGCTTCCTGGAAACACGAAGATGATAAAATCAAAGGACTTCATGCAATTATCGGAATCTATAGTAAAAAAACATTTCTTTTTTCTACGATTGGAACAAGTTCGTGCTACCTCTACAATACTCATAAAGATCTTATTGAAGTCACTGATAAAGAAGAAGTGCCGTCTGATTTTTGATATATATCTAGTGGAGATATCGCAGATGGAGAATCACTCTTGCTTTCAAATATACGACTTCTTGATATTCTCTCAAAAGATGATATTCGAGATGGACTCACCCAAGGAAATCTCAAACGATCAGGAGAAAATATAGAAAACATATTGCTCCATGAACATTCAGGAAAAAATATAGGATTGCTCTCATTTCGTAAAAATGTTGTTTTGCTTCCAGAGTGAAAATGGTCTTGGTCTATTATTTCATACCATATACTTCGAGTCCTTGATAATACTCTCACGAAGAAAGCTTTAGGATATCTCTATCACGTACGAGAAAAACTCTTTCATCAAACACAAAAAACAAAGCAAATATTACTTGCAGGAGGGATTTTAGTGAGTATTTTTCTTCTCTATTGGGTGATATCTGGATTTTTTCAACTTGCTTCCAATACTCGTGGTGTAGAAACAGCAAAGCAAGAATTAGTACAAGCACAAGCTCTTATCATCCAAGCAGGAGAGAATATGAATAATCCTGATATGTTTTCTCTTAATGTGAGCCAGGCCCAAGAACTTCTCAAAAAACTAGAAACACAACAACTTTTCCTTGAAGATATTTCTGTTCTCAAAGATAATCTTGGTATTCTTCAGAAACAATTTAATGGAGTAGAAGCGTTTGAAATCACTCCCGAAAATACGATATATCAGTTCCCAAGTCCTGCGAGCATAGTGAAAGTTCTCAGTATTGCAGATAAAATTTATATCGTTCAAAAAAATAGTATTACAGGTCCTATTATTCAAGGGGCAGAAGCTCAAACCTATACCTTTACTCAAATGCTTGAGAAAGATATTTTCATAGATGCTACTGTATATGAGACAAATATTGTCTTGATGACCCAACTTGGAAAAGTAGTAAACTTTGCAAAAAATAACTTTTTCTCCTATGTAGATGTAGCAGATCAACCAACTTGGGAAAAATCACCTCTCATAGCAGGCTATTCGAGCAATCTCTATCTTCTTTCGGACTCTGGAACTCAGATACTTCGACATAAAAAACAGGGAACTCTTTATGGAGCAGCAGATTCTTATCTTACAGATTCTGATGCAGCTGCTCTTTGAAAAATATTTTCACTTGCGATAGATGGGGGAATCTATATCCTGAAACAAGATGGAAGTGTCGTAAAACTTTTCCGTGAACCAAAATATAGACTCGAAAGTATTGTTCTCAATAAGCTCCCAAAAAATTATAATTTTGCAAATCTGAGTTCGGGAAAAAATCCGTCGATTCGTGCTCGAGCAGACCTCAAATATGTTTATATACTTCTAGAAAATAAAATTCTTGTTTTTCAACCAAATACTGCACGATATCAAGATGTAAAATCACTCAGTTATCTCGGACAAATAGAAGGAAAAAGTACTATAATTGATGATTTTCATGTAGATAATGATGGGGAAATATTTGTAGCCAGTACACAAGGAGTTTATAAAGTGAAGTTTGAAGTAGTAGAGGGGAAAATAGTACTTCGTTAAAATAATAAAAAATCCAGAAACTTCTGGATTTTTTTATGAAACTTTATTTTTTAAAATACGCTCTATGTACGAAAACTATTTTTTTCTATAAATATATCTACTTCTTTTTGTAATTCTTGAGAAATAATTTCATTGGAAGATACGAAGTTCACATCTTCATCTTCATCAAAAGCTTCCATCATTTTTGTAAACTTGAGTGCTTTTTCAAACTCAGTAATTTCAGTTTCCGTCGTTGATCTAAAATCTATTTTTGATTCTAGTATTGTGATTCCTTGAGTTTCAAAAAATATTTCTACTTCATGGAAATCTTCTATTTCTGTGATGATCTCAATATAGTTTTCTTCAAGAGAAATATCTTGTGCTAATGTTTCAAAAGTAAGGGCTTCTATTTTTTCATATTCATGGTTCAGAGCATCTATAAAAATCACTCCTTTTTTTTGAAACATCCAAGAAACAGCTCCAGACTCTCCCATACTTCAACCGTATTTTGAAAAAATATGACGAATATTTGAAACAGTTCGATTTTTATTGTCACTGAGAGTAGAAACCATAAGTGCTACTCCACCAGCAGCATATCCTTCATAGACTATTTCTATTATTTGAGCTGCATCTTTGTCTTCCCCAGTCCCTTTTTTTATAGCTCGGTCTATATTTTCGTTGGGGATTCATTGTTTTTTTGCGGTATAAATAGCAGCGGCAAGACTTGGATTATCATCAGGATTTCCTCATTTTTGTGCTGCGATTGCGATAAGTTTTGCATGCAAAGAAAATACTTTTCCTTTTATTGAATTTACTGCATTTTTTCGAGCTTGTACGACTGGACCTCTTCCCATAAAAAACTATTAAAAACTAAAATTTCAAGCTATGATATTATTTTTTAAAATTTTGTAAAGTAGGACAAATTTCATCTTTAGAAGAAAAGACAAAAAAAATTTGCAAGTTCTCTCTTTTTATATACAATTTGCTCGCTTATTTTCAAAGTATATTTACTTCTCTCTCACACGCTATGACAAAATTCGATATTTCGGCTGATATACGAGCAAACGATGAAAAATCATCTGACATTAGACAATCAAAAAGACTCCCTGGAGTTGTTTATGGAAGAACTCAAGAACCTATTTCTCTTACGCTTGATAGCTCAGATTTTTTGAGACTTCACCGAAAAGCAGGAGAAAGTAATATTATTCAGCTTTCCGTTGGAAAGAAAAAACTTGATGTTTTGATTCACTCAACTCAAAAACAACCTATTACTGGAGCTTTTACGCACGTAGATTTTTATGCTATTACTCAAGGTGAGGCACTTCATGCACATATTCATTTGAACTTTATAGGAGATGCTCAAGCTCAGAAAGATGGAGCGATTATCGAGGAATATATCAAATCACTTGAAGTAAAATGTCTTCCTGCGAATCTTGTAGATCACTTCGATGTAGACCTTTCTCTTCTTCAAAAAGAAGGAGATATTATTCGAGTTTCAGATCTTAATATTGATATTTCAAAATATGAAATTTCGGTTCATATGGAAGAAGTTGTTGCTACAGCAAGTCTTCCACGAGCTGCAGTAGAACAAGAAGAAACGGTAGTAGTAGAAGAAGTTCCAACTGTATAAATTCATTTTGTAAAAATCACTTCTTCTTTACAATAGAAGAAGTGATTTTTTTATTCATTTATTTTTCAGACTATGAAAGTATACGTGTATGGTGATGGGGAACAATCTCAACTTCTTCATACGAAAATACGCTGAGTCCTCGAAGACCTTGGTCTAACAGATTTTGTTTCACTTGAAATGACTCAAGATCAAAATCTTAAAGAAGACCTTCAAATCAAAGAAGCATCAGCATGTATCATCGAAGAAGAAAGTATTAACTTTAAAGACATGATATTTGAAGGTCTTCTTCCAGAAGATGAAGAACTGAAGTCCATGTTTCTTTCTATTATAGGGTGAGGATCTTCAGGAGGAGGATGTGGAAGCAGTGAAGGATGATGTGGAAGTGGTTGTAGTTGTTAAAATAAAAAAATCAGTCTAGCTCTGCTAGACTGATTTTTTTATGGTATGAAAGTTATTATTCTTGGAAGAGAGAGCTTTCACTGGAACTTGAAGTTTCTTCTTTTACAGAAGAAGTACCTGTAGCTGCTCCACCAGAAGAAGAGGAGGTAGGAGTTACCGTACCAGCAGCTTTTTTTACTAGAGTAAAATAGTCTACATATACTATTTTACCGTCTTCTCCGAAATAATCTACTTTAAATTGGTTTGTTCCTTCTTCGAGGGTTTCAAATCTCTCGAATGCATGGTATCTCCAAGTACTTCCATTAAACGAAGCAAGGGGGAATCCATTGACTTGAACGGCAGTAATACCTTTTGCAGTCGTATATCCACGAAGCGTGACTTCAGATGAGGTAGTCGAAAATTTTCCAGAACTCGAAGGTTCACTAAAACCAAATTTTGTAGCATCAGCACTATAAGTAGTGCTTCCTTGACTATTTTGTGCAGTTGTTTTCTCAACGGGAGTTTCTGTATTTACAGTAGTGGAAGAACCGTCATTTACGGTACTAGGAGAAGATGTTCGAGAAGTGTAGACGGTATATACTTTTTTCTGGAGAATATTTTTATTATTATCATATACTTTTAAGACGATATCATTTATACTACTGGTAAGAGGGAAATTTTCGAGAGAAAATGTTTTTTCTGCTTGAGAAATGGAAACCTGTCGATTATTGAGAGTGAGTGAACTTACTTCGCTCGAAGTAATTGTTCCATTAATAGTAAGAGTGGCTGTTTCAATACTCATCTCATCTCGTAATTTTTCAAAAGAAACATAGAGACCCGCATCTTTTTCTGGAGGGAGTACTCATCCTGATCCGGTATCTTCAGCACTGATTGTGCTATCTTCTTGTTGAAGGACAAGGTGTCATTGGTTTTCTATAAACCAATCACTTCCTTTAAAATAACTATCAATCATTCCTTTCTCAGTAGAAAGATCAAGGTCTTTATTTGCAGCATTGAGACGAGATACAGAAATACGTTGTCCTTTGATAAGAGAAGTACTTACCCCTGCAAGATTGCTGACTTTTGCACTTCCTGCGAGTACATATACAGTGCTTCCAGCTTCGTTTTGAGTGAGTGAAAGTACAGATTCTTTTGGAGATTCTATATTGGCATAGCGAAGAGATATCATTGTATCTGATTTGAGATCAAACCAAGCATCAGAAGAAGATAAAGCGTAACTTCCATCTTCATTATATTTGAGTTCTGCGATTTTATTAAGGTGTATTTTTGTAGTATCTGGAGCTGTAAGATGTATCGTTCCTTCTTTTACTATGAGAGTTTCTCCTTTATAGAGAGCACTTGCCTCTGTTATTTTCTCTTTTACATCACCAGGATATACGATATAGGCTTCAGTTTCAGGGCTTCCAAACGTCAGAGTAGTGGGAGATTTATTTTCGGAAGTAAGAGTACTACTACTTGTATCCGTTCCGTTAAAAAAACTATAGAGAAGAATAAGAATAAGAACTCATCCTATTATAGGAACCAAATAATCTTTGAGAGTGGAGGTTATATTAGAGCTCTGTCGTCGAGTGTTTCGTACCATAAGAAAAAGATAAAAAATGCTAAAGATATAGTCTATTTATATGAAAAAATAATAAAAATACAAGAAAAATCACAACACTTCTTATTATTCATTTAAAAAATAAAAAGTAAATACCTATTTCTTTGGAAATAGCTCTTTTTTTTATATAATCTGCTCGCTTAGTTTATTATATTATTAGTACAATATGAAAAAAGTATTCGGACTTATGTTAATCCTTGCTCTCGCAGGTCTTGTATCTTGTAGTGAAGAAGTAGTTGAAACTCCAGTAGTTGAAAACAATGTAACTATCGAAACTCCAGTAGTTGAAGAACCAGTAGTTGAAACTCCAGTAGTTGAAAACAATGTAACTATCGAAACTCCAGTAGTTGAAGAACCAGTAGTTGAAGCTCCAGTAATGGAAGAAGACGCTATGCAAAAAACAGCTGAGTAATTTCATACATTTAAAAAACCTCGCATCTGCGAGGTTTTTTTTGACAGAAGTTTTCTTTTTCATACTATAGAAACATATCGTACTTACCTATACCTTTATGAAACAAATAGAGAACTGGCACCTGCAGCCCCTTGACCCTTTTATATAAGAAAGGGAAGTTCTTTTGCTGTATAAAACTATGCTTCAAAAAATCTCTTTTTCGAAAATGAAAGGGATTTTTTTATTGGAACGAATAGTTTCGTTCGCTACACTTTTTAACTTATAATTTTTTGACTATGCTTCAACTCTCCAAATTTCCTATTTCTACACTGAAATCTGCTCCAAAAGTGAGTGATAACCGATCAACGAGTCTCCTACTTCAAGGAGGTTATATCCGTCAAGCGATGGCAGGAGCCTATGAATTTCTTCCTATGGGATATAGAGTACTCAAAAATATCGAAAACGTGATTCGCGATGAGATGGACAAAGCAGGATACTATGAAACTCTCATGACGATACTTACTCCACGTGAGATGTGGGATATCACGCATCGTTGGGATATACCTGAATATTTTAAAGTACCAGGATGGG
>JAYTJZ010000046.1:0-4336 GCA_043730605.1 Candidatus Altimarinota bacterium
TGAGCATTGTCAAATCGTGCTCATTTTCTATATCTGTTTTTTGCTTTCATACTGCCAGTATAACGAGATTAAAGTTTCGTCAACTGGGGAAGACCCATAGTAAATATTGAATTTCAAATATTTAATTAAAGATTCGATGAATCTTTTACATCTGAGTCACAGACTACAGTATGGTCTAAAAAAATAAAGCAAAACTTTTTTAGACATTTATATATTATTTCTTATTTCAAAAAAAGCAAAATTGTTTATTTAATTTTCTACTTTACTTCTTATACACCTCTCCTCTACTTCCTGCTTGAAAAAATGATATAGAAATCGTATCTTCTATAATTTCATATAAAAATCGGTATTTCCCAATACGTAGCCTGTATGAATTTGGAAGTCCTATAAGTACTTTTATATCCAAATCATTTTCGTACGGATCATTTATGAGCAGTATAAGTGCATTTTCAAATTGTGATATGAGAACTTCTCACTTATGTTTTTCTAAAAAATTTTGGACTTGTTTTTCAAGTATTACTCTGTACATATTATTTGAGACTTTCTAAAAAACTAAAAGCTTCAACTCCCTGAGTTCCATGAGAACTTGCTTTATATGCAGCTATATCTTCTGGATATGCCTGTGTTTTTAAGAATGCTGATTTTTTTAAATTATTATATTTTTCTATACTCAAAAATACTCCTACTGGTTTATTTTGAGACAGTACTATTTTCGTTCCTACGGTATCGAGTGATTTTATCACCTTACTGGTTTTATCTCGTATATCAGATATGGAAACATACGCATCTTGAAGTATCATGATATTTTGCTTAAAAAACTAAAAAATACCTAGATATTATAGGTATTTTTACTGAGATTTCAAATTATTTCAAATCGAGATACTGATCTATACGTATCTGCCATACGAAGTCATCCACGTGCGATACAAGTATCATCCCTCCTTCAAACGCATCGAGTGCTTTCGCTATCACGGGAATATGACGGAAATTGATATGATTGGTAGGCTCATCGAGGATGAGAATCCCAGGTTTGAGAAACACAAGACGACAAAATGCTACGAGTCCTTTTTGCCCTTCTGAGAGGTTTCCTATCTCTGTTTTCATGATTTCCCCCGTGATAAGAAATCCTGCAGCTTTGCTACGAAGGTCTTGCTCCGTCATCTCAACAGCAGCTTCTCGAAGACAATCATAGACGGTTTGTGAAAAATCAAGATTAGAAAAATCTTGTCGGTAATACCCGATACGCACTCCAGCAGCTACGGTAACTCCTGTTTCATCTCCGTTCACTATTTTTTCCAGAAGAGTGGACTTCCCTATCCCGTTTGGACCAGAAAGCAAGATATGATCATTTTTACGAAGTTGTACTTCTTCTTCTCGTACTACGACTTCTTCGTTTTGGATAATATGTACCGAGTGGATTTCGAGAAGCACTCCTCCAACATCTTCTTGAAGTGGAATGACAAAGTCTTTGATAGCCTTATCTTCTTTTCGATTATCCACCATTTCATCTTCCATCTCAGCTGCTGCTTCCTTCATCTTTTTTGCGACAGCTCGAAGCTTTCCTCCTTTATGAGCAAAGACATTTGCTTGATCTTTTTTCGCTTGAGCTTCTTTCGCGAGTCTCGCATTTGCCATATTTTCTTTTTCTATTTTTTTCTTGATTTGCTCCACTACATCATGGTAGTCTCCCACAAATTGTTCTACTTGTTTCGTAAATACATCGAGATACAAGACTCCGTCCGTAAAACTATTGAGAAACTCAGAATCATGAGAAATCACGAGCACTGTTTTTTTATACTCTTGCAAAAAAGTAGTCAGATGCCAAATTCCTTCTGCATCGAGATTATTGGTTGGTTCATCCAGCAGTAAAATATCTGGGTTTTGTATGAGGGCTGCTGCGAGCAAGAGTCGTGCTTGTTGTCCTCCCGAAAAAGATTTTATTTCTCGTTCTAGTGGAGCTTTGAGGTTTACCACTTGCAGGATTTCTCCTATTTGTTTATCGATGTTAAACACAGAGTCATCGTTAAAATATTTTCGAAAAAATGCTCGAACCGTAAGTTCTTTATCTTCTGCAAGTACGACTTGGTATCCTGTTGCAATAGTTAAATCTTTTCCTGTATTTACAACCCCTGATTTTTTTTCAAGAGTTTTATTAATGAGTTTAAAAATCGTAGATTTTCCTGCTCCGTTTTGTCCCATAATCGTGATTTTTGAACCTTTTCTCACATTGAAGCTGACTTCTTCGAGGATAGGCTTACGAAAATCATAATGAAACACGACATCTTTAAAACTAATAACCGTTTCATTTACTACATTCATGCGTATGACAATAATAACAATATAAAATCTGCCCTATTATATGGAAAATATGAAAAAAGAAAGGTTTTTTATAGCTGAATTATCTCTGAAGTATGGCCTATAAAAGTATAAGTCATCCCTTTTGACTCCCCCTGCGTTCTTCTCGTATTTCTAAAATCTGCTTTTTGCTCTTTTGTAGAAAAATCGGACTCTCTATAGAGATATACTTTTGAGTATTGGATTTCTATTTTTCCCTCTGCTTCATGGAAAAGAATATCAGAGATAAAAAGTGGTCCTTCTCTTTTTCTTTTCGATCGTATTTGAGATACTTGTGGATCTTGCGTAGTGATTTTTTTTGAAACTCCCTTGCCAGAAAAGAGAGTGAGTTTTTTATGCTCTCATCGAGAAGGTTCTTTTAGCTCTTCATATATTCATCAAAATCATCTTCATCATTCTACATACTGTGAATTATAAAAATATCCTGGAGATATTATTTCTCCTGAAAAACTATGAATCATAGATGTTACTGTATTATCATAGTCATATAGGATTATAAAGTCTCAAAGAGGTGAAACTTTGATATTTCATTTTATTTCACATATATATCATTTTATTGGATGGTATATCACTGGATATCATCCTTGTATTGGTTTCCAGACGGAGATATTATTATATTGTTTTTGAAACTCAAAAGTTCACTCATTCTTTTGCGTTTTCCCTTGTTCTTTGAGAGATATTTTCTTAAATGTTTTCCTATCTAAGGACACTTCTTTTTCTCAAGAAGACAAAATACTTTGTGCTCTGCTTGAGACTGTTTTTTGATAGAGTGTATTGTTTTGTGTTCCCAACTTATCGAGAATATCTTGAAGAGTTTTGGGAGAAGCATCGATAAAACCATCAAAAAGAATTCATGATTTTCCTTCTTTATAACTGAGATTTTTTCGAAAAAATCTATAAAAATCTCTGGAAAAAATAGTTTCTTGTAAAAGGGAGAAATCCTCCTGTGAGAGTTCTCCTGATTTTTCCATACATGTCAAAATATCTCTTATGCGCGAACTTTCAATTCCAATTTGCTGTATATTTCGTCCTGAGGTATTATAGGCTTCAATTATTTTTTCTAAAAGAGTCGTTTCAATAATAGAACTCAAATATGAATACTGTGAAATATCTCGAAGACTTTTTTCTGGAATATCTCGTGAAGAAAGAAGAAGCATAGAAAAAAATTTAGATTATGCTCCTTGCCGTATATTATTGTATCCAGGAACTGCTGCGAGTTGTGAAACACTTGGAAACAACGGTATTACTTGAGCAACCTGAGCTGCTTGTTTTTGATCATTAATGTAGAGGTGTAAATTTGCACTCGATTGATGCATCGCATCGAGTATCCCTGCTATATCTGCATTTCCATTTCTCCCTGATTGTCCTGTTCCAATGAGTACCGTTCTTACTATTGGTATGAGCTTCGATCTATAAGTATCAAGAGCTTGTTGAAGGGAAAGAGGGAGATTTATTCCTCCACTTTCTGATAATATTATTGCCTGTGATTGCAATTCTTTCAACATATCTTCCATATTTGTAGGTTGAAATATATCTGCGATTGTTTCAAAACCTCTTCTAATAGATTCTACTGATTTTGTCCAATCAGCATCTTTATCGCCATTCCATTTTTTAGGATTTTGTTCATTGCATACGATTGCAAGTGCTTTTACAAGTTTTCCATGAAAATCAAAAGTATGAGTATGAACCTGTCAAAAATCTCATTTCCCTAAATTTTGAAAAGCAGGAATATAGAGTCTTCAAATCTGACTTGCAACAGAGTTTGATCTGGGGTCGTTCCCTCCAGCAGTATTAGTCCCACATGCGATTTTTATTTGATCTTCCCCAGCTTGCATATCCTTAGAAAAAATATCCCCAGTTATAATTCGAGAAATAGCCATAAAAAATAAGGGTCTTCCCCAGTTAACTGTTAAATTTTATGAGTAATTGTTGTATAATTAAGTTTAGATTTCATCATTTTATTCTTACATTATACCGAAAC
>JAYTJZ010000047.1:0-4322 GCA_043730605.1 Candidatus Altimarinota bacterium
AGTTTCGGTATAATGTAAGAATAAAATGATGAAATCTAAACTTAATTATACAACAATTACTCATAAAATTTAACAGTTAACTGGGGAAGACCCTTACTAAAAAGTTCTTTTACCAGTTCTGGAGTCATTATTTCTCCCGAGTTTTGATAGTAAAAATACATAATATAGACTTTTCCAAGTGCATAACTCACAGCAAAAGTTACAGGAGCAAAAAGATATCCTCCTATCCCAGGAAGAAGTATCTTAATCATACTTGCAGATCCCTGAAACGCTGCATAGGAAATACCGAGAGGAGCTATGAGTTCTCAAAATACTTGAGATCCTTGTTTTGCAGAGAGTTGTCTGCCAAAGCTATGAGAAATACGTAGAATCATATAGAGATGTACTGCGATGAGATTGAGATTTTCAAGAAATGGAAGAGGTTGTACCGAGAGTACTGCAGCGACACAAGAAGCTCGAAAGACGATATCTTCACACTCTTTGAGTTGTGAATCTTCATTTTTTCTCAGAGCAAGAAGTTCTTCTCAGGAGAGAGAGGTGAGACTATAGAGAGGCACTTCTGTCAAAATCCCATGAAAAGAAAATTTTCCAAGATACTCTGAAAATACCTCTTTTGAAAGTTCTTGTTTCACGGCTTCAGTACAAAATATTTTTCCTTCTGGAGTCATATCCATGATACGAGCCCCCAGATTGATCGCTTCTCCAAAATAGTCTTCCAGCTCAAGAGCTGTATTTCGAGAAATATTTCCATAGCTAAGAGTCACTCGAAGAGATATTTTTTTGATATTTATTTTATGCTGTGCATCATTTTCTTGGGCTTTTTCGAGAATATATTTTGAAAAGAGATAGGCAGCTTCTGCTGTTTCACTCACCGCAAAATACGCATCTCCAATACTTTTAATCACAGAGACTTCATATTTTTTCGCTGCTTCGCGAATAATGTTATCAAAAACACGCAGAATCTCAGCGACTTGCGTATCGGTCAACAAGGTATTTTTGTAGGTAAAATCCTTGAGATCGGTAAATATGATATATTTTTCTTGGTTCATATCTTTATCCTAGCATATACCAGAGTATTTTTGCAAGAAAATGGAAGAAAAATTATCTCCGTTTTGAAGTTTTCTTTGAAGTTTTGAGTTCAAGTATCATATCTCGAAGCTCTGCTGCTTTTTCGTACTCCATATTTGCAGCTGCGATATCCATCTCGAGTTCTAAACGACGGATTTCCTTGACTCCAAATTTTGGATCAATTCCTTCATTTTTCTTCTTTTTACTCGCGATTCCTATATCTTTGATACTACTAAATACCGTCGTTGGATCGATGCCATTTTTTTGATTGTGTTCGTGCTGTATTCCTCGTCTATAGTAGGTGAGATCTATCGCTTTTTTCATCGATTGAGATATCACAAGTCCCTGCATATTGATAAACTTTCCTTGATTGAGAATCACGAGGTTTTCATCATATCTTTCAAACGTATCTTTTTTTTCTTCAAAACGAGATATTTGCTCCACGTACATCGTCACTTCTCCGTTTGAGTTTCGTGCAGCTCGACCAATAATCTGGATCAAAGCCTGCTCACTTCGCAAAAATCCTTGTTTATCAGCATCGAGAATCGCGATTTTTGAAACTTCAGGCAGATCGAGTCACTCTCGCAAGAGATTGACTCCCACGATAACATCTATCTTCCCTTCTCTGAGTTCTTTGAGTATTTCGAGTCGTTCTAAAGTATCAACTTCAGAGTGCAGATATTGTACTTTTATACCATTTTCATAGAGGTATTCAGTGAGTTCTTCACTGCTTCGTTTTGTCAAAGTCGTGATGAGCATACGCTCATTTTTTGCGATAACTTTTTGTAAATTGCTCATAATATCATCGATCATATAGTCCATCGCTTTGATGATGATTTCTGGGTCAAGGAGTCCTGTCGGTCGTATCATCTGTGGGACGATACGCATATCTGTTCTATCCTGCCACAAGACTCAGAGTTTCGGATCAAACTCATAAAATTCTTGAGAAATATTTACTTCTTCTCACAAATTCATCCCTCACTCTTGAATTCTCTCTCCTTTGGAGGAGAGAGAGGGTACATTTTTTTTATCATCTGAAGCTTGCTCCTTCTCCTCCAAAGGAGAAGGTTGGGATGAGGGATTACAACTCTTCCCTATCTCATAATGTCCTGGAGTTGCTGAAACAGCGACGACTTGTCTGAGTTTTGCTTCAAATTCTGGAAAACGTAGAGGCCTATTATCCATCGCAGAGGGGAGACGAAACCCATTACTCACGAGATTTTCTTTACGACTTCTATCCCCCGCATACATCCCTCCTATCTGAGGAATCGTCATATGAGACTCATCGATAAAAGTGAGGAAATCATCTCCAAAATAATCTATGAGCGTTTGAGCAGGATCTCATGGGTTTCGTCCATCGAGATAGCGAGAATAATTTTCTATTCCATTGACATACCCAACTTCTTGCATCATCTCGATATCATACTCTACTTTTGCTTTGAGTCTCTCATATTTTACCACATCTCACACATCTTCTTTGAAATAGCGAAGTTGTGCTGCAAGATCTGCTTGTATTTGAGGAAGAACTGCGTTGAGAGTTCATTGGGAAGTAACCGTATGTTTTGCAGGAAATATCTCAACACTTTGATGATACTCATATATTTGTCCCGAAAGAGGATGTCGGGTCGTGATCTGACTCACTTCGTCTCACCAAAACTCTATCGTATAGACATACTCTTTACTCGCAGGCCATATCTCAAGGATATCTCCCGAAACGATGAAATTTCCTCCTTTAAAATCAGCACCAGCGCGAGTGTACTGTATCGCAATAAGCTTTTTGAGGAGTTCTTCCATCACATAGAGTTGCCCTACTTCGATATGAAATACTTGTTCCGTATAGGAAGAAATATCTCCGATACCATAGATGCAGCTCACCGAAGCAACGATAATAACATCTTTTCGACGTAAAAGATCTTGCGTCGCAGCATGACGCAGTCTATCTATTTCTTCATTGATAGTGGATTCTTTTTCGATATACGTATCTGTTTTTGCGACGTAGGCTTCTGGTTGATAATAGTCATAATACGAAACAAAATAATGCACCGCAGCATCGGGAAAAAACTCTTTAAATTCTTGAGCGAGTTGAGCTGCAAGGGTTTTATTGTGTGCGATGATGAGAGTCGGTTTTCAGATTTGTTCGATGAGATTTGCCATCGTAAAAGTCTTTCCACTTCCCGTCACTCCCCACAGAGTCTGCCAGATATGCCCTGCATCGATATATTTTTTCAGAGCTTGTATTGCTCTTCCTTGGTCTCCTGCAGGTTGGTATTTACTCTTGAGAGTAAAGAGTTTTTGAGTCATAGTATTTTTTTAGAAAACATCGTCTTTCATCATATTCATTTTTTAGGAAGAAAAAATAGTTTTTTTGAGAAAATACTACAGTTCTATAAATTCTCTAAATAGCTTTTCGTATACTTTAGAATATACTGCCTGAAAGAAAGATTTTTAGCTTATATAAATATCATTTTATGAAAATAATTCAACAAACGCATGCTATGCTTCCACCTGAAGATTGGCCAGAAAATAAAGTTGAATGTTGAATTCATGGAAAAATCATTTATCAGTGGAAAATAAGTGAAGCTGAATGTGAAAGTTATTGGCTGACAATTGTAAGAGATAGCTCCTATTAGTACTATAATATCGTTACTGCTACCCCAAAGAAATTTTATCAAAAGTTTCATGAAACAGAGTGAAACCAAAATGCGGTAACAACCACTCATGAGGCATGTCCCGCAAGTTCAAAAATCACACTTGATAGAACAACTCCCTACTTTTTTACTATTCGAAAATATTATATTTATAGTGATTTTGCTATAGAAACCGAAACATGAAGTACGAGTAATTGGGAAAAACTTGAAAATTGCGAATGGAATCTTATAGATACTGCCCCAATTTCTCAAAATAACTCTTCTCATGTTATTGAATATACTCATCCATCTCTTTCCTCTCTTTCATTGTCTAACAGTATTTTCTCTGGGGAAAAAGATTCTTATACCCTACTTTCTATAGGTTTATGGAGTGTCTTATTACTTATAATTATTTTTCAAAAATATATCTTCAAAAAATAATTTTTTTACTGTTCTATTTTTCCTTGTATCTTCCTTACTTTAAAACATCAATATTAAATCTCTCTTAAATTTAACCTTAAAAAGATATTAAATATGGGTCTTCCCCAGTTGACGAAACTTTAATCTCGTTATACTGGCAGTATGAAAGCAAAAAACAGATATAGAAAATGAGCACGATTTGACAAT
>JAYTJZ010000048.1:0-4283 GCA_043730605.1 Candidatus Altimarinota bacterium
GCCAAAAGCCTTTTTTTATAAATTTTTCAGAGAGAGATCCGTGTTGTTCTATCATGCGTGACTCGTATTTTTAGTGTATACTTTTTGCTATCGCTTCCATAACTCCAGTTTCAAATGGACCAGGGATTATTTTTTCTGAAGTTGGTTTTTCTACGAGAGCTGCAAGCGCATGGGCCGCAGCTATTTTCATTTCATCTGTGATTTTTGAGATACGTTTTTCAAGAGCTCCTTTAAAAATACCAGGGAAAACCAAAACATTATTGATTTGATTTGGATAATCACTTCGACCGGTTGCTACTATTTTTGCTCCAGCTTCATAGGCAAGTTCTGGCATGATTTCTGGAGTAGGATTTGCCATCGCAAAGATTACAGCATCAGAATTCATCGTTCGTACCATATCTTGTGTGAGTACTCCAGGAGCAGAAACTCCCAAAAATATATCAGCTCAGATAAGAGCTTCTGCAAGACCACCTCGTATACATTGTTTACTCGTTGGGTCAAGTATACAAGCAGTATTGGTAACATTAGTGAGCATCTCTTTTACAGGATTGAGCCCCTCGCGACCTTTATAGATACTTCCTGCAGTATCTACTACGACGATATCTTGTACTCCATAGAGAAGCAAAAGTTTGGTGATAGCGACTCCAGCAGCTCCGACTCCATTGACGACTACTTTGATAGATTCTTTTTTCTTTCCTGTGACTTTGAGTGCATTGATAAGTCCTGCAAGACAGACGATAGCCGTTCCGTGTTGGTCATCGTGAAATACAGGGATATCAAGCTCTGCTTTGAGACGTTCTTCTATCTCAAAACATCGAGGAGCAGAGATATCTTCGAGATTGATTCCTCCAAAAACGGGGGCAATATGCTTGATTGTTTTTATGATTTCTTCCGTATCTTGTGTATCGAGCATGATAGGAAAAGCATTGAGTCCTGCAAATTGTTTGAAGAGGGCACATTTCCCTTCCATTACGGGAAGTCCTGCTTCTGGACCTATATTTCCAAGTCCGAGTACAGCAGACCCATCAGAAATAACGGCAATAGTATTTGCTTTGAGCGTATAATCATAAACTTTAGATTTGTCTTTTGCTATTTCTCTGCATGGTTCTGCGACTCCTGGAGAATAGATTGTAGAGAGATCTTCTTTGGTGAGAATCGGAGTTTTGAGCCGGGTTTCTATTTTTCCTTGAAGTTTTTTATGGAGTTCAAGAGATTTTTGAAAATAATCCATATGTTGTAATTATGAAATAATAACACAGAGCTATAATGTATGAAAAGTTTATGAAATGTAAAGCTTGAGAGAAGAGAAAACTTTTACAAGTTCTGAAAAAAAAGTATGCTTCTTCCAGAAAAATTTATACCTACATTATTTTCATAAAAACAGGACTATGAATTCATTTTTGAGGCTTGGATCTCTCGTGATAGTTGGACTTCTTTCTGCTTATTTTTACTATGTTTTTTACTCGTGGCACGGAGAAGATAAGAGTTTTTTTTATATATTTTTAGGAATATCAGCTCTTACCTATCTTTGCTATAAAGCTATATTTTTTATATTTCCAAAAGTAAAATCAGAACTTCATACACTTCATATTCTTTCTTTTTTTCTCGTTGAGCTTTTTCTTGTGTGTTTGTGCTTTTTTTGATTTCAAGGACAAAATATAGGAGGATGAATCATCGTTTTTATAAAACTTTGTTTCATACTGGGATTGATATCTCTTTTTTGGCTTCTATTCTATAGTATTTGAAGAACGATACTTGAAGCTTTAAAACTTTTCCATCATGATGAAATACAAGCTCGATTTCTTGCATCGCTTGGTTTAGGATTTTCACTCTATATTCTTTGAGTATTTTTTCTTGCATTTTTCTGACTTTACACTCTTTCTGCTGTAGGAATTTTTACTCTATTATGTGCAGGAGTTTCATATAAAGCCTCTTTTTCTGCTCTTTCCCAACTTAAAACTCCTCTTATAAGCTATACTCATGATATAGATATTCAAGCTTCATTTTCGCAAAAAATAAACCTAGGAAGAGTGATAGATGAACTTCATTTTGGGGTGATAAGTTTTCTTTTGAGTGTGAATTTTCTTAATGTATACAGACCTTTTCCTATAGGTTGGGATGATCTCGGAGTATATATGAACTATCCAAGACTTCTTGCTCAATCTTGAGAACTTCTGGCTCTGGGAAAAATGTATTTTTGGGAAATTTATACGGGAATAGGATTTTTGACAGGAAATCAAATGTCAGCTTTTTTCCTCAATTCATTTTCTGGAGTGATACTCGCACTCGTAACTTATATCTCACTGAATATGCTTCTTCCAAAAAAGAAGACAGTATTTAATATTCCACTATTTTGTGTGATGATACTCCTTTGTATGCCGATGACGGTATTTCAGCTTGCAAAAGATATGAAGCTCGATTATGGACTCTTAAGTATTTCTATCATCGCACTTTCACTTCTTTATTACATTATATTTTCAGAAAGACAATATACTCAAAAGAAATATATAGGAATATATTTGATAATAGGGTTTCTTATAGGAATATGTTTTTCACTGAAAGTAACATCACTTCTCCTTCTTCTTTGAGCTTTCGCAGTTCTTTTTTATAAACATTTTTCTCTTTTGTGATTTTTTGGGTTTTTAGGACTCTTTTTTGGAATATTCACATACCTCAATTTTTGGGCTATTATGAACATTATTATTCCTTCAGATAATTGAAATCTCACGACTCTCTTTTCTGGAGTGAGTATACTTCTTTGAATATGATGTCTTGTATTTGCCTATGTAACAAGAAAACATAAGAGAAAAAATATAAAATCTTTAAGTATCGAAATACTATGTTTAAGTCTTGGTTTTTTCTGAGCTCTTCTTCCATGGGGTATAAAACATATTGGAGAACTTTCTTCATGAGAGTCTATGAGTTTGGGGTACCTTCTTTCAGGAAAAGCTCAACAATATGTTCCAATATATGAAAATATATATACTCCTGAAGAAATCACAAAAAAAATGCAAGAACAAAAAAGTAGTGTAACTACTTCAAAATGAAAAACAAATAATGAGGATCTGGGGAGATATTTTGGCTATGAAGGAGGAATAAACAATTATCTGAAACTTCCTTGGAATCTTACCTTTCAGGTGAACCAAAAATGAGAATTTACCGATATTACTTTCATATTTTTTGTGCTTATTCCTCTCGTATTTCTTTTTCTTCCCTTTAGAAAGCAGGAGTATATCTATCCTATTATAGCAACTGAGCTTTTATTACTTCTGTATTATATTCCAGGGCCTATATCATCATATATTACAGGAATATTTTCTCATATCCCACTTCCATTCTGATACATATATATACTTCTTTTTTTCATAATCCCTTTCATATATCTCTTCTCTACGTTGGATAGATCCCAGAAACTCGTAAAAATCTTTCTTCTTAACTTTGCTTTTTCTACACTCTATGTGTTTCTTTGGACTATTTCAGCTTTTGGGATAGTGTGGTATGGGATTTTGATGTATTTTGTATTTTTACTGATGATTTCTCTCAGTTTGCTTGCAGCACATGACTCAGACGAAGAGATAGGCTATGCTGGTATATATACTGTCCTTGGAGTTGTATGGGTTTATATTCTCCTTTCCGTAATTCCTCATTGAATTACTAACCTGAGATCAGCTGGATATCCAGAATATAAACTTGGAAAACAAACAGAAGAGTTCTCTCTCATGAATTTTCATCCAGATTATTTCCCTACCCTTTTTGCTCTCAATGTTCAAGCAGAAAAGCAATCGGAACTATTTATTTCTTATAGAAATCAGGTTCTCGAAACTCTAGATGGAGTTCCAGATGCAGAAAATCTCCTTACTACCGTCCAGTCTCTTCAAGATATATCTCAATTAGTAGATGTATTAACACAATTAGGACAGTTCTCTATATCTCCAGAGATTGATAGTAAGATACTTTCTTTGCGACAAGAGCTCTATGAACTCGTTATGAATACTCCAAAAGATCTCAGAAATACAAAAAATATATATCGAGTTGGAACATTTTTAAAATATTTTATCTCAGAAAACAATAAACGTATATCAGAAGATAATCTTCTTACTGGTTTTGATACATATATCTATGATACAAATCCAGATATTACACTAGAGCGATTTAAAAAACTAGATATATCTTATATACTTCTTGATCTCAATGGAGCAACGATTGATCAAGATCCAGCTCAAAATCTCACAAAACGATATGAAAATATGCTCCAGTTTCTCGTGCATCCAAAATTGAAACTC
>JAYTJZ010000049.1:0-12948 GCA_043730605.1 Candidatus Altimarinota bacterium
TCCGAGTTTCGGTATAATGTAAGAATAAAATGATGAAATCTAAACTTAATTATACAACAATTACTCATAAAATTTAACAGTTAACTGGGGAAGACCCAAAATAGATATATCCCGATAAATACTCTCTTTACTCCACTTTAAAGATGATATTATTCTCGATACTAGAAACGGTATTTACGAAAAAGGGACGAGTCTCGACTTTTGCATTTGAGATTTTTGGATCATTGAGAAGGACTTTCACAGCTTCTTCTTCAGAAAGTCCACGAACTTTTGCACGAAGCTGGGTGATATAGGTATTTTGAGTGTGGAGGAAGTCGTGCATATAGAGGGACTCTATCTCAAAAGTTGCTTTCATCTCAAAAGGTTTTTCTTGCGAAGATATAACCTCAGACATACGAAGAGAGCTTTCGTCGATATGAGAAATCTTTTCTACTCCTTCAAGATTTTTTTCATAGATGAGTGTTTTCAGTCTTTGTATCACACTTTCTTTATTATAGGTATAAGCTTGTATAGAGATACTTCCTGTAAGGGTAAAAGTATCTTGAAGCGATCATTCTATAACTCCAGGTTCTACATGAACTTCAGGAGTTCCATACTGAATACTTTTTCCTCAAGAGAGAATGTCTACTTTAGAATTATTAAGAGTATTTTCATTATAAATTGTATTTTTGATATATCTGAGTGCTTCATTTTTTAGTTTTTCTTTGAAAAGTAACTGAGCTTGATCTATATCGTTTTGAGATACTATTTTTTGAAAATCATCAACTCAGCCACTAAAATCTTCTAAAGAAAGAGCATATATATCTTTCTGAGAATCTATATCGAGACCAGGAAGTATGAGAGATGTTCCCGAAGCTGTATTTCCACGTGATCCCGTAAATTTTCCATGCGTATCTTTGAGCTGAGCTTGTACTTCTACTTCTACTATTCCAGCAGAGAGTTTTCAGAAATTATCTTCTACAGCAGGAGGAAGCGTCACACTTTCTTTCAGTTCAAAGACGATACCATCTGGAGTTTGAAGTCTTGTTTTTCCTATAAGTGCTTGTTCTTCAGGGAGCATATTAAAAATCTGAACTTTTCCGTAAGCTCTTTTGGAGCTATTATTTTTTATATCACTACTTGCATATATTTCTGAAATATCTATTTTTTGAGAAAGAGTATTTATATCTATATATTTGTTATTTCAAAGTATATCATTATCTATACTTTCTTTGAATATGAAGTTATAAGCTTCTTTTTTGATACTCACTTCAGGAGTGATAGATATATAGGTTTTACTTACAGCAAAGTAATAAATAAAAAGGAGTAAGAGAAAAGATGAAACCAGAGCTCAAAGAAAAATATAGATACCTGTTTTTTCACTATATACTTTGGAGTATTTTCCCAAAGTATTGAGTTTTTTATTGACTTCAAGAGAGGATCGAATTTCTTTTATATAGGAGTGTAGTTGAAACTTTAAATATTCTCAAAAAGTGAAGTTATGCTTCATGAGAATATTTTGAGTAGATTCTTTGATGAAATCTCCATTTTTGATGAGAGAGTATTCTATCCCAAGACGTTTTCCAATTCTTCGACCTATTCGGTCATTGGTAGCAATGATAAGTTTTCTTTCTCCGACTTTAGACTTCAGTATTTTGAGAGAGATATAGTTATGAAGTACTGGATGACCGAGAGGAAAATCAAGAATAATATCCCCTGATGTTTGAGACTGCATTTTCTCGATAATATCGATAATCGTATCATCAATTTTTATAACTATCATAGGAAGGGAAGTATTTTTGAGAATAGAAAGATGGGCTTTACAAAAAAGATATTCACTATACACTGAAAATCAAATCACAATAGAATTTTCTTTTCTCTTTTATGCAATTTTTAGATGAAATTATTAGTCTGATAGAAAACTCCATTCGAGACGATGCGGAGCAACTTATCACGTGATGAAATATTATTAAAGATTGATTTTCTGCAGAGATTGATGCAGATAAAGAAATAGTAACACAGGGGCATTTTTGGATTTCTCAGTATCAAAAAACACTTATTGAACTCACGCATATTTCTTCTCTGAAAATCAAATTTACTCAGAATTTTTGATATTTTATAGAAATACAAAAATCTCATATTTCAAAAATTCCAGATTTTTTTATACAGAGACAGTCTCTCTTACAAGCATATCGATACACTACGGAGGAACTTCAAGATTTTGAAGAAAAACTTTTCTCAGCAACACAAACACTTGCACAAAAAGAATATGATACTTTTTTAAGTATTAGAGATACTGTGGTATGACATTTTCATGATATATACAATATAAGTAGAAAAATAGGGTATGTTGATTATCTCAGTAATGGAGCGAGTATTTCATCAAAAAGAAATTATAAAACTCCTGTATTTTCTCAAAAATATGATATAGAAATAGTAGCAGGGAAACATCCGGTTCTCGCACTATGAGGAAAAGAGTTCGTAAGTAATGATTTGAATTTATCAAGGTCTGAGTTTGTGCATGTCATCACGGGACCAAATATGGGAGGGAAGTCTACTTTTCTTAGGCAAAATGCCTTGCTTCTTTTGATGGCTCACATGTGATATGACATTCCCTGTCAAGAAGCTCGGATTTGAAAAATAGATAAAATATTTTCAAGAGTGGGAGCAGGGGATAATCTCTACCTCGGACAATCTACTTTTATGGTAGAAATGCAAGAGATAGCCTATATTCTCAGATCTGCAACACAAAGAAGTTTTATTATTATTGACGAAATCGGTCGAGGAACGAGCACCTATGATGGGATGAGCCTTGCTTGGGCTATTTTGCAATACAATCATACCTATATCAAAGCAAAAACACTATTTGCAACCCACTATCATGAGATTATTGATCACGCAAAACAACTTTCTGGAGTCAAAAATTTCTCGGTTGCTGTGGGAGAGAATAATGAAAATATAGTATTTTTGAGAAAAATAATTCCAGGAGGAATCAAAAAAAGCTATGGAATAGAAGTGGCAAAACTCGCAGGTATGCCAGATACGGTTTTGAGTTTGGCAAAAAACATGATGCAAGAACTCGAAAAATCACAAAAATTTCAACAACTTTCTCTCATAGGAGAGAGTATATTTCAAGAAAAAGAAAGTAAAGACCTTGAAAAATATGAAAGTGTTTTTTCTTATATGAGAAAACTTGACCTCAATACTTTGACTCCTTTACAGTCTCTGCAAGCTCTTTATGAAATTCAAGACCAAGTGAAAAAAATCAAATAATCAATAGAAAATCAAAAAAAAACTTGAATTAAGGAATACGATGGGTACTATTTTGTCAATATTTACATATTAATTATTTCTTTTATGAATTTTATTACACGAAATCTCGGATGGATACTTCTTTCTCTTTTCTTTATATTTATGTTGTTTTTGATATCCTCAAATACAACGCAAGAAGGGATAAAAAAACCAGTTCAAACAGGAACTCTCTCTACGAGTACGGGAGAACAAAACCTCGAGAATCTTATAGAGAAATTAGGAACAGAAGTTACAAGTTCTGGTCTTACAGATCTTCCAAAACCAGAAAAAATATCTTTGTTTGAAAGACTTTTTGGAACAAAATGGAATCATAAAGAAGAAGAAAAAGGACTTACAGCTTCAGGAAAAGTACTTTCTTCAACAGGGAAACTCGTTACAGAAGTAAAAGTAACAACTCCTGTAAAGGAACAAACAACTATTGTAGTGAAAGATGGAACTAAAACAGGTTCACAAAATCTCGTGAAAAATACTCTTCCTCTTCCAAGTCGAACACCAGTTCCAAGTATCAAAACTCCATCAAATCCTCTTGCTCAAACTGAAGTTTTAGAAACTCAGACAATAAGTGCTATTGGAAAAAAATACCAAGTAGCTGTGGCATCACTCAAACTCAATAATATGTCTTTTACCCAAGTACTTTGATACTTGAGTGCAGGAGATATCGTAGAGCAAAAAACACAAGAAAATATAAATGGATGTTTTGAAATAAAAGTTCTCCAAGCAAAAAATATAAAAAATATCGGAAAAGAAGGCTATGTATGTAAAAAATATCTCAAAGATGTTCAAGAAAATACTCCTGATGAAATAGTATCTCTTCCTGGAACTCCAGTTCAAATACCCAGTGTTGATATTTCTCAATATCCACAAACTCAAATAGGAGATATCATCACTGTAAAACAAACAGCGCAACTTATCCTTCGAGAATATACTGATCTTGCAGCTGGAGATCAAATCGATCAAATGACCAATATCGATAAGTACGGATGTATCATAGCTCACGTATATGCAAGTGCTTATGCTACTTCTCGTGATATGGTAGGTCGTATCTGTCTCAAAGATATCTACTAAACTTTTGAGCTTGAGTAAAATATATATATACTACGGCTATATTTATATTTACTGGAATTTTCTTACATGAGTTCTTCAAAAATAATTATTCTTCACGATACTTTTCTCTATAAGTGAGGTGGAGAAAGGCTTATCTTGATGATGGGGAAAGCTCTATGAGCTGATATCGCTTCGTGATTTTTTAGTTCGGGGAGTTTTGATCTTCGAAAAGAAGGTTTTGTTTGAAAGATGATTCCTCTTTCTTCAGAAGTATTTACGAAAGGAGTACGACACTTCAAACTCAAGTGGAGTTTTATGTATAAAACCAAGTTTCTGCAAGACTATGAAACCGTTATTTTTAGTGGGGACTCTATTTCTGCGGTACGAAACTGTGCAAAAAATACCAAGAAGATATACTATTGTCATACTCCACCACGCTATATTTACGATCTTCATGAGCTCTATCTTGGGAAAGTTGCTTGGTATATTCGACCTATTTTTCGTTTTTTTTGTAAAATATTTTGATATTTATATGAAAGAGATATTTCGAAAATGGATATTATTCTTACAAATTCTCAAAATACAAAAAATAGAATCCAAAAATATCTCGGCTATGATGCAGAGATTCTCTATCCTCCTGTAGATACAAAACGATTTATAGCAACGTGAAATAAAGGATATTTTCTCAGTTTTGCGCGTCTTGCCGATGCGAAGAGAGTGGATCGTATCATCCAAGCTTTTCAAGAACTTCCAGAAGAAAAACTCGTCATTATCTATGGAAAAAATGATCCACAAAAGCAAAAAATATTTGAACTCGCAAAAGGATATTCCAATATTACTCTCCTTACTTTAGAGGATAATAATATGCTGTTTGACTATGTGGGATCAGCCCGAGCAACGATTTATATTCCGATTGATGAAGATTTTGGGATGATTCCTATCGAGAGTATGTCTGCTGGAAAACCAGTTTTATGAGTCGATGATGGAGGACTCAAAGAAACAATTCTTCATGAAAAAACATGATATCTGATAGGAGAGCAGGCAAATATTGAAGACATACGAAATGCAGTGAAGTATCTTTCACAAGAAAAATGCGAGAGTATGAAGCAAGATTGTGAGAATAGAGCTAAAGAATTTTGACTTGACTCTTTCGAAGCAAAACTCAAGGAGATTACTTCTAGAGTATAAAAAAATCCAGCAAAGCTGGATTTTTTTATACTTTTTTTGAGGAGAATTTATTTATTAATCCCTTCAAGAGCTTCTTTTTCGGTATCAACGGTTGGGATAATAGTAGTAATTCCTACGAGTTCGAGAACATCTTTTACTCCTTCATCGCAGTTTGAAATATACATTTTTCCATTATTATCTTCAAGATTTGAAAATACATCAGCGATATATCCTATAGATTTTGAGTTGAGATATTTGAGCCCCATGAGGTTAAAAACTACTTTTTTTCGTGAAAAGTTCCCGATAAGTTCATAAACACTTGTAAAGGTTTTATCTGCATTGGTCTCATCAAGCTCTCCAACAAAATCAAATATAAGCACTCCTGCTTCCTCTCTTTTTTTTACTTCTATCAGAGTTTCCATATAATCTATAAATTATGGGTAAATAACAATATAAAGTTATTATAGTCTATTTCTTTTCTATACGCAAATTTTTATACACCTTGTCTCTTATTTTTATGAAAAAAAAATACTCTCTCGAAGCACTCCAAAATCTGGAGCTTCCTCCTACTCGTCCTTTGCTAGTTTTCCTTTATGGAGCTGTAGGACTTTGAAAAACTACCTGGAGCTCTCTGTGTATTGCAAAAAATATAGGAATATTGCCAGAATTAATTACTTCTCCAACCTATGTATACTATAATAGATACCAAAATATATATCATTTTGATTTGTACCGTTTGAAAGATTATGAGGAATTTGTAAGTATTTGAGGAGAAGAAATATTGGATAATAATGATGGTATTATCCTTATAGAATGGCCTGAAATACTTGAAAAATATTATATTCCCGATGTAAAGATTATTTTTTCTCCTGTGCAAGGTGATGAGAATCTCAGAGAAATAGAAGTACTTGAGAAAGCAAAACAGCACTTCTAGGACTATTTTCGAGAAAATATGATAGCGCAGGTTTTGAACATAATTTTGAGATCAAGCAAAAAGCTCCAGTTTTCTATATAAAAAATATCAAGCTCAGCTTCTTGTGAAAAATCATTTTGTTCTCGTCCGTTGACTTGAGCCATCCCAGTAATTCCAGGTTTTACTGTGAGAAGTCTTTGTTGATAGAGTTCGTAGAGTTCTACTTCTCGTGGCTGGTGAGGACGAGGTCCTATGATACTCATATCTCCTCGTATTACATTAAAAAATTGAGGAAGTTCATCCAAAGAGTATTTTTCTAAAAAGCTTCCAATGTTCGTCTTTCGAGGATCTTTTTGTATTTTATAGAGAGGTCCAGAGCGAGAACTTTGTTTTGCTATCAGCTCTTTTTCATATTCTATCGCAGGATCTAGTTCATTTTGTGTTCCATAACTTTCTTTGATACAGTATTCCCATTTGAGATAGCGAAACTTATAACAGTTAAACACTTTTCCGTATTGTCCGATACGTCTATTTTTATAAATAACTGGTCCACTTGGATCTTCTCTGTAGATTAAGAGAGCAATCACTACATATAAAGGAGAGAAAATAATAAGTACAGCGAGAGAGACTGCCATATCGAAAGTCCTTTTTCAGACTCGTCCCCAGTGTTCAAGAGGAGTATTTTGTATTTCTATCACGGGAGTTTGATTGATAAGCGAGAGGGAAGAGTTCGTTTTAGTAATATCAAAATTATTGGTGATATAGCGATATCTCACTCCATATATTCGAGAAAGTTCCCATATTTTATAGAGGTCTTCTTTTTTGAAGTCACTATCTATATAAAGTATCTCGTCACAGATATGATCTGCGAGAAGTTTTTGTATTTCCTGAAATCCTCAAATATATGTGAGTCACATATGTTTTTGTTCTTGGATATTTGCGTATCATAATATGTGATATATTTTAGACGCTTCTATATCCGAGAGAATATTATGCAGAGAGTTTTGAGATTTATTGGAAATAAGGAGAAGATTTCGCTGTGAGATTTTTTTGTGTTGCAAGAGATATGCCTGTATACTATTCAAGAGTATACGAATCGTGATAGCTCCTATAATCCCGAAAATCATAGAAAAAAGTATAATCAAACGAGGAAGTTCAGCTCCGTCATAGATGATTCCTTTTCCAAAATATACTCCGACAGAGAAAAATACAAACCAATACAGTGCGTAGCGTATGACATCGAGTATTTCTTGGATTTTTGAATGAGAAATCTGTAAACTATAGAGTTTATGGCTGGCAAAAAGAAGGATAAAGATACATCCTCCTATCAGAGCAAAAGCATGAAGGGAAGAGCTATCAATCGTTTGAACCGGAAGATATACACCAGGAATAAGGTCGCTCATCTGACGTATTTCTCTCGCAATAAAAAATGATCCCCAAATCACTATGAAATCGAGGGGGATTTTCACGATAGAAAAAATAAGTTCGTGATGTTTCATAGAAATATTTTTTTGAGAAAATGCTTTATTAATCTTGAATAATAGCTTCTTTTGGTCAAGGTTTCTCGGTGAAAAACATTGCAAAGCCTTTCTTTTTGTGTAGTATAACAAAGTTTTTACACTTCTCAAACAAAAAACTCTATTATGTCTCATAAAAATCCAACACAAGAAAACTTTTTTCGTGAATTTGCGAAAGAACTCACTCATATACTCAAGGATATTATTTTTGTGTATAGGCACTTTTTTCACTGGTTTATTTCAAAAATATGTATCTCTGTTTGGAGTTTTGTGCTCGGGGTTATTATAACACTTCCACTTCTTACTCTTGCTTTAGGAGTAGGACTTCTTGACCCTATTAATTGGCTTACGAGTCTTTCGAGTGTAAATCCTGGGAATGATATTTTGGTAGAAAGTCTGGCAACAAATCCATTTTGGCTCATAAGCATGATATTTCTTCTTGCAACAACCACTCTTTTATTTCTTCTTGCTTCGAGTTATTCACTTTTACTTTTCGCGCGTCTTTCCTATAAATATACCGAAAGAAAACTTTTATGATATAAAAAAAATCTCTACTTTTCTCGAAAACATATCTCTACTTTTATGGGGATTCTTTCTTGGAATTTTGTCTATCTTATGGCTCCTATAACGATATGGTGTGGATGAGTATTTTTCCTCTACCTTCTCTATCATAGTGGAACTCTTTCATTTACTCTGCTCTCATATTGCTTGTTGAGTATTAGTATAATCGCTGTTGCAATACTTGCCTATATGATGTATCGTATTCTTTTTGGGTATATTATACTCGCTCATGAAAAAGATTCTTCTGAAATCAAACGTGCAAAAACCTACTTACATGCCTCTTGTACTCTTACAGCTGGAAGAAATTTTTGGAAATTTTTGTTTGTCGCGATTCTGTACTCTTTGGCACTTTCTCCTTTTCGTATGACGGAAGATTACCTACGCGAAACAACTACTGCTATGCGAGATGCACTCGCGTACAAAACAAAACTTATCGAAAATATAGATGCAGAAGATATGCCATACTATGAATATATTACGAAAGAATATGAATCCTATGGAAATGATCAACTTATCGAAAAAATAATTTTATTCTCTCGGCTCAGAATCTTATACTTTTTTCTTTCTTATTTTCTGTTTGGAGGTTTGTTTATCTTGATTATAAGTTCATTTTATGCTCGAGTTCTTGATAAAAAATAGTTTTATTTTATAGTCCATCTTATTTTGAAGGTACTTATTTTTGGTGATATTTATGGGAGATTGTGAAGAAAAGCTCTCTCTCAAGAGTTTGAAAAGCTTCGTCTCAAGTACGAAGCTGATTTTACGATTGCAAATATAGAAAATAGCACGGGAGGAAGAGGTCCTATCACGGAACATGCACAGGAAATTTCAGACTTGTGAGTCGATGTTATGACAGGGGGAGATCATATCTTTGATAATGCTCCGAACATCTATAGCTATTTCAAGAAAGAAAACTGTAACCTGATCCGACCTGCAAATTTCTATGAAAGTCCTGGAAATATTCCCAAAGGAACAGGAAGTATCATCGTTGAAAAAAATGGAAAAAGACTTCTTGTTCTGCAACTTCTTGGGGAAGTGTTCATGTCTCACAAAGTTTCACATCCTTTTTTGAAAGTAGCACAGTTGCTTGAAGAAATTCCGAGAGATTCTTATGATGCTTGTATCGTAGATTTTCATAGGGAAACGACGGCAGAGCTCTATGGTATGGGATATTTTCTTGACGGGAAAGTCTCAGTCGTATATGGGACTCATACCCATATTCAAACCAATGATGCACATATTCTCAAAAAAGGGACATGAATTATCACAGATGTGGGAATGAATGGTCCATATGACTCGGTTATAGGAGCGTGTTATAGCTCTGTAGAAAAGAGATTTCTTACGGGGATACAACGAGGAAAAATAGAACAACAACTTACGGGACCGTATATTATATCGGCACTTTTTGTAGAGATAGACGATTCCACAGGGCTTTGTACTCAGATAGAAAATATTTCGTATACTGGAAATATATAATATGTTACAACGAAGAATTATTCTGTGTATTTTATTTGCTATTTCACTTCTCAGTGGAGCAAGTTTTTTTCTTTTGCTTCAGTATTTTGATCCGTATATTCATCCTACGCTTGCATTGAGTTTTTTGACGATGAGTTTTGTTTTTTCCCTCACGAGTATGGTTGCATTGATGTTATATTTCCTTAAAAAAATACATTATAGAGGAGAGGTTGGAATATATCATATTCTGAGTAGTGTACGACAAGGATTATTTGTAAGTGCATTTTTTTGTAGTGCAGTAGTATTTCAAATATTTCATATTCCTTATATTCTTCCTCTTTTTCTGAGCTTTGTAATTTTGATTTTACTCGAATTTTTGATTCAATGATTCTAATTATGAAAAAAATATATACATCACTGCTTCTTTTTTTCTTTTTTGTAGCACTGGCTCCGAGTGTTTTTGCGTTGAGTAGTTCACAAGCAGGGAAGATACTCCAAAACTTTAAACTCCAAGAAAAAGAAATGATTTTTGAAAGTGATTCAAACTTTTTAGATGAACAAGATAAAGGGATTCTTTCTACTTATAAAAAACTCAATCTCTACTCTACTATTGGAGATAAAATACAATCAAAACGAGAATATCTTGAAGCACAAAATGAAAAAATTGCGAGCAGAGTAAATTCTTTAGAAACATCTATTGCAGAACTTGATACCGATATTGCAGCATTAGGAGAAGAAGTGAATGCCATAAATCAACAAATAGTGACCGTAAAAGAAGATATTGATACCAATAAAGCAACGATTGATATTTTGAAGAAAAAAATAGCAGAGAACACAGAAATCTTGCTTGCATATATGGTGTACCTCTATAAAAAAGGAGAATCCGTTTCATCAGATCAAGATATAGATAATCTTAAAACAATTCTTCTTTCAGGAGAACCAATAGATAAACTCGTGAATGATTTATATTTTAAGAGTATTATCCAGGTTACGTGACAACAACTCCTTGAAAAGCACAAAAAATATGTTTCTACTTTGTATATAGAAAAAATAGAACTCGAACAATCTGAAGCAGAACTTAAGGATTTACGAAAAGCAGGAATTTTGGAAAAAAATATTCTTGATGATAAACGTGCTGCAAAAGAAAGAATTCTAGAAATAACCAAAGGACAAGAAGAACTCTATCAAAAATATATTTCAGAAAAAATAACAGCAGAAAAAGATGTGAAAGTAAAAGAACTTCGGGAAAAAATAAAACTCAATAATACAAAAAAACAACTCCTCGAGAAATATAACTGTGAATTTATAGATATTAGTCAGTCAGAAACAGAACTGGGGCTTCTCTCTCAAGAATGTTTATGAATCAATAAAATAATATATGCAGAATCTCGCTTGAGTGGAGTCGCCCTTGAAAATAATCCTCTCACTTGGCCGGTTTCTCCATATTTAGGTATGAGCTCATTTTTTCGAGATGATGAGTATAGAACACAATTTGGAACGGACCATGATGCTATTGATATCATTGCTCCTCAAGGAACAGAAATAAAAGCTCCGATGGATGGATACGTGATATATATACAAGCTCCTGTAAATTCAGGATACGCATATATAGCTCTCAAGCATACAGACGGACTCGTAACTCTTTACGGACATGTAAGTGAAATACAAGCAGAACTCTATGATTTTGTAAAAGAAGGTGAAGTATTTGCTCTTTCGGGAGGAGAGTATGGAACTCCTGGAGCATGAGTTCTCAGTACCGGCCCTCATGTTCATATGGCAGTTTATGAAAACGAAGAGTATGTAGATCCTTTAGAATATCTTGACCTTTCCTATCTTCCGTATACAGGACTTCAAGAAAAATATGAATATAAATATAAATCAGATTTTCGATCTCGAAAAGGGTTCGAGTATAAAGTTTCAAATAGTTCTAATACTTCAACTTTCCGTATAGAATGAGAAAATGAAGTAGAAAGACAAAAATACCTTCTGAGTACTTATGCTGTAGGACCATTTAGTGATTGGGATATATGGGTGGAAGAAGCTCTTGCTTGAGGAATAGACCCGACCTTTATGATGTGTGTTGGGCTTGCAGAAACCTCTCTTGGAAAACATCTCAAAAGTGCCTATAATATAGGAAATGTAGGAAATAATGATAGGGGAGATACGAAAGACTTCGTTAATGCACGTTCTTGAGTTGCTGCTATGACAGCTACCTTTAATAATAAATATCTCTCAAAATATATGACCATAGATCAGCTGAGTCGCTATGGGAATAAGACGGGATCTATCTATGCAAGCAGTGAATTTAACTGGCATAACAATATCACGAAATGTATGAGTCATGTGAAAGGACAATATATCCGAGATGAATATCCATTCCGTGTTGATGTAGTCCAATAAAATGTATTGAAGAAAAAAAGGAGTTCTTAGGAGCCCCTTTTTTTGCGTACAGTACTTCAAAATAGAGGTGGAATATAAGGGAAGAAGTTTTTTGGAAGAATGAAAAAGAAGAAGTCATGATAGAAAGAGAAAGAAAAGTATTTTTATTATAGAAAAAACTCTTGAATTATTATAGAAATATATATACTATTTTTATAGCTTTATATTATCTATTTAAAGGCAATAAACTGTATGAAAGATTTTGACAAAATTGTGAATAAATTGTGAAATAAGTGATGAAAAGTGATATTTAAAAAAGAAATATTTGAACTCATAGATCCAGAGTATAAGCCAGAGTACCAATCTTTTGTAAATAAATGTATCTACCGACTTCGAGCAGAAACTATTATACTTCCTCTCAAATCAGGAGTATATATTATCCCTGATACGGAAGATAGAGATCTCAATAGTGTTGATCTTTTAGAGAAATATTATATCAAACTTCTCAAAAAATATATTATCGAACAAGTAGGGAATCAGTACTATATTTCTGGAATCAAATCACTTGAGTTTCATATGAAAGACTTTTCTATCCCTGAACGTATTTCTATCATTAATAGA
>JAYTJZ010000050.1:0-12896 GCA_043730605.1 Candidatus Altimarinota bacterium
TTAGCAATTATTCTTCTCAAAGTTGATATTCTTTTGAGTCAAAGTATTTTTATAGTTCTCTTTGCGATATGTAGTATTTTTATAAGAAAAATACTGAAAATATTTGAAAAAAAAGAGCGTCTTTTTATTGCTGTTATATGGATGTATGGAGTATCGTTTTTTTCTGAATACTGTGGAGTTTGATATATTCTTTGAGCATTCTTAGCCTGAGTCGTTCTCGATAAAAGCTTTTTCTTACAAGATCAAGTGGAACATCTCCGAAAATTTTCTCTCTTAGTGTTGATGCCTATTTTCTTTATGCTCACTGGAATCAAAACTACTTTCACTGTAGGAAGTTATATTTTGATATTTGTTGCTCTAGCCTACACAGTTATAGCTGTATTTTGAAGAATTTATGGAGTATATATCGCTTCAAAGATATTAAAATGGAAAACAAAAGATGTCTATGTTATAGGAACTCTTCTCCAAACAAAGTGACTTATTGAAGTGATATTTATTACGGTACTTCTTCATGAAGGTGTTATTTCCAGTGACTTTTTTACTGCAATATTATTTATGGCAATCCTCTCTACTTGTCTGACACAACCCATGCTTGGAAAAAGATTTCATATAAAACAATAATCAGAGCACAAATGCTCTGATTATTGTTTATATATATCGTGCTATTTTTTGCCACATAAACGATTGAAGAGGATTTGGAGTCCAGTGAGTGACTCCTTGAGCCAGTCTTCCTATATATCCTAAAATCGTTTGCATACTTGAAAGCAGTGCATCATATTTTGTTCGTTCTTGTTGTACATACTCTTTGTGTGAGTCTGCATTTACTTGGCTTTTATTGAGTTTGAGTTGCGTATATGCGACATTCTTAAATACATCGAGTTTAAAATCTACGAGATTCATACATGATGTTGCGTTGAGACTTCCTTTGATACGAAGTGCAGCTCCTGGATTTGGTATTTTATCGGTACAGGTTATTCGTTCTGCAAGAATTCCTCCATCACACAGAGCTTTATATTGCTTATAGTATACTCCTTCTCCTCAAAAATTTTTTGTGATATCGTCTATCGCTCGGAGAGCTCCATCTTCTGCATTTGGTCAAAAATATTTATCTTTATCTGCCGAAAGTTGTATCAAATACTGCTTTGCCTGTTCATCTATTTCTTTAAATTTCACATCGAGGATGATCTGATCGAGTATTTTTTCGGCATCTAGTTCTGGAGAACAGAGTGGATCAGTCATACTTCGAGTTGCATTATTTTGCTGTGCTACACGACATTGTTCATAGGCTCCTGCATACTCACACTCAAGGGTTTGAGTTCCTGATTCTACTGCAGATACCGATGAAAATATTGATCCTAAAAGGAATATAGAAATAAAAAAAAGAGAAAATAATTTCATAAAAATATTATTTTTTTTGAAATAAAGAGAGGAGTTTTACGGTTACTTTTCCAAAAAGAGAAAGTCACGTTTTTGCATATATTTCACTTCTATCAAAGATACGATCTGTTATCTTTTTTCATTTTTTTGTCCGCGAAAGACCAAATATAGAAGCTGCAGCTCCTGTAATAATAAGTCATGTCACGAGCTTATCCATTTTTCCTATATTTTTTGAAACGGTTCTTTTCCCTCTACGAAATATCATAGTTTATTTTTATCAAATATTAAGACTCTATTCGATTTATTTTGATAGTTTTACTATCAAAACGTATTTTTGGAATATGAATCACGAGAAGGTTGTTTTCCATCACGGCTTCTACTTGAGAGAAATCCATATTTTCAGAAAGTATCACCGATCTACGAAACTTCCCCCAAAAACATTCTTGGTTTTTTATTTCCATTGAGTGTTCGTAAAACTCTTTTGGTTTGCTGCGAATTCATGAGATAGTGAGCGTGGTTTCATGAACCGAGATATCGATATCATGAAGTTCTACTCCAGCAACGGGGGCAAGGATATAGACACTTCCATGACTTTCCAGAACATCAAGTGCAATTTGTCCAACATCACTTGAACTATCCTCATCTCCCCCTTGTTCTTCTTGGTTTTCATCTTCTTCATATATTTCATCCTCTTCTTGAAACTTCTCTTCTTCTCAGACTCAAAAAAGTTTAAACATATTTTTTTAAAATTACACTACTAATAGCATCTAGTGTAGAGTTTTTTATGAAAAATACAAAATTTTTTTAGAGCTCGATTTCAGAGGGAATAAGAGATTGCATATCTGCTTTGAGTGGAGCGAGAAAATGTTTTTTCTGTCCATAAAGATCTATCACTATTTCATAAGCATGGAGTGCTTGTCTATGTACTTGATAGAGTGTTGCAGCCCGTTTGTTGACTTTTGGATTTCCATAGACACTATCTCCGATTATAGGATAGCCAATACTTGCAAGATGGACACGTATCTGATGGGTACGACCTGTTTCAAGATCTATTTTGAGAACCGTATAGTTTTCATCGATATATCCTAGAACTTTCCCATGGGTGATTGCGTGCTTTGGATTGAGTGGATTTTGAGTCGTCATACGAATCACGTCGTGTGGGTGACGTCCAATATCTGAAGTAATAGTAAAACTTTCTTGTGTAAATATCCCAGATACAACAGCGATGTAATATTTTTTTACTTCCCTATTTTTTATCTTTTCTGACAGATATTTCATCATCGTATCATTTTTTGCAGTCATGATCACTCCACTCGTATCTTTATCGAGTCGGTGAACTATTCCAGGACGTTCTTCTCCCGATATCACGGGAAGTTTTTCTTTGCAATGAAACAGGAGTGCATTCACGAGAGTTCCTTTTTTTCCTTCTATTCCAAGAGTTGGATGAACATTTATCCCTGCATTTTTATTGATGACGCAAATATTTTCATCTTCATACACAATATCAAGAAATATATTTTCTGGAAGAATCTGTGTCGAAGTAATAATTTCCTCTATCTTTACTTCATCTTTTGGATGAATTTTCAGATTTTTTTTCACAATATTTCCGTTTATCAGCACACAACCAGTATCGATAAGTTTTTGGATATAACTACGTGAAATATCTCAAAAAAGAGTTGATAAGTAGATATCAACTCTTTGAGGTATCAGGGTATATACTGAAAAATGGTATTTCATATATGTTTATAATCCTAAGCTTTTCTTTATTTCTTCTTCTTTTCTTTTATCTTCTTCTTGTTTATCCCTATTTTCAAGTTCTGACTTATAGAGATCTCAGAGTTGAATCCACTCTGTTTGTTGTTTTGTAAGAAGTTTTTTGATATCTTCTGGATGATCTTTTGCCAGCTCTCGAAATTTTTCTCGTTCTTCCGTAAAGACTTTAGCCAGTTCATCGAACTGAAACTGTGAAAGAGTTGGTACTGCGTCTATCACTCGTTTCTTCTCCATTGTATTGAGAGAGAGAGAGTGTTTGAGTAAATCTTGAAAAAGTATTACATCTACTTCTACGAGTTCTGAATGAAGTTTTAAAAGTTCTGAGATAATACTATCTACTTCTGCTTCCGTGATAAGTGTCTCAGTCATGAGATATATTTGCTAAAATCTAAATTTCTCTAAAATTATATACATATTTTAACAAATTCAATTTTTTTTTGATTTTATGAGTATTTTTAAAGCAGAAGGGATAGTATTACGTGTCTGAAAAGTAACAGAGCGTGAACTTTGGTACAAAATATTCTTTCAAGAATACGGAATACTCCTCGTACAAAAACAAAAAAAAATACGAGAAAAACCGATAGATATAGGCTATCACATAAACTGCGAAATCATCACCTATGCAGATAAAAAAGTATCGAGTATCGGAAATATAAAAGTACTGCATTTTTTTGAACCCAAAGAAAAATCGTATAGTGACATCGAACTTTTTCTCAAAATAATAGCTTTACTTCAAAAAGAACTTCCCTGAGGAACTCCTCACTATGAAATATACAAAGTTATGTGTGAAATATATCTCCTCAAAGAAACTCATCCTCATCAAAAACTCATACTTATACACTTGAAAATTATATCTTGTCTTGGAAATCTCCCTGAAATACATCAAAATTTAGACACTCAAAAAGTCCTAAAATTTATACACAATAGCCACATAAAAGATATACTCAGACTCAAGGATATTCCTGAAGAGATAGAAAAACAGCTAGAGCTTATGCTCTAGCTGTTTTTAAACTAATCCATTATTTTTCATTGTTGCCGAAATCTTTGATTTTGAGCTATCATATGTATTGGAGAAATTGTATAATCTGGAACTGATCTTTTTTTAGTAGACATCATTCAATGGTGATCAACTGTGATATCAAGAGGACTTGCGTTCATATCTATATTCAATCCTCATCTTGAGTTAAAACTCCATACTTGATTACTACTTCAACTTGGAGCATCTCACGTGTGAGATATATCTCTTATAATAGTTCCTGCATCCAATCATTCTCAATATCTATTTGTTTGATATAATTGATATCAAACTACAAAAATATTTTCAACTTTTATAAGAACACTTTCCTGTATACTCTCTACAAGACACATAAATTGTTGTCATTCAAAAGTGATGATTTGATTGAGTTTATATCATTGCCAAGTGGTTTTTCCATCAAGAATTTGTGATACTACTATACTTTCTTCTCCTAAAGTCTCACAGATATCACTCAGTAATCGTCTTTGATAATCTTGTCTTGCAGCAAGTATTTCTCCTTGAGTAGGTCCTTCTGTCATCGGATCAATTACAGACATATATATGTATTTACAAAATAAATATTATCACATATAATATTTTATTTATAAATATTGTCAAATATATTTATTCTAGTATCCTATATTTTCTCGTATTTGTTGCAAGAGATTTTTATCCATATCTGAAATACTCTTCGGCATAAGAGCTTCGATTTTTACGATGAGATTTCCTTTTTTTGAAGCTTCAGATTTTCCAAATTCTTTGACTCGGAACTTGCTTCCAGGTTTGGTTCCTGCAGGAATAGTGAGTTTTGCTTTTTGTCCATAGACTCCCGTCACTTCTATTTTACACCCGAGTATGAGATCAAAAACAGGAACTTCATAGTTTTTTTCAAAATCCAAGCTTACAGGTTTTTCTGCTTCTTCTTCAAACTGCGTTTGTTTTTTTGAACCTTTTCTTGATCCTCCTCAAAAAAGATCTGAGAAATCAAACTCTTCTCCTACTGAACTTGCAGATCCTCAAAACTGAGAAAATAAATCTTCAAATCCTCAAGAAGCTCTTGAACTCCTTCCTGAAGTTCTAGTTCCTCCAAATGGATTTCCTTCACCCGATCCTGAAAAAGGATTTCCCGAAGTACTTCCAAAAGTATCATACTGTTTCTTTTTTGTCGTATCGCTGAGAGTTTGGTAGGCTTCATTTACCTCCTTAAATTTTTTTTCAGCTTCAGCCTCTCCCTTATTTTTATCAGGATGATACTTCATCGCTTGTTTTCTATAGGCTTTTTTTATCTCTTCTGCAGTCGCAGTTTTTGGAACTCACAAAACATCATAAAAACTTTTTGACATAATATATTTGACTTATTATAAATTTAATATATAAATAATTTATTATTTTATAAATATATCTCTATGAAATACCTTTTGACTGTTTCTATAGTAGCTTTTTCTCTGTTTTTTTCAAGTATTTTTTCAGCTTCAGCAGAAGAGGGCTATCTCGAACAACTTTTACAGCTTTCCACAGGACTCGAAAGCTCTCAGATGGAAAAGATTCCCGAGCTTGAAACCCAAAAATTTTCAAACCCTTCCGTACAAAAAACCTTCGATGAATTTATAAAGCTTGATCGTATCCTCCGTGCTGAGTTCATCAGACAATTTGAAAATGGAGATATTTCCTATTATCAGATGCAAGATCTCATCACGAGTTATGGAAATTTTCTCTACTATACCAACAAAACTTTTGGGTATATAGTATATACTGATAAAGGACTTCGTGGAGATGAGATAGACCGAGCGATAGAAAGTGGCTACTCAAATATGCGCATGAGCTACGCAAAAGTAAAAGGGATTATCGCAAATAACTAAAAAATATGAGTTGGGATGATATATTTTCCCCAGACTATTGGGAAAACTGTACTACACCAGATAGTACAAAAGAAAGATTTAAAAAATTAGAAAGAATATGTAAAGAACATTCCCTTGCTGACTTACAGCAAAAAATTAGAGATAGAAGTGCTCGAATACTCGAAGTTTGATGTTGAAATTGAGTTTTCTTAGATATACTCTTAGATGCTTGATTTAAAAATATTCGATGACTAGATATGCTTCCAAGGCATTTAAATCAAAAACCACATTTAGAGAATTTGGTAGAATATGATTGTTTACAGTTTCCAAGAGGACTAATAAAAAAAAAGAAAAATTTGATATAGTATGTAGTCATCTTATATTCGATGAATCCGCATATAGAGACCAGAAAAATTCATGATTTCGTGATGCTATGCTTGAAGGAATATACGGTTTTTTAAGCCCTTCTTGAATCTATTTTGCAAGCGAAAGGCATAATATTGATAAAACACGAGCTTGAATACAAAATATTAAAATTCGATGAAATACATATCTATGAGAATATATATGAGATTTTATTCCTGCACAAGAGAAATAAAAAAAGAGCTAAAGCTCTTTTTTTATTTTCCGAGATTGTACTCTCCTTTCTCTGTATCACTTGCCACTCCTTTATCTCGAAACGTGACAACTCGTCGTTTCATATGATTGACGATATTTTTATCATGCGTTGCGATGATAATCGTTTTTCCATCTTTGTTAAGATCCTCAAAGATTTCCATGATTTCTGCTGCAGTCACAGGATCAAGATTTCCTGTTGGTTCATCTCCGATGATGATAGAGGGATTATGCACTAAAGCTCTTGCTATAGAAACACGCTGTTTTTCCCCTCCAGAAAGTTCTTCTACGGAAGTATTTTTTTTGATAAGAAGTCCTACTTGTTCCAAGATTTGTGGAACTCTTTTTTCTATTTGGCTATCTGGATATCCACATACTTCCATCGCAAAAGCAACATTTTCATATACTGTTTTGGACTCGATAAGTTTATAGTCCTGAAAAATAACTCCTACCGAACGTCGATAATCAAGCAATACTTTTTCGGTGAGATTTCGATAGAGAAATCCTCCATTATCAAGGACGATATCTCCTCTTTCTGGTTTAAAATCTCCTATAAGTGAGCGTATAAGAGTGGTTTTTCATGAACCTGAGTATCCTATAAAAAAGACAAATTCTCCTGGTTTGATATCAAGAGAGACTTCTCGAAGAACGATTTTATTTTTAAAACTCAGAGTGACAGCATCGATTTTCATATATATTTTTATTTACAGCTATATAGTGAGAGTATAGAAAAATATGAAAAAAGCAAGGAAGCTTTCTTCCCTGCTCTTTTTCTTTTTTTAAAATATGTTCTTATGATATTTTGTAGCCCCTTGCCCTTGAAAAGGGAAAATAGGATTTCGGCCTTTAGGTCATCCCGTCAGGGGCAGGAAAGGGTTTTGTGTTCTGGTATCTAGATTCAAGAAAGGGTTTTGTATTCTGAGTAGAAGTTCAATATAGAGCTACTTCCTCTTCTTTTCTTCTTCCTTTTGTTTTTTAAATTCTTCCTTTCGTTCTTCCCACTGTTCTTCTTCGAGCTCTATATCTTTCATCGCTTGGTTTATCTTTCCTTCTACGATACTTCGTGGTTTGCAGTAACGTTCTCTCGATACTTGCAGTATCTTCTGGTATCGCTCTTGAAACTCTGCGTCATCTCGTGGATGTGGAGCAAAGGTAGAAGCTGAAAATATAGGAGAAGGCATCCCATCTATGAGCTGTTTGAGATATATCGTATATTTTTTTTGATTCATCAAGTCTTCTGCTTCTATACCTCCAGCAAATGCTTCTGCAAGTATTTTTGCATCATTATGACCTACCTGGAAAGAAACAAGAGTCCCAACATTTCCAAATACCGCTCCTCGTATCGTTTCTGTCATTTGATCAATATACTGATTTGCCATCACGAGATTGAGTTTATATTTTCGAGCTTCTGATAAGATAGTAGAAAAACTATCGGTTGCAAAGTTTTGAAACTCATCAACATAGAGATAAAAATCTTGTCTTTCAGACTCAGGAATATCTGCTCGACTCATCGCATCGAGTTGAAACTTCGTTACCATCATAGCTCCGAGCAAACTGGAAGCATCTTCTCCTATTTTCCCTTTTGAAAGATTTACGATAATAATCTTTTTATGATCCATCGCCCAACGAAGAGAAAATGAATTTTTTGGTTGTCCAAGAACATTTCGCAAAATCGTACTGGAAAGAAATTGTCCTACTTTATTGAGAATAGGTCCTGCAGTTTCGCTGCGTTGTTGAGGAGTAAGTTTTCCATATTCGTGTGTCCAGAATTTTTTTACAACGGGATCAGTAATTTTTTTAAGAACTTTACTTCTATAAACATCTGAAGTCAGCATCAAAGGAATAGATATGAGGGTCGTTCCTGGATACTCCATCAATGCGAGTATCGTGTTTCGAAGGGTGTGTTCGAGTCGCGGTCCCCAACTTTCTCAAAAAATACGTTTAAAAATACCAACGAGCCCTGAAGCTATAAAAGAGCGTTGATCATCGGAGATATTTTCAAGCATATTAAACGCAATCGGCCAATCTGTATCAGAAGGATCAAAAATAATCGTTTGATTCGTTCGATTCTTTGGGATCAGTCCGATAATTCCCTCAACGAGATCTCCATGAGGGTCTATCACCGCAACTCCTCGACCTTTTATGATGTCGTCCATGATCATATTTTCGAGCAAGACAGATTTTCCCATCCCTGTTTTTCCGATGATATACATATGTCTTCGTCTATCATCTGGCCCCATCCCAAAACTCATATCTGTTCCTCGAAAGTTTGTTTTTCCGATAGGAGTTAAGACACTTTGTGGAGCAGTATCATCAGAGAGATCTGGATCAATAATCGGAAGATGTGACGGTGGCTCAAAGGCACGACTTGAAACCCAGTTAATGTAGGGAGTTTTCACATAACTCGTCGGGAGATGCACGAGTCCTGCAAGCTCTGTTGTGGAAAGTATATTTTTTCGAATAATATTTCTTTGTTTCACAGAAATGATATCTTGTATATCTTGTGATATTTTTTCGAGCTTGAGAGTATTATGTCAAAAGTGGGTATATACCGAAAGAGTTGCTGCAATTTCCTTGATAGCAGAGCGTACTTCTACAGGATCTTCTCCTGCACAAATGATATTGATATCTACTTCATATCCTTCACTGCTGAGTTTTTGGAGAAACTTGATATCGATAGCATCTGGATTTTCTATTTCGTGTTTTTCATCATAATGCACTTCTTCATGAATATCTTGCGTACTTTGCTGAGGAAGTAAAAGTTTTATAATTTTAAATAAAAGAATAAATGGAAAAAATAGAGCTTTAAAAATAGGAAAAAAAGGATGGAGTAAGAGAGCTTTAATAATCTTAGGACTGTGTGAGGTTAAAATTTTACTAATACGTTTCGCATCTTTTTTCCAAGATGATGAAGAAAGAGGACGAAAATTTACTTGAAAGGTGTTGAGAGTATATTTTCATGTCTTCGAAAGTGCTCCTGTGAGAGAAGAAAACGGATCTACGTCACTTCATTTTCCTACAGAAACTCCAGGATCTTCAAAAGTTTTGAGAGAGTAGAAAAAATGTTTCGCCGTATGGATTCTTCCTACAGATATTTTATCATATGGAATAGGATCGAGATAGTCAGCTACTTCATGAATCTCCACATTAGAAAAATGTGCATACACTTGGTTTTTTAAAAATCCTGTATATTTTGTAGGACAAATAAGAAAAAATCGTATCCTATTTCCTACTTTAGTAATCTCAAAACTAAAATTTTCTTGAGTAGATTCTGACCCAAAAGCCTTATGCAAAATAAGCAGTATTTCGTGAAAAATAGCTGGCCCCTTTTCATTATTCTTATCTACGAGGATTTCAAGGTATTTCTTCTGCATAGTATAACAAAAAAATATACTAGAATTATAGCATATTTTTTTGAAAAATGGAATAGTTTTTGATTTTTTTATGAAAGTGTTTCTTCCTCTGCTTCAATAAGTCCACTCGACCAAAGTCCGTGTCTATTACAACTTGCTCGTATTTCAAAAAGTTCAAGTCCTGAAACATCAAACTCAGCTACAGGATCTTCTTCTTCCATAATAAATATTTCTTCGACAATATGCCCCTCATCATCTACTAAGTATATAGAAGTAATACGATGTTGCTCATCCATAGGATGCATTTCTTCTCCGATACATACTTCTACTCGTTCACTATCTTGGTAGATGATATGAGGAATATGTTCTTTTTCGAGATGATTGAGGTGTTTTGGATCTTCTGCATAGAGGATTTCATCTTCTATCATAGAAAAATCTTCAAAACCTCCATCACAGGCAGGACAATGTATATTTTCATCTATTTCATCAATACACGTTCCTGCTTCTATCCCATCAGCTTCTTCTCCAAGAGCTTCATCGTAAATATATCCACAGTTCACGCAGAGAAATCTCATAAGAAAAAAATGAAAGAAATAAATTTTTTATTTGTTACTTGTTCATATACTATGAGAAATATGGAAAATAATCAAATCTTTTTATGCACTATTTTACAAAAAATAATATACACACTCTCGAGACTCTTCTCACCGTGAAACAAGAGGATACGATTCTCGAAAAAAAACTTTGGAAAAAAGTAAATCTTTATATGAAATATCTCTTTTTTGTTCCTGGGATTTCTTGTATTTGTGTATGTAATTCTCTCGCAATGAAAGCCTGTCATACAGGTTCTGATATTGATCTTTTTGTGATAACAAAAAAAAATCGTCTCTGGACTGCACGTATATTTCTTACTCTTTTTTTTGCTATAGTCGGACAAAGAAAGACACAGTCACAACACGTAGGGAAGTTTTGTCTTTCTTTTTTTGTATCAGAAGAAGCTCTAAATATAGAGAAAATAGCTCTCAAAAATGATATATATCTTGCCTACTGGATAGAAACTCTGGTTCCTCTCATAAATAAAAACAATACTTTTGAAAGATTTCAAGAAGAAAATATTTGGTACAAAGAAGAATTCTCCCTGCACACAAAACCTCACCCTAACCCTCTCCTCAAGGAGAGGGAACAAACTATAAAAGAAATGCAGCCTCTCTCTCCTTGAGGAGAGAGAATTCAAGAGTGAGGTTTTATATGAAATACGATAGAACTCCTTCTCAAGAAAATATTTTTACCTCGTACAAAAAAAAGCTTTCAGAATATTTGAAAGCCTTTTTGAGTGATTATCACCGATACGATGCTCAAGTTTCATAACGAAGATCAAAGAAAAATTATTTCTCAGAAAGTTTTGGGATAATTTTTTTACTCACTTCTATTTTTCCCATAGTACTTTCTTCTATCTCAAGAACGGTGAAACATAGAGCATATATTTCTTCTTGTTTTTCGTTTTTTGCAATAATAGGAAAACATATTTCTTCTCCTTTTTCTGGAAATCTTTCCAGCTCATGAGTAATAATATAACTTACTGTTTCGCTTCCAAATTCATCTTCATTGATTCAGAGGTCAGATATCTCAAGGTCAAACTCATCTACGATATCATGAAGCAAGATAGAAGGATGTATGATAAATATATTTTCGGATTTTTCTATAATTTCATCTGTTTCAAAATCTGTTTCATCATGTATTTCTCAAAATATTTCTTCGACAATGTCTTCAATCGTGATAAGTCCTGCAACTCAACCATATTCATCCATAACGATTGCCATATGTTGTCTGGTAGACTTAAAAGTATCAAGCAGATTGTCTATAGGTTGATTGAGTGGGACTTTGATACATTTTTTGAAGTGTAGTTTTTCAAGAGTATGTGTTCCATTTCCTGCTTGTATTTCTCGTAAAAGATCTCGAACAGTGATGACTCCGATAATACTATCTATTTTTTCATGGTAGACTGGTATACGACTGTGGGTATGACTTGAGTAATATGCAAGAGCTTCTTCTATCGTCAGAGTATCAGCCACCGCGTCCATTTTTACTCGTGGAACCATCACTTCTTCGACGAGAGTATCACTAAACTCTAAAGTATTTTTAAGACGTTCATGATCATCATCTTCAAGAGTTCCACTATCTTTTCCCATATCAAGAAAAGTTTCTATCTCTTCTCCTGTTATCTGAGAAGAAACTCATTTTCCTGTAAATATACGAATCAAAAACTCAAATATGAGAATAGCTGGAGTGAGAAGAGTTACTAAAAAACTATAGATAGGAGCAGCTGAAAGACTTATAATTTCAGCATTCTTACTCGCGAAGCTTTTTGGAACAATCTCACAAAAAATAAGAATGAGAAGAGTGATAATTCCTGTTGCTATACCAATAGCAAGGGATTCTTCCACTCCTGATGCGCGAGCTAATTCAATAGATATTTGTGTTGCAAGAGCAGCAGCATAGGTATTGACGAGATTATTTCCTATGAGGGCTGTGATGAGAACTTTATCAGAGTTTTTCTTGAGACGACTGAGGGTTTTTGAACCAAATCTTTTTTGTTTTACGAGAGAATCTACTTTATGAGCCGGAATACTCATAAAAGCTATTTCTGTTGCAGAAAAAAATCCAGACAAAAGAAAGAGACAAAGAAATAAAATATATGACCACGGATCCATATGTCTTGTAAAAAAATAAACAATTGAAAAATATGAACATCATTATACGATTTTAAAAATTTTGTAAAGCTTATTTTAAACCAAATATTTCAAACTGATCTCCGATAAGTCTTCCCTCTTCATCTACTAAAACATGACTTCAGAGGTATCAAAAAACTGATATATCTTGGTCTTTGAGAGGATTGATATATATTCCACTTCCTGTTGTCCTTTG
>JAYTJZ010000051.1:0-4245 GCA_043730605.1 Candidatus Altimarinota bacterium
AATTCGTTTATTTTCCTCTCTCCTGCTTTTCCCCTCACTCTTCTTTTTTTCTTTTCCTGAAATACATATTCACACTCTTTTTTTGATATTTTGTGTTGTCATTCTTTCTACTATTTCTACGATAACGAGCTTACAAGCTGTAAAATATGGAGAAATCTCTATCGTAGGTCCTATAGGAGCACTCGCTCTTCCTCTGCTTCTTATCACTTCCTATATTTTTACAGGGGAAATTCCTAATAGCGCAGGATATATCGGAGTTACGATTATATTTTTTGGACTCTATGCTCTGGAGTGAGGTATCAAAAATGGTGTTTTTCATCCTTTTCAAGCTATTCTCTCAGATAAAGGAGCAAAAGCAATGTTACTCACGACTCTCATACAAAGTATAACAGCTCCTCTTGATAAGATAGGAATAGCATCTTTTGGAATTCTTCCTTGGATATTTTGGACAAGTTTCTTGTCGCTTCCTCTGCTTTTTGGGTATATGAAATTTCTTTGAAAAAATCTGGAAATGAAACAATATATTCAAAAAGAATATTTAAAAAAAGTAGGAGTTTTAAGTGTACTCATGGGAGGATGACTTGTTTTACAGATGCTGGCACTCAAACTCACATTGGTGATTTATGTTATCGCACTGAAACGTACCAGTGGGATGATTTCAGTTCTCTTGGGGTGTCTTATTTTCAAAGAAAAAGATATTTTACATAAATTTATTGCTTCCACGATTATGTTTTTCTGAGTTCTCGTTATTATTTTCTTTGGAAATATTTAAAAAATGTATATGATATAAAAAATGGGAACGCAGTATGCGTTCCCTACAGCATATAAAAAAACTATGAAACTCATCATACAAATCCCCTGCTATAATGAAGAAAAAACACTAGAAGTAGTACTTCATGAAATTCCGAAAAGAATTGATGGAATTGATATCATCGAAACGATGATTATCGATGATGGAAGTACGGATAAGACTATACAAATAGCCCGAAATCTTGGGGTAACTCATATCATAGTTCATGGAAATAATCGTGGTTTAGGAAACGCATTTCGTTCTGGGATGGAAAAAGCACTTCTTGAAGGAGCAGATATCCTCATCAATACCGATGGAGATAATCAGTATCCAGGAAAATATATTCCAGATCTTGTAAGAAAAATGCAAGAAACGGGAGCTCATATCGTGATGGGAGATAGACAAACAAAAAATATCTCTCACTTCTCTCCTCTCAAAAAGTTTTTTCAGTGGCTTGGAAGCTTTTTGGTACGTCTGCTTTCTGGAACACAAGTAGCTGACTCAGTAAGTGGTTTTCGAGCTTACAGTCGAGAAGCTCTTTTACGACTCAATGTCACTTCAGAATTTAGCTACGCAGTCGATACACTCGTACAAGCAGGAAGTAAAGGACTCTATGTCGTTTCTGTTCCTATCACTACCAATAAACCAACTCGTCCAAGTAGGCTTTTCAAGAATATGTGGCAACATATGTATAAGACATTTTCTATTCTTTTACGAGTATATGGGATGTATCATCCGCTTCGTATGTTTTTGGGATTTGCGAGTGTATTTTTCTTTTTAGGAAGTATTGGAATTATTCGTTTTTTCTATTTTTACTTCACGATTGATGGAAATACAGGAAAGATACAGTCTCTCATACTTTCTGGAGCATTTCTCACGATTGCAACTGTGTTTTTTGCACTGGGAATCATATGAGACCTCATCGCAAAAAATAGAAAACTTATCGAAGATCAACTCTATCTGAGTAAAAAGATGATGTATAATAAAACTCCTAAACGTTAGGAGTTTTATTATTATCTTCATTTTTCTCTATATTTTCAAGTAGAAACAATGCAAGGTTTCTTATATTTTCAAGTGATGTTTTAATATCTATATAGTAAGTATGCTCATCCATTATTACTTTTGGAAGATCATCTCTTCAAGAAAGATACAACATAGTTTTTTTATTTCCATAGAGTCTATAAAATACGCGTATTTTATCTAAAAAATCTCCATCGTTATATATTCCCAAGACATCCCGAACATATTGTTCTACCAACATTTGAACTACAAAAATAAAATCAGATAATTCATCTTCTTTTGTAATATCAGGTAATTCAAAAGTATTATCAAGTGGCATATTACACTATTTCTATTCGTTGAAATAAAGCCTCTCATTTCTCCAGTATAACAAAAGTTTCTTGTCTTTGCAATAAGTCACTTCGTTTCCCTGCTTCAAGCTCTTCTCTGTAATTTTTCAGTCCCAGTTTTACAAACATCTCACTCATCTTTTCTGGAAAAAATGGATAGATTGCAATTCCTACTTGTCTTAAACCTTCTGCAAGAGTATAGAGTACTTCTCGAGTTGCTGCTTCATCCGTTTTTATCATCTGCCATGGTTGTTTTTCATCTGCAAATTTATTGAGTGTATCGAGATTCTCAAAGCACGTATCGAGAACTCATTTGAGGTTATATGCTCAAAATAGTTTTTCGATTGTAGCCTCTTGCCCTTGAAAAGGGAAAGAATTCAAGTTAGGGTTTTGTACCTTGGTATTTGAATTCAAGTTAGGGTTACTATTTTCAAGCACTCCACTATTCTCGGTTATTTTGAGTGCAAGCACCACTACCCTATTCACCAAATTCCCAAGGTTATTGGCAAGTTTTGCGTTGTAGGTCAGGACTGCTTGTTTTTGGTCAAAATCTCCATCTTGCCCTATGTTAAAAGTTGAGAGAAGATAGAGAGTCAGCATATCTTTTGAATATTTTTCGGTAAATTCTACCGGGTCTATAGCATTTCCCAGAGATTTAGAAATCTTTTGTCCGTCTACCGTGAAAAATCCAGTCGTAAGAATATTTTTAGGAAGTTCATATCATGCACTCAGAAGCATCGCAGGCCAATAAATCGCATGAAAACGAATAATATCTTTTCCTACTACATGGAGATTTGCGGGCCAAAAATCTTCATCCCCATTTTCACAGACCGTCACATAGTTAAAAAGAGCATCATACCAAACATAAGTTACTTGGCTTGGATCAAATGGAAGTGGAATTCCAAATTTATTCGTTTCTCGAGAAATAGAAAAATCTTCGAGTCCTCGTTTTACAAAGGCTTTTACTTCATTAAATCGATCTGCAGGCATTACAAATTCTGGATATGCCTCATAGTAGGCTTCTAAATCTTTTTGATATTTTGAAAGTTTGAAAAAATAATTTTTTTCTTTAATGATATCTGGTTCTTTGAGATGATCAGGGCAAACTAAAACTCCATTTTTTTCTATGAGATCTTCATCTTTTTTAAAAGCTTCACAGCCAACACAGTATTTTCCTTCATATTCTCCTTGATAAATATCTCATTTGTCATAAGAGATTTGGAGAACTTTCTGTACCAGTTCATGATGACGAATCTCAGTCGTTCGGATAAAGTCAGTATATTCTATCCCCAGTCCATCCCAGACTGCTTTATGCTTTTCTGCCATTTCATCGAGATAGACCATGATATCTTTTCCTTCTTTTTCAGCAGATTGAACTATTTTTTGACTATTTTCATCGACTCCTGTTGAAAACTTGACTCGTTTTCCAGAGATTCTTTGATAGCGCGCAATGCTGTCTGCGATAAGTGAGCTATACGAGTGTCCGATATGAGGAATCCCGTTGGTATAGTAAATCGGGGTAGTTACAAAAAAAGTATCTTTTGAAGACATAAATAGATTGGTATAAATAAAAAATCCCTCTTTTTATACCGAAAAAGAGGGATTTTACAAGATATTTTTATAAGAAGAATAACTTTTTCTTGAGTGTTTTTTTCGTTTCTTGGTGTATTTCTTCGAGTTCATCAAAATTTGTTTCTCCACAATTCATACAATAATTTGCTGATATATGGTTAAGTGCATCACAGTTTTTACATTTTTTATTGACAGCTTCTTCGTGGGTTCGCTCAGCTACATCCATAAATACGAGTATTGTCACCGAAGAAAATACCGCAAGCAGTATAGGTCACAGAAGTACGAGAATACTTCAAAATATTTTCCCTCAGAGCGTAATCGGAACAATATCCCCATATCCTACCGTTCCTATCGTCACGATTCCCCACCACAGCGCATGTGGAATAGAAGCAAACTGAGGGTTTTGTCCTACTTCAAAAAAGTATACAAAAGTAGAAAAAACAAGCAGAAACGAGATAAACATACCGAAAAGTGATTTATACTCTTGTTTATATTTTTCAAGAGTCGTAAGAAATCCGAGTATAAGAGGAGAAG
>JAYTJZ010000052.1:0-40306 GCA_043730605.1 Candidatus Altimarinota bacterium
AACAACACCTGATTTATAAACCCTACAGTAAAAAATAAATAACCTATGACTACTTACAATCTAAGACCTGCAATAACAAGCTCTTATAATCTCACAAGGATAGGAGGAGCTTATCTTGTAACTTCTATTTGAGAATACATAACTACAAGTATAGGAGAAAGAATAATAGTAAGAGTACGATGAGGAACACTTCCACTTGATAATTACAACACAAGAGATATAATAAGCTCAAGCTATACTACAAGACCTAGCATTTAAAAACAAACTATGGCAGATAAAATATTTCCATCGCAAACAGCACAAACCCCTGTATGAGCAGACAAGATAATGTTTGCAGATGTTTCGGACTCTAATACATACCAAGAAGCCTCAATATCAAGCCTACCAGTGAGTACAGCTACTCAAACAGCTCTTGACTGAAAACAAGCAACTCTTGTATCTCAAACGAATATTAAGACAATCAATGGAGCAAGTGTATTATGAAGTGGAGACTTAGTAGTAACTTCGGAAGCTACAGTAGCTGACGGTTCTATCACAGAAGCAAAACTCTCAACAAGTGTAAACCTAAGCCTAGACAAAGCTGACTCTGCCCTACAGAGTACGGACATAGGAACTACAGTACAAGGATACTCGGCAGTACTTGCGGGAACTACAGCAAGCTTTACTACAGCAGACGAGACTAAGCTAGATGGACTTGTGAGTAATGCGACTCATACTGGAGAAGTAACAGGAGCAACAGCACTTACAGTAGATAAAACAGCAATTACAAATAAAACAGTAGTAACAGCAGTAGGAACTGACTATGTTTTAATCTCTGATACTTCTGATACCTGAAACTTAAAAAAGGCTCTTGTATCTGATTTTACAAGTGGAGGTGGAGGAGGACACGTTATAGAAGATGAAGGAACACCACTTACACAACGAACGAATCTAAATTTCGTAGGAGCAGGAGTAACAGTAACTGATACAGGAGGAAAAACCCAAGTATCTATAGACGGAGGAGTATCAATCTCACCTGCATATACTATCACTAACGATACTACGGACAGGATAATAGACGCTGATAATACGACTATACACGAACTATCTGATGTGCTTTCAACCGCGATTAAAGATATGAAGGTATTTTCTGCTATTTCTAATGACTGAGACAAAGGAGATATAATAGTATCTTGAAGTGGAACTATATGGAGTGTAGATCAAACAGTGATCCCAACACTTACAGCATCACAAACTTTCACAAATAAAACATATACTCTTCCAATATTTACCAATGGAACTATAAAATTTAATGCACCCGAGGGCTTTCTCATAAACTGAAAAATAGTACCAAGTGTTGCAAGTAATAATCTCACAGTTGCTATAAAGACTCTTGCAGGTACAGACCCAAGTGCAACAGACCCTATATATGTAAGAATATGAGATGTAGTAAGAAGTATTACAACTTCAAAGAGCATTACAATGAATGCAGGAACAAACTGGTTCAATGCTTGAAGTACAGAACTAGCTACAAAAGAAATAGATTATTTTGTAAGCCTTGTATGGAATACTACGAGTTGACCAAGTGTATGACTAATGATAAGTAGAATACCGTATTGAACACAGGTATCGGATTTTTCTGGAACAAGCACAAATGAGAAATATTGAAGTAACGGACTCCCCCCAACAGGAACAGACGTAGTAGTCAATATCTGACGATTCGCTGCAACTCTTTCAGCAGGAGCAGGATATACTTGGAGTGTACCAACATTTACAGCAAGTAATTTAATCCAAAGACCAATATATGAAACAAGAGACTTAGACTATGCTCCTGTCATTACTTATAATGGAACTACTCCTTCATGATCAGAAATTAAAAGAGTAAAATATAAAATAGTATCAAATAGATTATTTCTCTCTTTGCATCAAGAATGGGTAACTGCATGAGTAGGTAATAGTACAGTAACAGCAACTATTCCTTTTGCAGAAAAAGTAACTTTTACTACAGATTGACTTCACTGAGGATTAAATATAGGTACAGGTTCTTGATATGGAGTATGAAATGCTTCTACGGTACAACTACGATGAGGGACAACTCGAACAAATGGAAACTCTATAAACGCAAATACCTTCGTTATATCGTGAAGTTATGAAATATAATCTAATACAATAATATGGCAAAATATTGAGACATACCGTCAAACATAGATATACCTGCTTGAGGTAGTATAAGGAGAAATATCTCTGATACTTCTTTTGAGTCGGTAACAGTCTTTGATAAAACTACAGATGATACAGATGATATAACTGTATGAGCTACAAATAAATTTGCTACGGCAGGAGAAAAGACAAAGCTAGGTTTTATTACTGTTACACAAGCAGTAGACCTAGATACTATAGAAAGTGATACTGCTACCAATAATGCAAAAGTTAGCAATGCAACACATACTGGGGATGCTACAGGGGCAACAGCTCTTACACTTGCGACGGTCAATGCAAATGTAGGAAGTTTCGGTATAGCGGGTTCGGTAGCACAGTTTGTAGTAAACGCAAAAGGACTTATAACGAGTGCCGTGAATGTTGCTATATCTATCACGGCTTCACAAGTTTCAGACTTCACAGCTTCAGTAAATGCTCTTATAACAGGGAAAGTAAATACTACAACAACTATATCAACAACATCTCCCCTTGTGGGAGGAGGAGACTTGTCAGCTAATAGAACACTTACTACGTCAATGGCTACAAATAAGCTTATATGACGAGGTACAGCAGGAGTAGGAGTAATGGAAGAAATAACTCTCGGAACGAATCTCTCTCTTACTGGGACTACTTTAAATGCTACTGGAGGGGGATGAAGTCTAACTCTTACGGAAACAGAAATAGACTTCTGAAGTACCCTTCCGCTACGCTCAAAAAGATTTACTATTACAGATGCTGGAATAACAAATACATCGAAAATAATAGTAAGTCCGTCGTGAAATGTAGCCACTGGAAGAGTAGGAAACGACTGGGAATGGGACTCAATAGCTTTTTCAGCGAAAGCTGGAACTGGAAACTTTATTCTTACGGCTCTTAGTAGCTGAAGAATAAAGGGGAAACGAAAAATATTTTATACTTTTACTTAATATATATGGCAATTATAGAAACGGGGAGTAATACTTCCTGAATGCAGAACGTAGATGCAAACTTTAATTCTCGAACCAATCTTCCGTGATATAACTCCGTATGAGTGGAAGAAGGTGGAGGATATAAAAACGCACCAGCGATGTTTGGAGAAATAGATACAGGAGCTAGTACAGGGATCCGAGATATGAAGTCTCCCGAGATAGATGATGATTTTCGTATAAGAAATTCTGGGGATAATCTTATTGACGGAGAAGGATTTAATTATACTGCACAAAATACAGGGAAACACTCATTTACATTTACGAATCTTAATGCAACAATAGGTACGGGATGAATCACGACAAACTCGGGTTCAATTACTACTACTACAACTGGGCTTACTTTTGGTACTTTCGGTATGTTCCCAATGGGAGGGGCTCAAACTACAATATGCGAAACATCGGTAGCTTTTTCTGCTCAACCTACAGCTAACACGATTATAGATTTTGGACTTTTCCAAAGAGGTGCAACGACAGCGTTCGCTCCACTTGACGGAGTATACTTTAGACTTTCTGCAGCAGGTATACAAGGAATAATAAACTCAGCAGGTACAGAAGTATTTTCATCGGTATTTCCTTTTACTTATACAAACAACGCTACGAATCGCTATCTCATACAGGTATCAAATGTGAGAACAACATTTTGGGTAAATAACGAAAAGACAGGGGAAATTCCAACACCAGTATCTCTAAACTTTCCTTGTAAGTCCCAATCACTTCCTTGGTCGTTTCGACACGCTATTGTTGGTGGTGCAGCAGGTGCAGTACTACAAGCAGTATTCTCGGATTATAGAATTGTATCACGAGGTGCTGTATTCTCGGATTCTTTGGCACAAGTAACATCAAGAGTACTAGGAACAATGCAAGGATTTTCAGGGGGAACAATGGGTACTATTGGTACATATACTAATAATACAAATCCAATAGCAGCAGTACCAACAAATACGACACTTGCAGTAGGTGCAGCAGGACTTCTAAATCAAGCTTGGGAAACATTTTCTCTTGCACTAACAACAGACGGTATCCTGCTATCATACCAATTACCAGCGGGGTCAGCTACAGTACAAGGGCGTAGATTTAAAATCTCAGGAGTTTCTCTCTCATCATTCGTGCAAACAGTACTTATCTGATGACCACAGAATCGTACATTCGCACTTGCATTTGGTTGAACCACAGTTTCGCAAATAACATCAGAAAGTGCATCTATGGCATCTGCTACTGCAAAGGCAAGAAGAATCGTACTTCTTCCTATGTTTACTCAATCGATAGTAGCAGCGCAAGCTGTGAGTACTACAGTTTCACAACCAGAGACTATGATGACTTTCCCAAAAGATGCTGACCTCTATGTAAACCCGGGAGAATTTATACAAGTAATCGTAAAAGGAGTTGGAACGGTTGGTACATCAGGTACTCTCGCTACAAATATACAAATCTTTGGTTCTTGGGAATAATAATAACTATACAACTATGCAAACAACAATCACATACAATGTTCCAGAAGAACAACTAGAATCTATCCTTGCTATGCTTGGATATATAGAGGGAGACAAAGAAGCATTTATGAATGAATCTATCTACTCGGTAGTTATACCTGCAATAACAGATAAATTTATCACTATAAAACAGGGGGAGCTTGCAAAAGCTTCTTCTGAAATGCCTGCACAGGTTCGAGGAATGGTAGAATCTATGTTGACAATAACTACAAAATAATGGGATATTTAGTAGACATCGCTAAAACCGTTCCTATTACAATAGGGGATTATGATTTTTGTAAGATAGATCCCGTTACTGGTAAACGAAAGAACACAGGCTGGCATACTATAGAATACGATGATGCAGGAAACATCACACAAAATAATATAAAGATATGTAGTGGACTACCTAAAAGAGAACTACTTGACACAGCTAAACACGAGCTTTGACACCAAGCATACTTTACAAGACTAAATGATACGGAAAGGAAAGAATATAATGATTTACATACTGCTTCTACGAAACCTTGAGACTTTAAACAAGCATACAGTCAACAGAATCCGATAGAAGATTATGCAGATACTTTCTCTTCTGCATTTAGTAATAAAAATCTTATACGAACTCCATTATTTACACAAAAACTAGATACTATAAAAAAGAAATTTAATCTCTTTGATTTTAGTGCAAAATAGTTGCAAAAAACCTTATAAATATATATAATTATGGTAACAGAAAAAGAACAACTACTTGTAATAGAAAAGCAAGTACGACATAAATTGGCAAATGAGCTTACAAAATTAAACTTTTGACAGATGGAAGTGAATCAAGCTTTAATGCAAAAGGATATAGAGTATATGAAACAAGGGCAAGATAAGACTAATAGAATGCTTGAGGACTTTATAGACACAGTAAACAGTACTTTTGCTACGAAAGAAGAACATAAACAGAATGTAGAGGAAATAAAGGTACTAAAACTAGACTCTCTTTCATCTAAAAAGTTTATGTGGCAAGTAATGGCTATCGTTTCTGCTATAGTACCTATTGTTACATTTCTGTTACAACAATTATATAAAAACATATGAAACTAAAAGAAAACTTATTTACTATCATACTACTTGTAAGTATAATTGCTCATTGTATACTTATATCTATAGTAGTATTTAAAACAGATAGTAAAATAGATCAGTTAAGTGATAATGTACAATCTATAAATAATACTCTTAATAATTGGGAATTAACCGAATAATATATGGGAATACAAATACTTCGAGAATTGAAACATAAGAAAACAGGAAGAACTATCAAGATTACTAAGAAAACTCCTTGAAAAAGGGCTTATGCTTAGGATACTGGGTAGCCTATAAATATTTCTCTATCACTTCACATAAGTATGAGATACACTGATGCAATAAAACTAGATAGAAACGGACTCTTACGAAAACTTGAATGAGATATATTTGAAGTGTGCGAAGAATTTTTTTGGTATTTGGATTATAGCAGGAAAAATCCACTTGTAATAGTACCTAAAGGATTCAAAACAAACTTTGGGAGTATTCCTAAAATCCTAAGACCTATTTTTAATCCCGTAAAGTATATAAGCTTTATACTTCACGATAACCTCTACAGTGAGAAAGGTATAATTATATACCAAGATGATTACGAATACAATGAAGTAAATTACACTCGGAAAGAAGCTGATTTGATTTTGAGAGCGGGTCTCAAAGTGGAGGGGGCTTGATTTTTTGAGAGAAATATGATATATTGGGGAGTACGTATTTGAGGAAAGTCTCACTATGAAAGATAATTACAACTACCAAGAAGACGATATAAACCGTTCTTTTGAATATTTTCTAAAAAAATCATATGAAAAAAAATGTAGTCTAACGAGTCCATAAATATCATTTATAAGGGAATCATTTTTTACCTCAAATTATATAATAATTTACTCAAGTTTAAATATTTTCTTTTTCACATAAGTCTCTAAGTCAATTATATTCTCATAATATTTCTCAGCTTAGAGACTTTTTATATATTTTTTTATACAACTTTGAACTATATCATTCTTTTAAATGAGAAGAAAGTCAATTTCTTATAGCGTGAGCTTTGTTTTCTTTATCTGAAACCCATTCTAAATTTTCTACAGAATTATTTGACTTATTTCAGTCTATATGGTTTATTTGTGGCTTATTATTTATATTTTCTATAAAACAGAAAGCAATAATTCTATGTAGTAATACATTTATTCTTTTTCAGTCTATTTGCATAGAAACATAAAAGTATCACCATCTTTTTTTATTTTCAGTAGGATTTAATACTCTTTCTTTTTTATAAACAAATCCACATTTTCTAGCCATCGATTTCACTCTTCATAAATTACTCACTTGATATAATCACTTAAAATCTATGTTTCTAAAGACTCATACTTCTTTCCATATTTCTTGCATAATTTTATAAATAAAAATAGCCACTATATCCCCCGATATAATGACTATTTAATATAGTTAAAACTAACTAACTCGGGGGATTGTTAATCAGTTATTTGTATAATATAACTTTTTCTTTATAATCAAAGTATTATTTTATAAAAAAATATATATGCAAAATGTCGTTGAACAATATTGAAATAAGATGAAGTGAAAGAATATAGATGTCGATTGAGCTTATAATTCTCAATGTGTAGATTTAGCTCGGCATTTTGCAAATGAAGTCATAAAATCTCCTCTTTGAACTTTTTGAGGAAGTGCAAAAAATGGATGGGCAAATACTTCAAATACTTTTTCTTCTGATTGGGAAAAAATCCAGAACGATACAAGCAATCCGAAACAAGTGCCACAAGTAGGAGATGTTATTTTCTGGACAACTTGACCATATAGTACATATGGACACGTATGAATCGTTTTAAAAGCTAAAAAATGAGAGAATAAAATCACTGTAATCAATCAAAACGCAGGAAGTGGAGACGGAAAAGGGCAAGATGACGCAGTAAAAATACAAGAATATTCTTATAAAGATGTTGCAGGTTGGTATCATTACAGGAAGTTTATAGCTGTTTTTTATGGAATCCCTGTATTTTTGAAACCACAGCCAAAAGATAGTGCAACAAGACGAGGAGCATATATTCCGAAAGAATACGGATGACCGTATATAAATATCTATCCTAAGTTTTGGGAAGTCGATACAATCAAACAAAATGCTATCCTAGAACACGAGTATTCTCATTATGTATATTTTGATGTAGTTTTACAAGAAGTACGAACCAAGTGGGAAGAAATGAGTAGTTTGCCACTTTCAGCACAAGCGAAGTTTTTACTTCGAGGTAAAATATATAAAAATTTATATTTGAATGATCACGCAAAGAAAAGTCCAAGCGAGGACTTTTCCGAGTGTTGGGAAGATACTTTTGTAAATCCAGGGAAAAGATATTGAAACTATCTTGATGTAAAAATCGATACAGTTGTTGCAGTGATGAAAAAGTATGATTTGAGAAGTGTATAGGAACTTGTAAGAAAAGCTTACAGGTTCATTTATTTTCTAAAAACAAGCAATGAATTTTATGGAATTACTTTTATTTTTTTGTGGGAGTGTATTTTGAGTTATTTTGACTGTATGATTTTTTGATATAAAAAACACAATCAAAGAAGAAACGATACAATGAGTCGAGCGAAACGATAAGATTTTTCGAGTCTTACGAAACTTTATTGAAAAAGAACATCCCGAAATACTTGAAAAGTTAAAAAATAGTATATAATTACTTTGAGGCATTGGACTGGCGAAAGCCCTCTTGGTGTCTCACGAATCCCAAAATGGGCGAAAGGAGGTGAAAATCTCGTATGGCAAATAAGTCATATCGTAACAACCTTTCTGAATAATTGAGAGCTTCGGCTCTCTTTTTTTGTATAAAAAAAAGACTCTTTTGAGTCCTTGTCTTATTCTACTATTTTAAATTCTCAATCTTTCAAAGTATAAAAAGTATCTTCTTTTATAATTTCTCAATCAATCTTTTTTGATTGAATATCAATAATTAAATCATCATTTTGGTCATATTCTGAGAGAATAAGCCACACTCATATTTTTCCTTTTGCTTTTGAGTTATATCCTATACAAAGAGCGATAGAATTCTTTTCTCCATTCGCTACAGCAGTAGAATAGTTATCATTCGCTACAGCAGTAGAATAGCTATCATTCGCTACAGCAGTAGAATAGTTATCATTCGCTACAGCAATAGAATATCTTTTATTCGCTACAGCAATAGAAGAATGTCCATTCGCTACAGCAGTAGAATAGTTATCATTCGCTACAGCAGTAGAATAGCTATCATTCGCTACAGCAGTAGAATAGCTCTCATTCGCTACAGCAATAGAAGAGTCTCTATTCGCTACAGCAGTAGAAGAATGTCCATTCGCTACAGCAGTAGAATAGTTATCATTCGCTACAGCAGTAGAATAGTTATCATTCGCTTTTTTATTAACATATTTTAATAAAAAATTAAAGTCGAAATTCCATTTTAATGAAAAATCTATGTTTATTTCCACTAACTTTTTTATATTAAATAATCAGAATCAGTAGTAAATATCTCACTCTTTATCTTTAATCTTATCAAGATGTTTTTCTGAAACATATTTTCAATCAAAAAGATATTTCTCATCTATTGATAAAGATTTATCAATAGATTCTAATTTATAAAATCATATATTCTTCATCTCATTTTCTCAAATACTCATCCCCATTTCTTCGAGAAATTTAATACAATATGCAAAATACTTATTATCGACTGTTTGGTTTCACTTTCCTTTTACTTGATTGTTTTCTTCAATCGTACAATGAGGGAGATTTTTTGAATCTCGTAAAGAGTAAATATTTACATTTCTTCCATAGTAGGAAGCTACGCAATGACTCATTAATTTTCATTCTCTTTGATATGCAATTTCAGAAATAAGTTTTACAAATCTAAAACCATCTCAAAAATCTTTTACAACTTCATAGTCTACTCATTCGACCTCACTATCTTTTGAACTTGCAGATTCTATAAGTTTTTTATTCCAAGCGTTCGTTTTTTCTAGGATAGTCTTGTATCCTATATTTTTGTAAGACTTTTTAGTAGAATATAAAAAATCTAAAATATGTTCTATCTCTGTTTGATTTTCTTGATTACTATCAAGATGTTTTTTGAGTTGATTGTTTATAAAATCAACCTCATTTACATTTCACTCGTGAACTCTATTCACATACTCAATATATTTTTCCATAATCCTATAATTAAAAACAATCTCGCAGGGGCTAGGTTGTATGCGAACCCCCACGAGATTGTCTATAATTACAACCTATTTAATCGCATACAAGAGTATTATAAGAATATTTTTATAAATTGCAAAAAATCGACTGTTTTCGATACAAAAAAAGAGCTTTACAGCCCTATTTGTTTATTCTTACACTCTCTCTTAATCAATCTACAGCAGGTCTTATAAAATCTGCTCCGTCTTTTTCAAAAGGATATAATGTATAGTCTACGACTGTTGCAACTGCTTTTACTGGAACGGTAGCAATATCAATTACATCATCAAATAATTCTGATAAAAACCCCATAATATTATAATTATTAAAATAAATTATTACCCTATATCACAAATAATGGAGGAGTAGTGTTTTTTACACGTTTTTTTATAATTTCAACATAATCAGCTTCTTTTTCTATAACTATATAGTTTCTACTTGTCTCAATGCAGGCTACTGCTGTTGTACCACTCCCTGCGAAGCAATCTAAAACAATATGTCAAGGTTTAGAGTAGTTTTCTAAGCACCATTTAAAGAGTTCTTTTGGTTTTTGAGTGGGGTGTTCTCGTATTTCTTTATTTTTCATACTTTCCTGAAGCATTCATTGCCATTTAAACTTCTTTTTTCTAACTGCTGTTTTAAAATTAGTCCAAGCCAACTCACAATCTGCAAAATCAGTTTCTCCATTATCTTTGTCCCATACAATCCAACAAGATGAATTTTCTAAATGTTCTACAAAATAATTTCATCACCATATAATAGCATTTTTTGATATTCTTTTTATTTCCTCAAAATATTCTTTAGTTGGTATAAATTCATCCCATCAATAATCTTTATATTGTTTTGACTTTGCAATACATCATCTACTATGATTACTTTTTCAACTTTCTCATATCCCATACGGAGGATCAGTCAACACTAAATCTATACTCTTATCGGCAAGTGTTTTCATATATTCAAGTGAGTCTCAATGTATTATTTGATTCATATCTCCTTTATTTTAATACTAAACTCTCTTGCTACCCTCGCAAACTCTTCATTACTTGCTTCACTTGGTAGTTTTTCCAAAGCCTCAAGCATATCTTTCATAACTTTCCATTTTGCTTCCATTATTGCCTTGTCTTTTTGTACTACTCATACTCAATAGTGGATAGTTTCTCAAAATTCTATTGTTGGTCTTGGTTCGTGTTCTCTCATTTTATAAGTTATAGTTTAGAATATAATCATCGATATACTTCTCCATTTCTTCCATTGTCTCAAATACTTCTTTTTCTCTTTATCAAGAATATCATCCAGCTTCAAAATAAATATCTAAGATATAAAACTCATTTCAATTTATACTTTTGTATTTTATTTCAAGTTCAACAAACCTTTTTATTCACTTTACTCATTTCATATGAGATATCCGTCCAAGTTTCCTAAAAGAGTTCTAAACTCTCAATGTATAAATCTAAACGAGCAAAAGCAAAATGCAGTTCTTTATAAGCCTGTATATCTAACTTCTCTATATGCTGTTTTACATCATCTCTCGCCTTAGATAATCACTCTATCCATTTTTCATTCATACATTTTTACATAAAGAAATAATCTCATCAAGAGTCTCGTCGGATTGTTCGGATAGTGGTCAAGGGAGAAGAGAAATCATTCATTTTATAACTCAATTATAGTTTGTGATAATTGAATCATATGTAAGTGCATAATCCTCTCCCAAATACTCAAGTATATCGTGGTAGGCTGGTTCGACTTCTACAAAACATCAGTCTATAAACTTGTGTTGGTATTTTAACCTACTTTTAATATCTGTATTCTGTTTGAGTATTTCGCTCAGTATTTTTAGTTTTTCATAATTTAAAAAATATTAAGTAATAATCACAATAAAATTCCTATAATAAATACCATAATAAACAAGCCTCAATTTGATTCTTCTTTTCTGCGAGATTCTAAAATATTATTAAGATTATATATTGCATCTTTATCACTATCGGCATATCGTACATATTCTATTATTTCGTTTATTGTATTGTCCTCGTGGTATTTATTGTTACTAATTGTACTCGTTACTTCTTTTCAAGGTCTCATATCTCTATAAAGTTATATTATATTTTTCTTTTAGTATCTCTCCCACACTTGTAGTTCGATTTCTATTCTCAAAGTGTGCAAATTCTGAACAAACTTCTGGTAGTATCTCATTAAGGAAAAAGTCTTTTACATCGCATGGACTTATTTCTTTAAATCTATAACTATGTTTATTTAGTATACAAAACCTTTCATCAAATATCTTTTCTATTTCTTCTAGAGTCATCCCCCATAATTAAAATATAAAACTCAGCGAGGTTATTTTTTAAGAGCATCTACACTCTCCATATAAGATTTTTAAGAGCATCTACACTCTCCATATAAGATTTTAATGTATTATCATAATCAAACCCAAACGTACTTGTGTCTACTTCTCATATATCATATCAGAATTCTGTAAAGAAGTGGGTCCTAAAATTATAGTCTAATTTTTCTTTTATTTTTTCCAATACTTCACCTAAGAATTCAAATTCTTTTTCACAAAATAAAAGTTGTATGTCTTCTATTTGCTTAAAATAAAATTCTCATAACTCTTTTTCTTTCATCTTTTACTCCTTAGAAAATAAATCTCATTGCCCCTCTAAAATCTCTCTTGCTAATGCTCTCACTTTCTCTATTCTCCCTGCTGGTATCTCAACTGTAACATTACATTGCCAAGCTAAAGAATTGAACTCTTCATCACTCATCTCATCTATTTCTTGTTCTGTTAGGTCTAGTAGGTGCTTCATATAAGTTTTTAGTATTAAAGTATATCTATTATACTCTTTTTTATTCTAAAAATCAAAAACTAGAGCATCTTTTTATGAATTTCTTGCAAAAACTCCTTAGTATATTCGTATTTATGGGCTTTCTCGTGGCAAATACGACACAAGCCTATTAAGTTTTCAATATTATCCTGTTCTTCTTTTTTATTCTTTCAAAAGTGGCTTCTCAGTACTATATGATGCACGTCTACAGCAATATTTCAACATACTTCACAGTTTATATATTCAGGGTATCACAAGTGTTTTAAATAGTTTTTTTTGTGTCGTTGCATTCTTTTATAAAGATTATTACATATTTTTCTTTTGAGTCGTGTTTTTCTATAAATCACTTTTTTATATGCTCATCTTTGAATCAAGATATATTATCAGCAAGAAAATCACTAAGAGCTTTTTCGAAATTAAATACGTCTACTCTTTTCTTAGTTCCGTTCTTGTTGTAAATAGGCATATAAAACGCATAATTTACATCTAGCCATTCATTTCCTGTGATTGTATACCTTTTTTGTTGTAAAAGCTCGCTATGAGCCAATTTTAGCCATTCCTTGTATACATTACTCTTGTGTCTTACTCTATATCCTGCAAATAATCCATTAAGAGTTGGAGGAAGTGTCAGTTTTAGTCTTATATACTCCATTTGCTAATCTATCAAGAAATAAAGTAAAAGAGCTTCACTCTTTCCATTTACACATTTTCTTTTGAAATTTCTTTGTTTTCATCACTAAAAACTATTCAAATAAACTCATTGTTTCTCCAATTCTGCAAGATTCACTTTTTCAACATTTATTCAACATTCTTTTAAAACTTTCTTACAATCCTCTATATTTTTAATTTCCAGTTTAGGAAACTTCTTTACTATTCTTACAGTTATCATATTTTTTATTATAAAGATATATACAAGCACTATGTTCTTTAAATCATATCACACTAGCTATTCTTTTATAGGTTAAGTGAAAATCATCTTTTAGAATCTTAACTATATCACTTCGTGCTTGCGATAGTGGTTTATATCTACAAGAGCCTCTTATTTCGTCTATATGTATTCAGTATTTTTTAGCTACTCTTTCTATAACTTCTATTTCATTCTCTCTTGTATCTATAGTAGTTGTATAGAATCAATTCATAATTAAGCCTTTATAGTAGTTATATTGTTTCGAGTGATATTGCATTTTGATCAGAATCTCTTTTTGGTGCATCGAAAAGTTCATTAAAAGTATAATTTGTCCTAAAACATTCATTAAAAGCTTTAGTGTATCGCTTCTTGGTACTGTCTTTTTTAACTATTCGTATATGTTTCCAAGTATTTCATATAGATTTTCCTAAACTCTTTGCAAAATCTGTCAAATTTCCGTGTCTTTCCTGTAGTAGTTCTATTATTAGCATATTACTTTAATTTATAAAATATTTCATCTGTTGTTATCTTTTCCCCCATTTTTGCTATTGGGATTTTTACTCTTCCCACTTCCTCAATAAATCAATCTTTTTTAAACTCCCAAAGTCTTTTTCTGTAACTTTCAAGTTTCTTTGCCATTGCACTAGGTTTGTAACCTTTACAATACTTATTTCCAAACTGATCCATTAACTCACAATCTGAAAGCTCTACAGTATCTAAAATATAGCAATGTATATCACTATCCCACTTTTCGTAAGTTTTAGAAAGTTCTTTTTTAGTAAATTCTCTAAAACAAGGTATAACTTTTGAAAATCAAAACATAGTTGTAAAATTAAGATATAAATTTTCCGTTAGAATAAAACTCTAGTTCTTGGTCAAGTTCACTATCTGAAAGTTCCGTTCGGCTTTGTATTTTGTATTTTGCATAAAGTTCTTGTTCGACTATTTCAAGTTTCTCTTGGATATGGTCTGAATAGAGCTTCATATTAAAATATAGGTCTTTTAGCTTTTGCTTTCTCTCTTCTGTCTCATTTCACTTCTCGAATCAAATAATTTTAAAATCTAGTAAGTCTCCTTGTATCTTTGCATTACAAAGCAAATGATACTCTCCTTTTGTATAGTCTCATTTTTTTACGAGAAGAGAAACAGCAAGTTCCTGCCTTTCATTTATAACACTTTTAGTAACTTTTACGTCTTGCATATTATTTTTTAAGAAATAATTCATCAACTCTTTTTTTCTAACTCTTCTCTCACTTTTGAAAATAGTTCTTGTACATTTTCTCAAGATACTTGTACCTCTTTCTTAACTTTCTTATAACAAACTAAGTCGGGAAACACTTCGTTTACTCATTTTGAGAGTTTCATCATTTCTTCTCTATCAAACTCATAGTGTTCTCCATTGTATTTTATACCTCCATAATGTCGAGCTATTGAAAGCTGGCTATTTCTCCAATTATTGTAGGGGATTCTTGCGACTTCCTTTTCCATATTACGATTTTAAAATATTTATAATCCTTCTCACTTTCGCTCCTACTTCTTTCCTATACTCAGCAGGTACACTTTGTAATAGACTTGCAACTTCATCATTGATACGTTGGTCTTTTTCTATTGCTCCTTTGATTGGTAGTCTGCGTTCTTCTCAAGGAAAGCGAGAAACTATTGAAAAGTCTGCCTCAGCTCTTTCAGGATATTCCATTATTTAAAATTAAAATATAAGATTTTTATTCTCGTATATGTTTCAGATAACTTCAATAAATCAATGCGTTCAAGGAAAAATAGAATCATATTTTTCTCAACATTTTAGCCAATATCTATCTCTCATAAATACTACTTCTGATTTATGAGATATATCTATTAAATATTGTTCTAACTCCCTTGTATCATCTTGCGATTTACTAGCCCAATCAGTATAAAGTATACGAACAGTATCCCCCTCATATATCTCTTTCCCATTCTTATCTTTGAGTCAACTGTATTGCATAATATAGTCATTAGGTCAATACTTTTCTTTTATATAATCAGTCGTATATTCCATTTTATCCTCTGTATTGTACCATACTCGAAACTTTATTTCTTTCATAGTCCTATTGTAAGGAATTAAATTTATTTATCTCAATGTTTCTTCTTTTTGCTAGTCAATTACTCCACTTTCCTTTAATAGTCCAACCGTATGTGTTCATTATGTACTTTATGCGTTTATAATTGCAATCTTTTACATACGATTGTATTCACATTGCATTCACTCAAACATTGTACATATAAGACACAAGAGCTATTCTTTGGTTATCATTATAGCAAGTTCTATCTACTAACTCATAGAGAGCCTGTAAATGGTCTTTCTTACGTTGTATAGCTTCTTCTTTTGTGATACATTCTCCAGGAAAGCTTTTCGTACCATATCAAATTGACCATTGCTTGCTATCGTGGTACGCACATTCTCTAAATCACTCAAAATCTGCTATAAAGTGCATTGCATCTGTTTTCCAGTCTGAAACTATCTCTTGTTTTAGTTCGTTTTTCTTTTCAGAGATCTCACTAACTTTTTCAGTCTCCCTTTTTTTTGCAGGTTGTTCTGCTTTTATAAAGAGCAAGTTGCATTTTTATCTCTTTTTTCTATCTTACATTTTTCAAGCTCTATAGCTTTCTTATTTTCATTTATAACCTTGTTTATCTCTTCTTTATTTACTCGATGCATTTCATTTTCTGCTGTTTTACTATCAATGATTTCAAGAGAGCGAGAAGCCCAAGAGAAATCTTTGCTATCATCTGCAATAGCTTTAGTAACATACGAAGCAACATATATGCAGGCGATAAATGCAATCAATACAACAACTCAATAGGCAATAACTGTTTTTTTCATAGGTTTTGTTTTAGTATTAAAATTTTGGTACGAAAACTAAGAAATCTAGCATAATGTATAAGTTAGTAACTAAAATCAGTGTACAAGAGTATTTTACACTACTATTTTCTGTATTGCAAAAATATCATATATTAAAATAATCTTTTTTGCCAAGTACTCAGTATTTTTTCGTTAGCTTTCTTAAAAAAGTCTTTTTTTATTTCAAATCAATAAGCTTTTCGATCCATTTGTACAGCTGCTAAAAGTGTACTTCCACTTCCTGCACAAGGGTCAATAACTACATCTCATTTATCAGAAAATATCTCTATCAATCTTTCTAAAAGTGGTACAGGCTTTTGAGTTGGGTGTATCTTTTCTGTTTTATTATCTCGAATCCAGTCAAAGCAATTAAATACCATTTTTCACTCATTATTAAACTTTGGGAGCTTTTCTCTATAAAGTAAAACTGCATATTCACAATTTCATACAACTTTCATATTTGCTTTTAAAACCTGTGCTGAAAAATCTTTTCTAAAAACTAAGTTTATATAGTTTTTTAATCAATATTGTGGTGCTTTTTGTATCAATTCAAACTGCTGTTCAAACTCACAAAATACAATTATACAAGGTGCTTTTCATACTTCTTTAGGTTCAGGTTTCAACATCTGACTTGCATAGTGTAAAAACTCGCTTATTTTGAAATCTTTGTCAGTATCAAAGAATTGTTTTCAAGCTAAATCGCTTTCTCAATTCTTATTATCTCCTCACTCATACCAAGAAGGATTGCTTGCATACGCATTGTTTCAAAGATTATAAGGTATATCTGCAATAATAAGCTGTGCTTTTGGTATATTGTAGCCCTTATAATTTTGAAAATGGTCATTGTATAAAAAAGGTTTTAGTTCTTGCGTTATTTCCATATAAATTATTAAAATTGTAAATCATCGACCAAAACTCAATGGAAACTCTTCATCCAAACTTCTTTCGCACACACTTCAATAATCTTTGGATTATTATTGTATCTCGTATTAAAGAAGACATTCTCGCATCTCTGCGTTGCTTCTATTTTAGCCTCTGTATATGTAACCTGCTTCACTTCTTGGATGTAAAGTACGAAAACTAAGAAATCTAGCATAATGTATAAGTTAGTAACTAAAATTATTGTGGGTACTCTCGCTCCATACTTCCTACTTAGCTATATACTGTCTTTTAGCGTTTTGTTTCGGTAAGTATCTCATATATGGACATAACAGTTCCTAGAGGTCTCATATACTAATGGTTGTCGGTTAAATACATTACTGTACAACACCCCACAAAATAATATTATCACAATGTTTTTATAGTGTCAAATTATCAACATAGTTTTTTATAAATTGTCTTCATAATCTGAAAATATATCATCACTTCAGCATCAGATACAGCAATATCAACTTATATGTTCTTCTTTTATTTCTCAACAGTTTACGCAGAAGTATCTATTTTCCATTAAAAAATTCGGTTAAAAGATTTATAATTTGTCTATCAATATACATCTTTTCTTTTTTATAGTATATACCATTATTTCTATCGTACTTTTCTAATACACTTCCTAATCCTCAATAAGTAAATACCTTTTTTCATTTAATATTATCACTTCAGGTTACAGTAAGAGAAAAGTATTTTACAACTTCATAAAGATCTTTTGTATTATCTTCAAGATATATTCTATATCAATCAATACAGTCTCTCATATCTTCTCAATGTAAATTATATACTTTTATCATAGTTTTATTAAAATTGTAAATTATCGAGCCTTTTTTTAAACTCTTTTTCATACTCACTATAATCCTCTTATTTTCTTTTCATACTTTGTATGATATTATATAAGTAATCTATTGCTAAGTCGGAGAGAAGTATCTCCTCTCCATCATAACAAGTATGTATTAAAAACCCAAATCCTCTTTTTGTGGTGTAAGTCAATAAGTACTAAACTCTCCGTATACTTTTCAGTCCTTAGACTTCTTAATATCTATTCTTGCGTATCATTTCTCATTTTGATACTTTGCAAGTTGTTGTAGGTCTATTGTATCTACCTTGATTGTTATTGTACCAAGCACCCATTCAGGTGCATTTTCGTGTTTTTCATTAAAATAAACACCTTTTGGAAAATCTTTATCTGCCATTATCTCGCTTGTTTATAGAATAAATTTTTATCAAGTTCTCCTGTATTTACAAAGTGTCTTACTGCATTCTTTGCAAGTTGCGAAAGAGTATATCAGTCTTCTTTTATAACTCTTGCAATTTGTTCTTCTGTTGTGTTTCCTGCTTCAACTATTGCTTCAAAATCTTCATAATTAAGCCATAATTTTGTATCTTTTACTTCTACTTTGCTATCTTGAGCTTTCTTTCAATCATCATCCTCAACCTCTAGGTCAAGAAGTGACAGGAGATTATATCTTCTGTAGTAAGTAATCTCACTTCCTTTATCTTGTGGTTTTACTCATACTGTCATCTCTATCTCGCTCGATATAAAATCTTTACTTTCTGTATCTGTTATAGTTGTAATTACTTTTCAATTATTTATTTGATGTATTACTATTAAACCCTGTTCCTGGAGAAGCTCTCAAAACTTATCTTGTATCTGTGATAGCGTAGCATATTTATAATTAAAAGCTTTTGTATCTCTTTGTAGTTTTATCCCTGCTCCTTTGATAGAATGTAGTTTCTCATAAATATTTCTTGTTATTTCCATATCTATATCTATTTTTTAAAAAGTAAATTTTGTTTCTCTCTTATCTCATCTCATTTTCTCCCTAACATAGTAAGCCAAAGCTCTCTGTAGTAAGTAGCTTCTTGTTCCTCGTATCTTTCGAGTCTATCGCAAAGTATTGTGATTATTTGTGTTTCGTTCATAGAATACTTTTAATTGATAAATTATTTAATAACTTAGACATTTCCTCTTTCCCTTTTATTAAATCTACTATTGAAACTCAAAAAGGTTCTCAAAGCTCATAACAAGTCCAAGAGTTTCTATATAATATATTAGTAAAGCATCTATAGTCTTCGTTAGTTTCTAAATCTCTTCATAAGAATTTTGTAAATTCTTCAAGCTCGTTTGTGATATATTTTATAATTTCGCTATTTTTCATTATATAAATTTAGAAAATAAATTACTCTTCATCTCTGTGCCATTGATTATATTCTCCGTCTGCATTATATCAAGCAGGAACTGAACCGTCGTAATCACTCATATTATTAAATTTTACGATGTAAAGTATCAATTAAATCTTCTATCTCTTCAAATTTAGACTTCAAATTATATATCTCTAAGTCTTTCTCTTCTATCTCTAAGTCTTTTTGTTCTATTAACTTTTCGAGTCTTTCTATTTCTTCTTCCATATAAATAAATTAGTAATAAACTTGTCCTCTATACCTCCCATCTAAAGATGGGAAATGTAGTTTTAGCGAATCTCCTTATACAGGAGGTATAAAAGACAAAATGAAGCTTTGAGACTGTTGTCAGCTCACAAGCTCTATTTATCTTTTAATACTTTGATCTGCTTCCTAAGAAGTTGTTAGATTGTAAGTATTTTGTTTGTTTCGGATTTGTTAAAGTTCTTTAATATATATCTATAGTATTCTTTTTTTATTAAAATGCAAAAATAATCACTAGTTTATTTTATTTTCTTTCAATATTTGTAAATAATGCTTTTCTCTATATACTGTATGCAGTCAATAGTAAGTATAGTACCTTGTTTTTTCAGAAATTTTTCTACCAAAGACGGCTGTATGCGTACAAGGATAACAAAGTAGAAGAAGCTTCACTCTCTCAAGGTACTATGATAAAAAGAAAGAGAGGAGAAGAAATATAGAAATCCATAAGCCGTTTTGCATCGCAGGATAGAGTTCTGGCTGAACTCATTGGACTCATAATCCAAAACAAGGCAAGTTCGATTCTTGCTCCTGCCACCATATTTTTAATTTTACACTATGGAAACAACAAGAGAAGAATTACTTGAAAGAGCAAAGCCACTTATAGAATTTATAAATAAGTTTCATCCACATCATACTATTATAGTAACACATAATAGGGTAGAACTTCTTGAATCATCTATGGTAAATTGAACAGATGAATTTATAAAAGATTAGTATGAAAAAACTTTTAAATAAATTTCGATTTATAAATAAAATTAAAGGGGAAGATTTAAGTATCTTTGACGAAGTATTTTATTATTCAAGTACTACTTTTAGTTATAAAAGAGCTATTATTTTATTAAAGCTAAAACATAATTATTTTGTTATTTTTAAATAGATTTTTATTAAAAAGATTTGATTTTATAAAATATAAGTATATACTATACCTGTTCTAACATTTTCTGATGTGTTTCTAATGTGCTTACTTTAATTTGGGAAGATTATTGTAGCAAGTACATTAGACGATAAAGAACACAAACTACCCTTTGAGCCAATCTTCCAAATAAGCTCGGAGGGTTTTTTGATGAGCGTATGTAGTGTGTAATGCTAGACTCTTACACATTACATTTACTTATTAAGAGTAACAACTTGGGATACGTAGGCAACTTACTTATGCGTATCATAACTGAGGCTAGCGAGAGCTAGGGGGGAATATAGTAAGGGTAGGCTCTAAAACTCGTCTGAAAAGTAATGTACAGTACTTTCGTTTAGATTCTATTGCTCCTCTGAGTGTAAATATTGAGACTTAGCTTTTAGCTAGGGTATTATAGAAGTGTCTTGTTTTCAAGTCTATAATTTTATTCTTTATTTAATCTCAGAGGGAATGCAGTAGGTAAGATAAAATCTGAACTGAAAGTAATATACTTTAGTTACATATTTAAGATACAAATATAAAGAAAAGATTTTGTAAAAAACTAGTATCAGATTTTTGCAATTAAAACTCATTTCAGATATAATTAGTAGGTAATTTAATATTTAATAATCATTATATGGTAAAGTACTATTTTGAGGTGTATAATATTTATTGAAATCGTTTAGAAATATGAGAAGACTTTCTTATAAAATGAACAGAGATAATTTCTCTTAAATGAGAAGAACTTGTAATAAAGCTTAGTAAAGAAGTTTAGTATGAAATACGAAATAATACTTAATATTAAAAAAAGAAGTTTAGTAAAGTATGGCTAACTAAGAGAGGATTATGGAGATGTAATGTATACTATTATAATGATTTATATATAGAACTTTCAGATATAGACTTGCTTTCACTTATTCAAAAATTAAAAGATATTGAATACAAAGAAGAGAGAGTAAATTTCAAAGGACATACAATTGTAAAAAACTAGTATCAGATTTTTGCAATTAAAACTCATTTCAGATATAATTAGTAGGTAATTTAATATTTAATAAAGAGAGATGAAGATAGAAAATAAGATAGCGATTAAAGATTACGTTTTATCAAATAAAAATACTAGAGGTAAGAAAGCATATTCTTTTGATAAAAAGATATTCTCTTGAAAGACTGGATTAAAAGAATTAAAACTATATGCACAGTCCCTATGATATAAGGAAATAGGTGTTCGAGATGATACGAAAAGGTGTATATATAAATATACATTATAGATATGAAATACGAAACTAAAATAATAAAAGGAAGTAAACTATCAGAAGTATACACAGAGATGATAGAGAACGACTGGCAACTAGATTATTATGATAAAGAAGAAGTAATAAGCTTGTGGAAGAAAGAGATTAAAAGAACTATAAAACAAAAGGATTGTAAGCATACAAAAGAATTTACGGAGTTTATAGAATACTATAAAAATAATATCACTATAAATTGAGCTTATGTAAGTACTCTATGAAGAAAATATGATATAGTACTCGAAAAAAACAAACACGAGGATATAATGGAGAATTTAGCACTCTATAAGATACATCTTGCAACTCATAAACAAAAGCCCCCTTGTCAGCCAGCAACATATCTGAACTGAAATAGATTTTTGGAAAAGTGGGAAGTAATAAAAACAACGGGAGAGAATAAGTGGCAAGACGATATTATGAAAGAGAGAGGATATACAGTGGAGCAGATAAAAGCGATACAATGAGAAGTGAGAGCTTACGAACAGAAACATAATCGAGAAATTACACGGTGAACTTGGGAAAATGTTGTGAAATATGCACTTACTGGGGAAATAAGCTCCTAGTTTGATATGGATGAAGCTTTTGAGATTGGGATTATGAGCTTGAGACATTTTTGAGAAATGTTGTATTTTCTTTCAAGAAAAACATAGCGATTATTTGCAAAAAAAAATGAATAAAGAAGAAATACAAGCATTCATAAAAAATAGAGAGTGGACTTTCGCAAGAAATCAAAAAGAAAACGACGAATATATAAATGCCTGCAATAGAAAAATAATAAATAAACACAAATAATGGAAAAACAAGACACAGAGAACATAGATACTACTATAAGACAAAAGATTTTTATGATAAAATCAGCACCAAGAGAAAAACAAAGAGAGCTAGCAGAGAGATTATGATTAATAATGTAGTACATTAGAGCAGGCAAGAGAACAAATGAGTTTATTATTAAAATAGAGATGTGAAAACACAAGAAAGACTCAAAAGACTCATAAAAGAAAGAGAAGAAAATACAAAGATTATTAAAGAATATCAGAAAGAACAAAAAAGGCTTAGTAATGCTATTTCACAGGCAAGAAACTATATAAGAAAACAGGAAAACAAAAAGAAAATATAAAAAAGTGTGATATAAATTTGCGTTATAAGAAAATAAGAATATACTAAGTGAGTGTTAAGATAAATGAAGACAACAGCATTTAGTCGAAAAGCACAAAAACAATTATTCTTAATTTTATACATATGAAAACAGTAGTACTAGTTATTAACATAGAAACACAAGAAGTTCAAGGAGTATTCAATGATATTACTTCAGCGATGGAATATAGAGACTCAAGACATAACTTTGGAAAACTAACTTACAAGACTTATATTGTTCAATAAAAACAATTATTTACTTTTAATCTTATATATATATGAAAAAATTTACAAAACTCTATACAGCTCTTTCAATAACAGAAAATGGAGAAGCTAAGATTAAAATAAATAAAGTAGTTAAAGATGGAACAAAAAGAGAATTCTTTAGAGTAGAAGACGTAAACGGTAATAGTCTTTCAAGAATATTATTTGCAAGATTATATGATGCTAGAATATACGCAAATAGTATTTAATAAATAAGCTATGAACATAGAAAGAGAGTATATAAAAGAGCTTGCAAAAACAATGAGGGATGGTTCAGATATTAGAGTATTTATAAGAAAATTATCTAATTTAATCTAACCCCAATCACCCAATAATATTTACTTACTATAAAGAATATGAAAGAAATAACAATCGACTGAATAGAGTATGTACTACTTAAAAAAGAGAAAGCTAAACTAGACTTAGAACTAGTTGAAGAAGATAAGTATGAGAAGATACGAGAGGCGGTAGTAAGGATAAAAAATACTCTCTATATTCAATGAGATAAAAAAGAGTTATGAATATATGAAGACTGAACTGTAGAACTTAGTAGTAAGTCTGATTGGGAAGAAAGTTGAAGTATACTCCACTTTGAAGAATGTACTCTATGAGATTTAAAAGAGAATAATGTGTTTTTCTTTCCAGATATGGATTGTATATACATTATGGCAAAGATAGGGATAGATTTTTCTCGTTGCTATTATATCTTTGATGATTTAATAAGATATGAAGGATTTTGATATTCTGAGAAAGATAGTAAAGCTATTAAAATATTAAGACATTAGAACTATGATAGAAATAATATTGAATTGATTTTTTGTATGAGCTATAGCATATGTATTTGTTCTTATAGTTAGAATATTAGAAAAGAAAGCAGGAGTAGAAGAATCAATACAGCCAAATCTTCCGTTATATATCATCTTATGACTCATTATATATTTATTTAAACATTATTTTTAAACTATAAAAACACTATTAAAAGCAACTCCTAATGGATGGCAAGTATACAACTGAAAAGCTAGATATAACTCACGAACTATAGCGATGGAATATAGAGACAAGAGAGATACTTTCTAAGATATAAAACTATGGAACTAAGATACATACTAAGAGATAATCAAAAAGTATTACAGATGCTAGTGAGAGCAGATAAATGATATGAATGGTTAGATGTACCAACAGAAATTGAGATGTAATTTTTAACACTATATTATGGAACTAAAAGATAAAGTAAGAGTTAAGAGTGGATTCTATGAGTGAGTAGAGGGAGAGGTAATATTTAAGCAAAATACAACAAAAAATGCTTATAATGTAAGATTTACTGATGGGAATCAAAGATGATTTTATGATTTTGAATTAGAAAAGATTTAACTTGCAATACTAATAAATAACACTATGTGAAAGATTATAATATTAGATAACGAATACAGTATAATTAAGAACGATTGTAATCCTGTATTTACCTTGTGAACCTGGTATGTTACTTGAGATATATCAAGAGTAAAAAATGGGGAAAACTGAATTATACATTGATATTTGTGTACATTCTGAATATCACGAAACCCTTGAAGTCTTAACTATTCAGTAACTTGTGCTATACGAGCAAAGAATCTATTTATGAAAAGAGAATATGAGTTAAATGAGGATAGTTTTATTCCTATTGAGTTTATATGAAAATTAATAAAAGAGCTTGATTTATAAATAAATAACACTATAATGATTTAAAACAATTAACATTAACAAAACAATTATGAAAACACTTATAAGCACAGACAATCTACCAATAAAATATATCCCTAATGTAGTTTTATATTTTACAGCACTAAGTTATTGGAATGCTCCTATATGGTTATGGATAGTATTTTCACTAGTACTCATTGTATCATTTATATATGAGATTGTTTCTCCTAAAGCTACAGTAATTGTAACTGCTTTTGAAAAACAAACTAAAAAGTAAACTATAATACCTTTATATTATTAAATAGAGATTATGAGAGCAGATAAAGCAAAAAAAGTCTCTTCTGTTGCAAAAGAGATACTTAATAATCCATTACAAACAGTAAGAGAAGTTGCAGAAAAAACAGGAGTTTCAAAATCTTCTGTTGCTACTTATATACAAGAAGACTTGGACAGACTCGGACAAAAAGATGAAAAAATAATTCAGTTAACAGATGAGGACTTTACTTTGATGCTCGATATTCAGAAAGAGAAGAAGCGAAGACTTAAAGAAGAACCAAATCAAATTAATAATAATGATATTGATAAGTGGGAGAATACTGCAACTCGAAGATATACAATATTTAGATGAGATGCAACAGATAAAGACGGATGATTGAAGCAAATAGATAGTATTGATATTGTATAAAATATATTATACCATTTTCGAATAGAAAACACGATGGCTTAATATAGCGAACTAAGTAAAATATTTCCCGTAGTAGATATTGACAACCTATGGCAAAACTTCAATTCAATACATACTGAAACGAAAAACAGAAAGAAGCTTTTAAATATCTTCTATGACATCCTGAAATAACTGAGATAGGTTATGGGTGAGCTGCGTGATGAGGGAAAAGTTATACTTGAGTTTCTTGGGTTTGGATGATGTGTAATAAATATGCCTGAGTAAGGTACTTTTTTTGACGTCAAGAACTAAAGAGGTTAAAACAAACAACACTTGCGACATACTTTAAGTTTCTTTGAGACTATAATATCCCTGAAAGCCAAAAAGGAACATATAACTCTCAAGATTCTGTAATACGATTTAGTAATGGAAGTGAAATACTTTTGCTAGACCTTGCTTATTTACCAAGCGATCCACTTTATACAAGATTTGGTTCTCTTGAACTCACAGGATGATACGTAGATGAAAGTGCAGAAATAGATGAGCAATGTATCACAATTCTTATGACTCGTATTTGAAGACAAAAGAACGAAGATTATTGATTAGCTCCTAAGCTTCTGGAGTGATTCAATCCTGACAAAGGACAAGTATATCGAAGATACTACAAGCCGTGGAAAGAGTGAATACTTCCGAGTTACCGAGTATTTATTCGAGCTTTGGCAACTGATAACAAAAGACTTCCTAAAAGTTATATAGAGCAATTAAACAAAGCAAACGAAGTAACAAAACAACGTCTTCTTTATGGAAACTTTGATTATGATGATACACCTTGAAGACTCTTTGAATACAATGCTCTTTTGAATATGTGGGATAATATACCAATTCACGGAGAGAAATATATAAGTTGAGATATAGCGAGAAAATGAAAAGATACAAGTATTATTTGATTCTGGAATGGTTTAGACCTATATAAGATACATAAAGAGCCTATAAGTGATTTAAAGACCCTTTCTGATACAATCAAACAAGAAGCACAGAAAGAAGAAGTTACAATGTGGAATACTATCATAGACGAAAACTGAGTATGAGGATGAGTGATAGATAATTTACGTTGCCAGTGATTTATAAATAATGCTAGACCTTTTCAAAGCAAGCGAGCAAATATATCAAACGTGAGAAACTATGATATGCTTAAAACACAATGTTATTTTAAGCTTGCAGAGTATGTAAACACTTGAAAGATAAGAATAAGTGTAAATGATACTGAATTTAAAGAAAAGCTTATTGAGGAACTAGATATTATAGTAGAGATAGGACTTGAACAGGATGGGAAGATAAAGATGATAAAGAAAGAGGATATAATCGCAAAGCTTGGACGTTCTCCAGATTGTGCAGATATGGTAGTTATGAGAATGTATTATGAGCTAAGGAAATACGAAACAGATGCTATTGAAGAAGAAGTAGATGATGGAGACCCACTAGGTATATTTTCTTTTGATGATATTGAGGAAGATGAGGAAATAGTATTGTCCCCATATTAGTATTGACATAATTTTAGAAAAGATATAATAAAAGTATAGAACTTATCAAAATAAACTATGGATAAAATCCTCAAGAAAATATGATTATCCGAAGAAGAACTTTTATCTTTAGTTAAGAAAGAGAGACAAGCTTGAGAAGAGTATACAAGAGAGTTTAAACTTGAGATAGAAGCAGATTTAAAACTTCTTAAAAATAAGAGAGATAAAAAGAAAGATGAGAAGCTAGTATGAGATAGTACTCTTTTCAATGTACACAAGAATCTTGTATCACGTTCTTTCAGAGCAAAAAATAATATCAAAATTAAAGGGGATAAGAATGGGGTAGAGAGAGAGATTAAAATGCTTAATAGTGTTCTTGAAGAAGACAACTCTTCTTCTTATGATAAAGCAATAAAGTATTATCTTTACAGTGATAAATATGCTACTTGAGTTGCAATCAAACTCCGTGCAGGTTGGGATGGAATATATAAGAGAAATATAGTAGACATTGTTAGTCCTCTTACTTGGATTCCAGACCCGTCTGGAGATTATTTTACAGGTAACTATAAATATACAGGATTCTTTTCAATAGAGGGTAAGGATTCGTTGAAACAAGAAGGATATGATGTAGACGATATGCTTCGAGAGTATTCTGAGTGAGGAAAACAACAAAAAGAAAGAATGCAACAAGTTCTTTGATTATTTCCAAATCTATTTGAAAGTGATGTAGTAGACGTATACTATCACTTTACTACTATTTGAGGAAAAAAGTTCTGGACAAAGACAGCTTCTCTTGATACTCTTCTTTTAGATGTATGAGAAGTAGAGCCTAATAATATTTTAGAAGAAAAAAATCCTGAAAGTATTCCATTTCCTTTTGCTTTCTATTATTGGAAACCTGATAGAGATAACTGTTTCGGGGATAGAATTGCAAATTATACACGAGATACACAACTACAAAAGGCAGAGATAGCAAATTTGCGACTGAATAAAATGAGAGCAGAACTCTATCCTATGTACCTTTACAATAGCGATGTAGTAAGCAAGAAAGATTTAAATTTCTGATTCAATAAAGGTATTCCTGTAAAAATGGGGATGTGAGGAGAGCAATTCAATATAAACAATGTCCTTGCTCCTATTCAAAGAGATTTACGAGTAGATACAAGCTTTCAAGTAGAACAAAGTCTAGACTTACAAGTAGAGAAATCAACAAGTGGACTGAGTGGTAATGTAATAAATGGGGCAAGTACTCAAAGAAAGGAAACACTTGGTACAAATCAATTAGTACAGACGAACACGGATATTGATTTAGAAATAAATGAGGAGATTCATTCTATAGGGGATGAGATGTGGATAGGTATATGGTTTGGTGGATATTACCAAAACTTCAAAGACGGAGATAGTAAACTAGTATTTGCAGGATGAAGTACAGGGAAAGAAGCAATTAAACTTAAAAGAAAAGACTTCATATATAATGGAAATCTTTCACTTTCTATAGAAACAAGTATAGGAAGAGAAGAAAGATATAGAAAAGAACTTGCTGCAACTGTACAAGTTACTCCACTTATAATGGGTTCTATGAATCCAGCAAGTAAAACAAAGTATGAAAGGTTTGTAGCAGAAAGAGCAGGAATCCCACAAGAGAACATAGATGAGTTTCTTATGGATACTCCACAAATGCTTCTACAATCACTAGAGAATGAAGCACTGAAAGAAAATATATTTGTCCCTATTGATGTGAACGATGACCACGAACAACATTTAGTTGCAATGGGAGCGAACGTGTCAACACCAGCAGGAGAGGCACATAGACTCGCTCATATTATGGAGATAGTGAAACAACCTGTACAACTCCCTGAGAATGGACTGAATGAAAACTCTATGATGAACTCTATGGCAAGTCAAGGTATGAGCCAAGCACAATCACAACTTACTCCTTAATGATAACTTATGAACGAACTAGAACAACTTGACGAACTAGAACTCCAAGAAGCACAAAAGATAGATAGAAAACAGAAGTATCAATCTATCCAAGGTTTTATAGTTTCAGAAGCTTTTGATATACTTTGTGAATCTTTCAAAAAGATCTGAAAAGAGCTTGAAAATGATATTATAGATATAGTAAAAAATAGAGCTGAAACAAAGTGAGAGAAATCACAAATAGACCTAGATTATCAATTTATGTTATTTCTTACCGAGCTTAAAAAATCTCTATGAGAAAGTGAGGGGGAAAAAGTTATAAAAAGCGATATAGATGAAGATATAGAGAGTGTACAATCACACATATTTAATAAGAAAGATGAATGATATGATTTGCCTATCTTCTCTACTCTTGATATTTTAAGAAATAAAAGAATAGAGTATATGACAGTAGGAGAAAGAATACGAAGAATAGGTGCTTTTTATTTAGACCAGAAACAGGAAGAAATGGTAAATAATCCATACTAAATATCTGATATACAGGGCTTTCGAGCCTTGCAATTAGCTTTTTAGCTAAGCATTTACTTGCATAACCATTATAAAATGGCTGAATACGAAGAAGATACACTTGATAATCCACAAGATGTACTTGAGTCAAGTCTTGATGACTCTGAGGATAACTCTGAAGAACAAGATACAGGAGATGACAAAGCACCTGTAAACAAGAACAAGTCCAATTTTAAAAAGATTTCTTCTGAAAATAAAAGGCTAAGACAAGAAAATGCTGAACTCCTTAAACTAAAAGAGTGGGCAAATTCTCTTTATGACAATGAAGATGAGAAACCTTTTAGAAAAGAAGAAGTAGAAAAAGAGGCTCTGAATAATGAAACTCTTGATGATGTCGTTACTTTCTACCAAAAGAATGCAGAAGCACTTGAGTACAAGGATGAAATACTACAAACTATGCAGGAATATGGAATTGATAGAACGAGGGCTTGGAAACTTGTAAAATCTGATATACCTGAGGAAAGTAAAACAAAGAGATTATTCTCTGCGAATAACAAGACTCCAGCAGTAAAGAAAAATCTTGCCGATTATACTCCTGATGAAGCTCTCAAACTCACTAAGGAACAAAAGAGAGAATGGAGACAACTGAAAGGAATGCAATAGGAAATATCAAAGCTAGTCATATAACTTTAAAACTAATTTAAACAACTATGCCTTACGTAGATAACGATTTCAATGGTGCAGTAAAAATACATTATGCAGAAGCAGTGGAAGACTCTCTTGAGCTTACACTTACTGCGATGGATTTTGCTGAAATGGTAGATATTCCAAACGGGGTAACAAAGAAAATCCCAAATATTAAAATGTCTACTACTGGTGATTATGTAAAATATACGGATCAGACAATTTCTCCAAGAGAAGTAGCAAGTGAAGAAATCACTATTGATACTACTCCAATGGTAAACTTTGCAATCGACCCGATTGATGAGCAAGATAACTATATCAATATTAAACCTGAGCTTGTTTCAGAAGGTTCTTACAAACTGAAAGAACGTATTGACGGAGACTTCTTTAATAAAGCTACACAGGCAAAATGGAAATATGATGCAAATGGATTTGGTGTAAATGCTGGTACTCTTAGTCCAGTAACACTTGTAACAGGAGCTTCACAAAACTATTCTACTGTATTTGGACTTGCTAAAGCAGGACTTGTAGCAACAGGAGTAAACGGAGATAAACTTATGCTCGGAGTAGACCCTAATGTACCAGTAGGACTTATGACTGTAGGAATGGAAACAAACGGAGACGTTGCTTCTACTTCTTATACACGAGGATTCAAAGGTAAATTTGGAGGAATCCAAGCATATGAAGTATCAACACTTACTTCAAGTACAGTTCTTGACTTCGCTACAAATGCAACTGATGGAGATTATATTTATGTTCGAGGTGTTAAATTTACTGCGAGAGCAAATCCAGCACTTGCAGGAGAATTTGATATTGGAATTTCTGCTGATGCAACTGCTGCTAATATTATTCTTGTTGTAAACGGTACAGGAACTCCAGGAGTTACGACTTACATCCAACTTTCTGATGACGACCGTTCTCGAATGGAAGGAGTAACTGCCATAGACGGAACTGACCTTATCACTTTTACTTCAAAACGAGGTGCATTGATGGCTTCAAGTTCTATGACTGCAGCTGCTAATGACTTTAGAGCCCAAACAGTAAACGCTATTCTTATGCAAAAAGGAGCAATTAAACTTGCTATGCGAGGAGTATTCGTAGAAGAAAGAAAAGAGACTCGAAATCTTGCTGTAAATACCTTTATTTATGCTCGATATGGTCTCAAAGTTACTCTTAGAGGTTCTGAAAAGATGTGTGTTATTGCAATACAAAATCTTCCAGCCGAAGCCTAAAAAATAGGGTGGAATAAACCCCACCCTTTATTTCTTAATTTAACCCCTATGTTAATTAAAGTATTTAATAAAGAGACTGCTTCTATTGAAAAGATAGACCACTCAAAAGTAGTAAAAGGAAAACACGTACATATCAATACTCACGAAGAACTTGATGTATCTGTATTTGGAAAAACTAAAGAAACAGAAACTAAGTAGATAGAGAGCTTAGCTTTATAGCTAGGCTTTAATGTATTTATTTTCAATAAACTATGACGATAACACAAATAATCGCACAGATGAGAAGAATTGTGAAAGTAGATACTTCACAATATTCTGATGCAAACGCACTTATTGATGTAAACAGGATAAAAGACGAGCTTTGGAGTGCTATTTTAACAAGCAATTTTGAATTACTACTAAACTATCAAATATGGACAGTAGATATTACAGTAGTGAATCAAAGCGAATATACAATTCCTACAATTTCTTATAATACAGCAGGGACAAAGATTGTAACAGGTGTTTCTATTGCCTATAAAACAGATACATATATACAAACAGGAAAACTAAAGTATATACCTGTAAAAGAAGTAAACTTGCAATGATTGGAACGAGATTGGAGTTGGTATGAAGAGAATCAAAGAGAAGATGAACCTATATACTTTAGAGCAGATAATTCTATATTTGTTGCTCCTGTACCTAGAATAGCTATTACAGGTGGTATACGAATACGAGGTATACGGAAGATTCCTGATTATACTCTCTCTACTACTGAAGCAGAAATAATGCTACCAGTAGATATACAAAGTACTTTAGTGTATGGATTATGTGTAAGCTGACACGAGAACAAATGAAGTGAGGAATCGCTTATAATAAATTCAGAAAATAGATATGATAAGAAAAGAATGGAAGCAATAAAAGGACTTGATACAACCGATGACGAAGTAACTTACTTTACTTATCCAGAATAATGGCTGAAAGACAATTTGACATACAGGCTTGGAGTGGATGAGAAGCAGACGATAAATATAAATGACCTGCTGACTCATTTTATGAAGCTCAAAACATAGAAATACGAAAGAATCTTTCTGGAGTCCAACTTGCACCAAAAATGGTAGATACAGGCTGGACTTTTGACGATGATATAACTTTTATGATAGACCTTGAAAATCTATGAGTTACAAACGGAGGTATTGTTGTTTGTCTTGAAAATGGTAAGATATTTTTAGACGGAACTCTCAAAACTACACTAAGTACAGGTACTACTGCATTTAATCAAATAATAGGAATTGGAGTTAATACCGACCTTGCAGGAACTCAATATGTATATTATGTATCAAAGTCTAGTTTTGGAACTGCTAAAATACATCGCTCAACTACGAGTTTAGGCACTTTTAATGTATCGTATAGGGAGCTTATAGTAAGTACAGGAAGTGCTGAAAAAGCTATACTTATAAATAGTGCTTGAATACTTTATATAGGGTATAGAAACAAAGTCTTTATTATGGAAAAGAACGAGATAGTTCTAGATTATCTTTCTCTTGCTGATGATGAAGAAATAAAGTATATTAGCCAGTATCTTGGAACATATAGAATATACTCAAACCGGATCAATACAGGAATCCAGTATATTTGGGATGGAGCAAGTGAACTTGCTACACAAAGACAAGAATTTTCAAATAGACCTTTTTTGTGAGGAACAAGCGAGGGGGCTTATGATTATATGGTAGTAGGATACAACCAGCTTTATGCTGATTTGGTGCGTTTTGCAGGAACTCAAATGCAAGAAATACGAGTCAATCTTGAAGCAAGTGTAGAATCACGGGAATTTTACGGATATTTAAGTGTTCGAGAGGGTATTGTATATATAAGTGGTGGAAGAAGTGGGCAAAGCGACGAATATGGAGTTTATACCTACGGAAACTACTATCCTTGAACATCAAAAAGTCTTGTTTTAAACTATGCTCTTGCAGATGATAGATTTACTTTCCACGCACATAGTGAAATATATTCTTATTTTGCTTGCGTAGATAATAAAGTCTATAAAATAGAGCATAATAATCCACCTGCAAGCTTTGCAGATAGTGGATATGTAGTGAGTGAGGTATATAATGGTGCAATATGGGAAGAACTCTCTTTAGAAGACCTTAGAATTGCTTTTGAGACGAATGGAGGAACTATTAGAATATATGTACGAACTTCATTTACGATTTGAAGCTCTTTTTCTCTTATTAAAGAAATTACAAATGCGAGTTATGGGACTAAAAAGTATTGTAAAGTGAACCGTAATGAGTGGCTTTCTACTGTATCACTTGGAAGCCAAGAAGAATACCAATTTAAAATAGAATTAATACGATGAGCAACTACAAATAATACCCCAGTAGTAAAACGATTTACAGCTTTTTTCAAAACAGATGGACGATAAACTAAAAGACCCTATAACTACATTAAATGAAAGTAACCCTGAGTACTATACTGATATGTATAGTGCTTGAGAAGTCAAAGAACAACTCATAATAGGACAAGAAGTTGCAGAAAAGAGTATAGCTACGGGAACTATTGACACTAATGACGCATTACTCACAAAAGTAGACAATATTTATAGACTTTCAGTTTCTGACCCAACAGGAAAGATATTTTCTATGACTATCAACTGACTTTCAAAAACCTTTCAAAATACGAGCGGATATACAGAACTTGAAACAGCACTTCAAACGTGGCTTTGAGTGGATTATATAGTAGATTATGATACAGGAACTTTCTTTAATCTCTCACGAGTAGACTGACAAGTAATAACCTATTCAAATCCTAGTCTAGTAAGAAATGTAGATCTCACAAATACTCCCGATAACTGGAATATACACTCTAAAATAGATGTTATTATTGATTCTGTAACATATACTTTAGACGGTATTGTATATTCTGACTCGATATCTGTTTTAAATGCTCTTGTAGTAAGTCTTACAGGCTCTACATACTTTGTAAAAAGAGAAACAACAAAATTAGTAATAGCAAGACAAGACGGAGCTATACCAACTATTTCAAAGACACAGTATAATCGTTATACATATAGTTTACAAGGTCGAGACAATAGTATTTGACCTACTTCTGCTGATTTATGATGAAGTGGTGGTGGACTTCCTGCAAAAGCATATCGTTCACGTGTAACTTTCAACGGAACAACCTATCTTTATAATCTCGCTTCAGGTATAACTTGGAGTGCAGTAGGAAATGCTTATGATTCACCAAACTTTGCTGGAAGTCCAAACTGGACTATAGATAATAGAGAATCACGATGAAGTGGACTTATAGATATAATGTATACAGCTCTTACAAGTTATAATAGAGGTACATTTTCATATACTTGAGGTACTTGACCAGATTATAATATACTGAACTTTACACTCTATAGAACAGATAGAACTTCTATTTCTATGACAGCATTTTCTATAGATTATGTCAAAGATAGTGGGCTTGGAATAGTAACAAGAACCGATTATGTTTGATTAAATCTCACAGAAATAAACCAACTCGCAGATATTACAGTTACAACTTATACAGAAATATCTAAAACATTTACAACACTTTCAAATAATTATTTTATCAAAACAGGAAATATCCCAAATACTATCCGAATCACAGCAAAATCGAGTGTATGAGATAGTACAGGAGAGTATAAAAGACGAGAACAATCTTGCACAGCAAAATATAGTACTACAACCGAAGTAGTAGCAGATAAGATATTTAAAACAAATGCAAGTAACTATGGAAATATCGTGATTGTAAAACGAGGAGGATTTGTGATAAATTGGACCACAAACACAAGTAATAAACTTGATTATGTTTGTGAATAAGTATAATAATAAAAAACTAACACTCAATTTATGGTAAAAACACAGCAAGAAATCTACGCAGAAAAATATAGGGCAGGAACTCTTACAGATGCAGAGAGAAACACCCTATTAAATGCGTGAAAAACTTTATGAGAAGAAGCTACAAGACAGAAGCTTATGGGTACTCAACCAAATCCAGCTACTCCAACACCTATTCAACCAATGCAGACTGCACCACAGACTGTTTTAGACTATCAAAAAAATCCTACTGCTCAACCAGTACAAGAAAACATAGATGCACTCAATAAACAGAATGCACAAGATCCAAAGATAGAAACTCAAAAGAGTACAGAAGCTTTGAATCCTATCACAAAAGATACTACTTGGAATCAAGTTCCTGAAAAGAATATCACGAATCTTGAACAACTCGTAGAAGCAAGATATGGAACAGTAGCAACTCAAAAAGACGGGAAGCTTACAGCTCAAGTATGAGATAAAAACTATGAGTGGGCTTTAGACCAACAAGGAAATCCAGTAAAAACAGAAGTACAACAAACGCCTGCTGACTTAGTAAAAAACAAACTCTTTCAGAAATATAATACAGCAAGCTCTGATGAGCTTTTTAATGCGTTAAATACTAATTCTATCCCTGACGACTTAAAAACAGATTTAATGATGAATCCTAATTATGCAATCGCTCAAGAGAAATTTCAAAAAAAGAAATCTGCTGACCAAACGAACGAACTCGTAGGGAATATGTATAAAACAAGTACAGGAGCAGAGATAGAACAGAAAGACTATGCAACACAGCTTGGAGAACAAATAGGTGCTGACAAGCTCGCAAAAGGGTATACAGAACCACAACTCACTTCATACAAAGACTTTATCGCTCAAGATACAGAACTTACAGGAAATATCAAAGAACTTGATGCAAAAACTACACAATTAAACGAACTCAATAGACTTGCAGAGGGAAATCTCAAAACTATCACTTCATCTTATCCTTGAATTACACAAGGTGCTGCAATGCTTCTGAATGCTCGACAATCTGCTCCTGTATATGAGCAAATAAGTGCTTTAAGTGATGAAATAGGTATCTTGCAGGCTAATGTGAAGTATCGTGAATCTATCCTAGACAAAGACTGGGAAGAAGTACAACAACAAGAAGATAGAAGATATAATGAATCTGTTATGCAAGAACAACGAGTATACGATGAAGCACAAGCAACAAAAACACTTGAACAAAACTATGCATACCAAAACGGAGACTTAAACAGTGAAAATCCTACACTTCAAAACATAGCTATTGAAAGAGCAGTAGCAGGAATGTATGAAAACTATCCTATCCCTTGAATGGAAAGCCAAGCAACCAAAGTACAAAAGGTTAAACAACTTATGGTAGGAGGTATGAGTGGTACAGAAGCTATTGCACAAGTAGAAAGCGAGATACGAAACTCTCAAAGATACAAAGATTATATAGCAAGTGAGAAAAATAAACTCACTACTACTGAGAAGCCTTTTGTAGTATCTGAATGAAGCTCTGTTTACGACCCTATAAGTAAAACTTGGAGTACTGCACCAACACAAAAGAGTGCAGAAGTTATGCAACTACAAGAATGATATGTAGGTGGAGAATGTGGGACTTTTGCAAGACAATATACAGGAATATCAACTTGACTTGATTCTGTAGTATGAAAGACTGCAAGCGATAGAAGAAAAACTATGACAGAAAAACAGCCAGTAGAATGATGACTTGCTTTTTTTGAATGAGGAGATTATAACAAAGAATATGGACATATAGAAGTTGTAAAATCTATCAATGCAGACAGAACTATGACCCTCGTATGAAGTAATTTGAATAATGATAAAAAAGTTACTGAAAGAACAATCCCAATAACTCAAGCAAAAGGATTTTATAATAATACACCACTTGCTACAGGAAAAGAATGAATTGAATGAGATAAATATACAAAGATACTTTCTACTAAGCTTATAGCAGGAGCAAGTAGGCTTTCTGATGATGAAAGAAAGTTTCAATTAGAAGAAATGCAAAAAGCTATCCAACAATGAGATACAACTTATGCAAATGAAATTTTAAGATGAGTTATACTGAATGATAAAAGACAATGAGAAAAGATTTATGATAATATAGAACTAAAATCTTGACTTGGTAATCTAAAATGAATACTTGCCGATTTTAAAGCAAGTGGTGGTAATACAGGGATTATTAGAAATATGGCAGAAAGAACAGCAAATTACTTGGGAACAACTACAGATGTAGAATTAGCAAAAGCTAAAAATCAACTATGAGTTTTGGTTGCTGACTATATACGGTCTATCTCAGGTACTGCGGCGAGTGATACAGAAGTAGCTAGACTTTTAGAAAATATGCCTAATATTAAAAATATTGATAGTTTTAATACTTCTCTATTAGACAATCTACAAGATATAGCAAATAGAAGAGTAAAATCAAATATAGATACTTTTCTATGAAACTATAAAGATATAGCTCCTACATTATTCCCTGAATTTTACACTACACCTACACAAACAACAACTCCAGAACAAGTAAATTATAAATGATATTCTTTACCAAAATAAAATATGCAAGTAAGTATAGGATGAAAAACACTCGGAACAGTAAAGCCTAAATTTAATTTATTTGACTTTAAACAGCCTATGCAAGCAAGTATAGGCTGAGTTAGTGTAAACACTCCAAAAGCTCCTGTGCAGGCAACTATAGGGGGAAAATCAATGCCTGCTATACTTCCAAAACAACCAGTACAGACAGCCACTATTTGAGGAAATAATTTTCAATGAGTAGCTCCAAGTATAAGTCCAAAAACAGTAGCACAACCAACTACTCAACAAGATATTATAAAGTATTTTTATGATAACCCAAATATCCCTGATGATGATAAAAAGCTTGTATCACAAGCAATAGATCAAGGTATGAATCGAGCAGATGCTGAAAAGTATCTTACTACTGATTATTCTAAAAAAGATTTACTTGTACTACCAAAAGAAACAACTCTCCAAGGAATAGGTACTAAAACAAAAGAAAGCTTTACTTGATGACTTGAAAGAATCCAACAAGCAGGAGAAGGGATAGCTAGTGGTAAATATAATGCTTTTGAATGAGGTATACGATGAGTAGCTGGGACATTTCAAAGTGCTTTTTCTCCTATGTCTTGAGTAGTGTGAGAAGCAGTACAAACAGGTATTGATAAACTCCCACAAGGATTCAAGGACTATATATCTCAAAAAGCACAACCTACTATTGATGATGCTAAAAATTGGTATAATGCACAGACTCTAGAGATACAGCAAAATCTTGCTACAGTTTGAGTAACAGCAGAGGTACTTGCAAACTTTGTATGAGTAGGGGCAGTACAAAAAGCAACTCCTGTAATAAAACAAGGTGCGGGACAAGTAGTGAAACAAACAGGAAAAGTTCTAGGGAAGACTTGAGAAAAAATATGAGATATCTGAACAATTATATCATCTAAAAAACAACAGATAAAAAGTGGACTTACAAAAGAACAAATAAAATGATATCAAGCCAATCCATACCAATCACAGGAATTTAAAGGCTTAGTAAAACGTATAGATTCTCCTGAAGGTATAGACGATATAAAAAACTATAAAACAGAAAGAGTATGAGTAGTTACAAAGGAACTTACAGATAGAATAGATAATATAAAGTCTACTAAGTGAGAAACATCACAAGTATACAAAAATATACGAGAACAAAATGTAGCAGTAAATGGAACAGATATTGTAAAAAATATTGAAAGAGTACTCAAAGAAAAGGGTATGGATATTAAAAAATGAAATATAGTAAGAACACAAGGAATAAAGGCTTGAGAATTAAACCAAGCAGATGTTTCAAAATTCAATCAATTATATAAAGATATAATTTCTGATTTAAAAGCACAAAATAAAACACTTACACCATCACAAGTTTTAGACTTACGAAAAACTATGAGTGATATGTCTAAATATGATGCAAGTACAACTACAACAGGACAAGCTATAATGCGTTCTTTGAGAAAAGAGGTAGATAATGTAGCTAAACAACAAATACCTTGATTAAAAGAACTAGATGCACAATTTGTAGATAAACTAGACGATTTAGAAAACTCTTTACAAGATTTAGTATACAAACAATGAGATGTAAAATGAGAATGGAGAAGTAACATAGAAAGTATAATTTCAAACTTAGATAAACCAAATAGAGCAAGACTATTAAAAAGACTTGAGGAAGTTTATCCTTGAATTTGAGAAAAGATAAAAGCTATCAATAATGTTCCCTCTATTTATAAGGCTATAGAAAATAAAGGTATACTAGATAAATATACTTGAGCAGGTGGAGCAATAGCTGGAGCTTCTTATTTATGAACAGTAGTACCTTGACTTTGACATATAGCAGGTGCTATTTTATGATATACTTGAGGGAATATACTTGCAAAAGGTCTTACAAGTGCTAGAATAAAAGCACTAAAAAATATTATGAATAATGTATCTCCTGAATGAAAAATAAAACTAGCAAAAATAAACAGCAAAATAAAGAAAAGAGAACTCCTAAACTCACAAGATAAGGATTTTATTACTTCATTAAAAACATCTCTCAAAAATGAACCTACAAATACTGATATGAGTATTACTCCTACTATGCCTTTGACCAGTAGGGTGGTCGATAATACTATGGGTAATACTAGCAAGGTAAAACCAAAAGCAAAGATAGTGAATCCAAAACTATTGAAAAAATCTCCTGTTAAGCAAGAGACTATACAACCTGTAAAATCACCTAAACAAATGCCTCTTAAAAATGAA
>JAYTJZ010000053.1:0-4207 GCA_043730605.1 Candidatus Altimarinota bacterium
TTCGTGATTGCGATGTTTTTGATTTCTCGTATGGGAGGGATGGCGAATAATGCTATGACTTTTGGAAAATCTCGAGCAAAACTCTATGATCAATCAAAAGATAAAATCCTTTTTAAAGATGTAGCAGGAGCAGAAGAAGAAAAGGAAGAATTACAAGAAACTGTGGATTTTCTCAAGAATCCAAAAAAATACCGAGATCTTGGAGCAAAAATCCCTCGAGGAACCTTACTTGTTGGACCTCCAGGAACAGGGAAGACTATGCTCGCAAGAGCAGTAGCCTGAGAAAGTAATGTTCCGTTTCTTTCTATTTCTGGTTCAGAATTTGTAGAAATGTTTGTAGGAGTCGGAGCTTCTCGAGTACGAGATCTCTTCGCAAATGCAAAAAAAATAGCTCCTGCAATCATATTTATCGATGAAATAGATGCGATAGGGAAAAAGCGAGGACCAGGAAATGGAGGAGGACACGATGAACGTGAACAGACTCTCAATCAGATTCTTACCGAAATGGATGGATTTGACAATGATACGAATGTTATCGTTATCGGAGCTACTAATCGCTCAGATGTTTTGGATAAAGCACTATTACGACCAGGACGATTTGATAGAAAAATCACGGTAAATCTTCCAAATCAATCAGATCGAGAAAAAATACTTGAAGTTCATGCACGAAATAAAAAAATAGCAAAAGACGTTGATTTTAAATACCTTGCGAGTTCTACGGTATGATTTTCTGGAGCAGATCTTGGAAATATCCTCAACGAAGCAGCCATAATAACAGCACGATATAACGAAAAAGAAATCACTCAAGCGAGACTGCAACAAGCTTTTGAACGCATCGTGATGGGACTTCAGAAAAAATCTCTTGTCATGAATGAGCCAGAACGTCGAACGACAGCCTATCATGAAGTAGGACACGCACTTCTCGGAAAACTTCTTCCTCACTCAGATCCTGTTCATAAGATATCTATCACTCCACGAGGGGGAGCTCTCGGAGTAACTTGGTTTATGCCAGAGCGAGATGCTATTTTGACTTCTAAGGCAAAATTTCTTGATGAACTGTGTGTTCTCTATGGAGGTCGAGCCAGTGAAGAAATATTTTTCGGAGCTGAAAATATTACAACCTGAGCGAGTAATGACATCGAACGAGCTACAGCGATAGCTCGAAATATGGTGATGAGATATGGGATGTATGATGATATAGGACAAGAAAATTTTGCAGGAGAAAGAGGGATGGGAAACTATACCGGAGCAGAGTCAGAAAGACCTCTTGTTTCAGAACAAACACAAAAAGCGATTGACTCAAAAGTCAGAGAAATTCTGATAGAACAATATCAAAGAGCTCTCAAACTGATACAAGAAAATAAAAAACTTCACGAAAAAATATCTGAAGATTTGCTGGTACAAGAAGAAATGGATCGAGCTACCTTTGAACTCTACTTTGCATAAGCATCTAAAAAACTCTGAAAGTTTTCAGTGTTTTTTTCTTGATTTTCTTTCAGAGTTTGCTAGAGTAGAGTTTATTTGAATAAAAATAGAGTATGACCACACTTTGATTTCATCCAGAAACAGGATTTCCATACGAAGCTCCAGGAGCAGCACTTCCAAAACCAGGAAACAATCAAGGCACTCGCGTACCAGAAGATTTTATTCCACATCCTGCAAAACCCTATCATCAATCACTTCTTGCAAATGAACACGTAGCTGCAATAGCTTGAGAGGCTATGCAAATTATTACTTGAGAATAAGTTTATACTATGAAAATTATTTCTTGGGATGATTTTGAATCTATAGAAATCCGAGTATGAACGGTAGTACAAGTTGAGGATTTTCCAGAAGCTCGAAAACCAGCCTATAAGATATGGGTAGATTTTTGAGGAGAGTTAGGGATTAAAAAAACCTCTTCTCAAGTAACAGAACTGTATACAAAAGAAATTCTTCTCGGTCGACAAGTTTTAGGAATTGTGAATTTTCCACCAAAACAAGTAGGAAACTTTATGAGTGAGTTTTTACTGACTTGAGTGTATACTCCAGAGGGGATAGTGCTTGCAAGTTTAGAACGTAGAGTGGAAAATGGAGTGAAATTATTATAACGTTGTAGGGATATCTCATATTTTGTAGGAAGAATGAAAAGTTTTCCTGATTTTATCTTGTATTTCAGCAACAGTTTTTTTTACATCTTCAGTAGTTTCTTTTAAATAAACAACTCTTTCGTATAGTTTTCAACTTCTATCAGCTTCTTGTAATAATTCCTCTAAAGTTTCTCTATCTCCATCAAAATAAGAGAATACTAAATCATCCCATATTTTTTGTTTCTCAAATTTAATCCCTTTTTTTCTCCTTCTTGAATATGCAATAAAATCTATGAGTACTTTTACGAGTTGTATTTCATGAAAATATGCAGGATACCATCAACTATCATGTATTCATTGAATATAAATAGAAGAAGATTTATCTCCCGATTTTAAAGCAAGTTTATAATGTTTTTTCATAAGTTTTCTGTATTTTTCTTTGAAATTCATAATGATATCATAATTTTTTGCAGTTATTCCTAGAGTTAATAAATCAGTAAATCCTTCATTAAATCACGAGAGTCATGATATAGTTTTATTATCCTCTTGAAATTTATAGGAAAATCAATTATCACTTTTTCATCAGTGTCTATTTTTACTTGAAAAAGCATGAAGAAGTTCATGTATATGAGTTACAGTATCAAATCAATAATGTATATTAATCTCTGTTATATCACTCTCTCTGTGATATAAACCAGCTTCTTTTATGTAAGCATATTTAATATTATTAGGATCATATTCATAATCATCAATATCAATTTCTTTTAAAAGATTCAGTATAGCTTGTAAGGCAATATCTATATTTTCTCTCTGATACTCTGGTCGCTGAGAATGTACATCTGAAGAAGAGCCCATATTTTTTATAAATATTTATAAATTTAATTATATTAAAGTCAATAAAGTAAAGAATGCAAGATTTTTTTGTATTTTCTGAGATTTTTTCTATTATACTACAGTATATTTTTTCATATCATACTTTATGCATCATATCATTGATCTTGTACTTGCATTTACTCAGGGGCTGTGATACATCGGGATTTGTATCATGATGACGATAGAGGCAAGTTTTTTGCCTTTTCCGAGTGAACTTATCCTCATACCAGCTGGACATCTCGTATTTCTTGGGGAGATGAATTTTTTTATAGTTTTGCTTGCTGCAACTGTGTGATCACTTCTGGGTTCAAGTCTAAACTATGTTTTAGGATATTATCTTTGAGCTCCTGTGATAAAAAAAATCATAGAAAAATATGGAAAATATGTATTTCTCAAAATAGAATACTATAAAAAATCAGAAGAATTTTTCTTGAAACATGGGGAAATATCTACTTTTGTAGGAAGATTTCTTCCAGGAATACGATCACTTATAAGTTTTCCTCCAGGAATTTTTAAGATGAACTTTACTACATTTGCTCTGTATACCTTGCTTGCTTCTTCTATTGCAAACAGTCTTTTACTCACCGTTTGATATATCGCAGGAAAAAACGAAGAACTTATCAAAAAGATGACATCAGAAATTATGTTTATTCTTATTATCGTATTAGGAACAATAATAGGTATCTATATACAATATGTGAAATCTCAGAAAAAGTCACTCCAAAAAATAGAAGAAATAATAGAACATAATATCGAAGAGGAAGAACAAGAAGTACAAGAAGAAATACAAAAACAGAAGAAAAAGAAAAAACATCCTACAAAAAAATAATTTTTTCACGTTATGAATTATTCAGAACAAGCTATAGTAGTCGATGAAAACGGGAAGTTATATTTTGAAGACAATCACGTTACCAATATGCTTTCGTTTATTTGATGAAAGATGAAAAATGGTGAAAAATATTGAGATACCGTGACTCGAGAAGTAGAAGAAGAGCTCGGTATAACTTTTTCTCAGGATCGTTTTCTCGATGGACAAAAACAAGCAGTTCGAAGTTTTTGGAATGAAAGGGAGCAGAAATATATTGACTGGCAGTCAACGTATTTTGTCCTCGTTCTTCTTGCAGATGAGGTAAAAAATATACAAGAAAATGTACAGCTTATTACTTTGGGGTCTTCCCCAGTTGACGAAACTTTAATCTCGTTATACTGGCAGTATGAAAGCAAAAAACAGATATAGAAAATGAGCACGATTTGACAATGCTCAG
>JAYTJZ010000054.1:0-12642 GCA_043730605.1 Candidatus Altimarinota bacterium
TCCGAGTTTCGGTATAATGTAAGAATAAAATGATGAAATCTAAACTTAATTATACAACAATTACTCATAAAATTTAACAGTTAACTGGGGAAGACCCTACTTTGAATCATTCCAGAGAATTAGACCAAATTCCTGATGAAAAATTTCGACCTCTCGGAAGAGAAATATTTGTAACTCAAGTAGAGCGAGCATTATCTCATATATAAAATACTATGAAAATCTCAGAATTACATAATAAAAAAATAGCCATCCTTGGTTTTGGGAAAGAAGGACAAAGTACGCTTCGTTTTTTGCAAAAACAGGGAATAGAGGATATCACGATTTTAGATGCAAAAACTATTTGTATACCAGAGGGATTTACAGGAAAGGCTCTGAGTTGACTGTGATACCTTGATACTCTTGGAGATTTTGATATTATTTTCAAAACTCCAGGTATTTCACCTTTTCACGAAAAACTTCGTCCTTTTCGAGATACATTTATTTCTCAGGCACATATATTTTTTGAAAACTATACAGGGAAAGTGATAGGAATCACTGGAACGAAAGGGAAGTCTACTACTTCAACTCTCTTGTATGAGTGTCTCCTACAAGCAGGATATAGAGTAAGACTTGTTGGAAATATAGGAACTCCTGTTTTGGATGAAATAGATTTATTCGGTGAACCATATGATTATGTGGTATATGAAATGTCGAGTTATATGCTTCAAGATTTTGCCCCAAAACTTTATATAGGGCTTTTCAATAATATCTATCCGTGTCATCTCGATTGGCACTTTGATTCTTGGAATATCTACAAAGAAGCAAAACTCAATATCCTTCTCTCTGCAGAATATAAAGTGATTCACGGGGATTTTTCTATGGATGCTGATATCGCTCGTATCAAAGGATCTAAAATATATTTTTCTTCAAAAGGAAAATATACGACACAAGGAGAAGATATTTTGTATGAAGGGAAAAAGCTCATTTCATCCCATCATATCGCTCTTTTAGGAGAACATAATCGAAAAAACATCACAGGAGTTTTGACAGTTCTGGATCAGATCATACAGGATTTTCAAAAACTCAAAGAAGTCATAGAAAAAGTTCTTCCTACATTTCAAGGACTTCCAAATCGTATCGAAGATATCTGAACCTTCGAAGGAATACGATTTATCAATGACGCGATAGCCACCACTCCAGAAAGTACGATAGCAGCGATAGAAACTTTTGATGAAAAACTCGAAACTCTTTTCTTGTGAGGACAAGATAGTGGATTTCAGTTTGGAGCATTACGGAAGAAAATACTCTCTTCGACCATAAGAAACATAATTGCATTTCCAGATACTTCACAAAAAATATTTCCAGAACTTGAGATGCGAGACTATGAAGTAGCTTTTGAAATAGAAATAGAGGGAAAACTCCTGCAAGTTATCAAAACACGTTCTATGAAAACGGGAGTTGATTTTGCTTATAAAACGACCCTTCCAGGACGTATTGCTTTGCTTTCTTGTGCTGCACCAAGTTTCTCACTTTGGAAAAGTTATTTAGAAAAAGCAGCTCAGTTCAAAAAAGAAGTACAAAATTATTAAAAAAATCCAGCTTTTTGCTGGATTTTTTATTATTTTGCACGAGTATCTCGCAATACTTGGAGTTTTCTCTCGAGTCCATTGAGCAAATACACTCTTCGAAGGAGAGGAAGGGAAGTGATATCTATGATATATCATATTTCTTTGCCTGTTTCGTCATAGGTATCGATAGAGTTTTCTTCATAGATTTTTGTTCGTATTTTTGGAATCATATCAAGAACAGCATCAAACTGCTTGAGAGCCGTTTCTTGAGGGTACTTTTGATACTGTCGTGATATCTGAGATACTACTTTTTCGATGAGAGCATTTGCCTCAGCAACATCCAATCCTACTCGTTCGATGACGAAACCATCAAGAACATTTCTTCCAGAATATTCGAGTCTACGACCATTATAGAGATACTGAGTTGAGTTCCCTGCATCAAGATTTATACCATCCCAGCATCCAAGTTTATAGAGCGCAGGAGCGAGGTTATCGAGACTTGTTGCAGAAGTGCTTCCAAAAAATATTTGAGTTTTTTCTTTATTGGCACAGATAAAGTGTCGTTTCATAGGAGTAGACATTTTTGCATCGTAGAGACCAACATCATGATAGTATTCTACTTGGCTTACACCATTTGCATAGAGGATAGGAAAGTTTCACATACCTTCATAGATATCTTCTCTTTTTTCAGGGTTTATTTTCCCTGTTTGGTGCAAAAAAGGAACTCAGGCTTCATCCCAAGCAAAAACTCACCTATCTCCTGTATCTTCATAAAAACTTAAGTCTACTCACTCTACAAATCGTTCATTGATAGTGAAACTTTTTCCTTTACATTCAGTATAATCAGAAGGACAAAAGAATATTCCATTGATTCCTGTTATCGCATTATTTTCTTTTGCGAGGGCATCTATATTAGTAACCGTATCTGAAGTGGCAACATGGATTTTATATTCAGTAGAATTTATGTCGTAAATGATATTTTGAAACGTGATTCCATCTACCGTAATTTTTTGAAAAGTATTCGCAGAAGTGATATTTGGAATACAAAGTACGAGAAAACATATAAAAACTATTTTTTTCATGAATTTTTATTTATAGATGGTGAAAATATTTTGAACATAAAAATTATAGTGTTAAATTTCAGAACACAAGGGAAGCTCTGTGAAGATTCTGCAAATATTAATTACTTAACATAATATAACTTATGTTAAGTGAGGTATGGATAAAATCAATGAAGTTTGATACCTTGAGTTTTAGCTATTTTTAGGATTTTATCCTTCTTTTGTCTGTTTCTTTTTTATATTATAATTTTGTAGCAATATTTTTATTTATTTATAAAAATATTTTTATAAACTTTTAATAAATTATATGAATATATATTTTCACTTTAAAATTTGCACGAAAGAAAAAATCTAAAAAATTACTGTAAATATAATGATATAATCTTTCATAAAGAAGAAATTAAATAATATTATGTTAAGTAATTATTTTTGAGCTTTTAAGAAAGTTATATATAAGTTATCTAACTTCCCAAACTCAATTTTATAGCAATTCTAAAAATCTGGAGTTGTTTTTTCATTTCTTCAGAAATATCTTCTTGTAGAAGAAGTGTTTCGATACGAGTAGATATTTTTTGTTTTTCTTCTTGTGAAAATTTTGTGAGTATAGTGAGGATTCGTTGAAGTTTTGACGTATTTTCTCCCGTGTAATCTTCTCGTGTTTGAGAAGATGTTTCTCCCCTTCTGATAGGCTGAAAACCAGCACTATACGCTACTATATCTGGTCGCATAAGCTCGATTTGTGCTGCGAGCATATCTCCAGGACAGCTGGTGTGCCCAGTATCTTGATGCCCTACGAGCCGAGTTTTCTTGTAGGTTTCGAGAGGAAAGGTTTTACAAGCAGCTCCTGCACAGGCTGTATGATAATAATAGTCTTTCGAGATATCTATCCCGTATCTCCAAGTAAGATAGGTAACCAGCTTTTTTAAGCTCGTATATTGTGCTTCATTGAGCTGTTTTTCTTCATAATCTCCAATAACAGAAATTCCTACTGTTGAGAGATTATTCCAAACAGAGTGTGCTCCACTGACATAATCTCCTCCTTTTCGTCCTTCATAAATCTCTCCATCATATCAGATAATATAGTTATATCCGATATCTCCCCAGGCTCGAGAGAGACTATGATATTTATAAATGCTTTGAATTGCTTCAAGGCTTGATTCATATTCTCAGGTGGTATGATGGATCACTATAGCATTCACGGTATCAGCATATTTGAGTGGCCAAGCAAGTTGAAAACCTTCTACTGAATCATACTTGAGAGTTTCTACTGCTGTATTTTCTTTTGCAAAGTTTTCGTTTATATAGTCGAGCGCTTTTTTTGTATCCTCTTCTCTCTTTTTTTTCACTTCAGGATCTACATACGGAGCTACATAATCTTCCCAAGATTTGAGAATCGCTTGCCAATACGTTGACTCACGGGAAGTGTAGAGCTCATTTGCTCCCCAACTGGCACGAGGAATGACGATAGGTTTTTCAGGAGGAGGAACTTCTCAGGCAGAGACTTGCAGCGAAAAAATACTAAAAATACAGAAGACAAAAAAGATATATTTCATAGAAAATAGTTTAAAAATCCTCTCTATCTTACGCGCTTTTGCTTTTTTTACAAAAAATAATCAGTCCAGCATTTCTGGACTGATTATTTTACTCTGTATATTATTTTATTGATCTATTCCATATTTTCTGATTTGAGTATCAAATATTTCTTGGTTGATATCTCATTTTTTCAGTAAATACTCGAGGTATTTTTTCATAGGAATCATCCCATGTTCTTTCCCTGTTTCGATAGCTCCGTTTATCTGATGTACATGATCTTCTCGGATCATATTTTCGATGGCTTTGTTTTTTACCATAACTTCTGTTGCTACGACTCGAGTTCCATCTTCTTTTTTGATGAGATCTTGCCATACGACTCCCAGAAGTGACTCTGCAAGTTGCGCTCTGATATAGCCTTTTTCTTCTCCAGGAAACATATCGATGATACGAGATACTGTTCGAGCTGCTCCTGAAGTATGTAAGGTAGCAAATACGAGATTTCCAGTTTCAGCAGCACGAAGAGCAAGTCTAAATGTTTCGAGATCCCGCATCTCCCCTACCATGATAACATCACTTGCTTGACGAAGAGCATACTTGAGACCATTTTCAAAACTCAGTGTAGAGTTTCCGAGTTCTCGTTGTTCGATGAGCGATTTTTTACTTTCGTGTACAAACTCTATCGGATCTTCTATCGTGATGATATGTTTATGATAGTTTTCATTGATTTCATTGATAAGAGACGCAAGAGTGGTTGATTTTCCAGACCCTACTCCTCCAGTGATAAGCACTAAACCACTTTTTCTATGAGAGAAGCTTTTTATAACTTGAGGGATTTGAAGTTCTTCAAAAACAGGTACTTTTGTAGAAATGATTCGAAATACAAGTCCAAAACCATTTTTTTGTTTAAATCCATTTACTCGGAAACGACCATACCCTTCAAGTTGTACCGAAAAATCTAATTCGAAGTTAGTTCGAAATCGTTCTCTATGAGCTTCAGGAGTGATAGCAAATATTTCTTTCTCAAGCTCTGCTTGGTCAAGTATTCCATATTCTTCCAGATACACTATTTCTCCACTTATTTTGAGTGCAGGATAGTTGAGAGGAGAAACGAGGATGTCAGAAGCTCATCTTTTGTGAGCTTCTTTAAGTATTTCAGCAAGCATAAAGTGTAAAATAAAAATATATATACAGAAATACTATCATAGAGAGACTTCTTTTGCAAGAAAAATCCTATTTTTTATAATAAAATGGAAGTATTTTCAAATTCTTTCAAAAATATTTTTTCAAATTCTCAAAAAGTTATATCACTTTTTGCCCAAGTATAAAAGAGCTGTTCGATTTTTGTCGATGAAACAGAAGTATATTTTTTGATATTTCACAGAGTTTCTGGAAAAATATTCCTTATAATCTCAGTTCGAAAAATATGCTTCTCAACTGACATAAGAAATTTAAAATAGTTCACATCTTTGAGCCAAGACTCTATATCTTTTCCAAACTCGATACAAATAGGAAAATCACAATAATAGAGAAAGGCAGGAAAACTCAGACCGAGACTCGCCACATCTATATCAGCTAATAGTATCGCATAGGGATCAGTATTTTTTGCACGATTTTTGAATACCGTTCCGATAATAGCCTTTCGAACAATCGTATAATCTATTCCGATATAATCATATTTTTTTTCAAAATCTATTATTCCCTGAAATGCCATATCAAGAGAGCGAAACTCATCGAGTGTTTCTGCTGTTCCACTATGCCCTGCATCATGAAAAAGCGCTGCGATAAAGAGGCTTTGTATCTCTATGATAGTATAAAGTTGTGTTGGAAGTTTTAAAACACACTCTGCAACCTTGAGAGCATGAAGAAAATTATGATACGGAACATACTCATGATAGAGTTTTTTGATATCTCCGAGTTGATTCTGAGAAATAAGTCCTGAAGCAACGAGATTTTCTCGTAGAATATTTTCTTCACGAGTCTTATAGACGAAAGATGTGTTTTGAGATGAGTTCATACCTGTAAGTGTAACAGAAAATCTCGATTGTGTCTAAAAATTTTGACTTTCCTTTTGCTGGAGATATGATATCCCTGTTAATTGTCTCAAAGAAGCCTATGCTAGCACAACTTGAAACCACAACAACCACTTCCCTCTTTTAGAGAGTTTTTGTCGTGTATTTTCAAAAAATATCTTTTACAAAAATCTCTCTGCAAACGAGGGATTTTTTATTTTTCTAATCCACCTTTGAATTTCCTCCTTTAGGTCTAAAGGAGGAAGGCATCGTTAAAATTGCTGCCTCTTTCCCTTAGACTTAAGGGAAAGAATTCAAGTTAGGGTTAATTAACCTTTTCTCCTATGAACGAACAACTTAATATGAAGCGACACTGACTTGCGCATGTGATGGCACAAGCTATCCAAGAAAATTTTGAAAATGTAAAGTGTGCAACTGGACCATTTACAGAAGATGGATTTTACTATGATTTTGACTTTAATGGTCAAGAATTTTCAGAAAAAGATTTTAAAATCATAGAAAAATCTATGAAGAAAATCATCTCACAAAACCAAGATTTTGTGATGTTTGAAGTGAGTTATTCAGAGGCTCGAGAAATACTTGCGCAAATGGGAGAAGATTTTAAACATGAAATCGTAGGAAGACTCGAATCTGGAGAATTTAAAAATACAGAAAAAATCACAGGAAAAATCTCGTTTTATCTCAATATCGCAAAAGGAAAAAACTCAGAAAAAAATGAAAGAATCCAGAAATTTTTGGAAGAAAAAGGTTATTTTCATTTTTCTGAAATGGACGGAGATCAAGTAAAAAACCTCAAGTTTATCGATATGTGTACAGGGCCTCATGTCAGCAGTACGAGAGAGCTCGATACAAATAGTTTTGCACTGGCTCGTGTTGCTGGAGCATACTGGCTTGGAGATGCAAAAAATCAGCAACTCACTCGTATCTATGCCTATGCATTTGAAAATAAAGAAATGCTTGATGCACATCTGCATATGCTCGAAGAAGCTCGAAAACGAGATCATAGAGTTCTTGGAAAAAACCTTAAACTTTTCACGGTTTCAGATATGGTAGGTTCTGGGCTTCCTCTTATGCAGCCACGAGGGATGATTATCCGAAAATCTATTGAAGACTATCTCTGGTCACTGCATCAACACCGAGGATATCACCGAGTTTGGACTCCACATCTTGCGAAAGAAGAACTCTATCAAACTTCAGGACATGCTGGAAAATATCTTGAAGATATGTTTAGTGTTTATGGAGGAACTTCGAAAGAAAATTTTTTCTTGAAACCGATGAATTGTCCGCATCATATGCAACTGTTTGCTGATAATCAATTCTCATACCGAGATATGCCAATACGGTATTTTGAGCCTGCAACAGTATATCGTGATGAAAAAACTGGACAACTCTCATGACTCACTCGAGTACGATCTATTACTCAAGATGATGGACACCTCTTTTGTCGAGTTTCTCAAATCCAAGAAGAAGTAGGAACGATTGTAGAAATTGTGAAAGAATTTTATAAAACTTTTGGACTTCTTGAAGGATATTGGGTATCACTCTCTATCCGAGATCCAAAAACTCCAGAAAAATATATCGGAGGAAACGATGTATGGGAAATCGCAGAAAAATCCCTCGAAGAAGCAGCAAAAGCTCAAGGACTCAACTACAAAGCAATGCCAGGAGAAGCAGCATTTTATGGACCAAAGCTTGATTTTATGTTCAAAGATGCTATAGGTCGAGAGTGGCAACTTGCGACGATACAGTGTGATTTTAATCAACCAAATAGATTTGGGCTTTCGTTTACGAATGAACTAGGAGAACAAGAACAACCAGTAGTCATTCATCGAGCGATTTCAGGAAGTTTGGAGCGATTTATGGGAATCATGATTGAACACTTTGCAGGAACATTTCCTCTGTGGCTTGCTCCAGAACAAGTACGAATCATCCCTGTTGCAGAAAATTTTGCAGACTACGGCTATGATATAAAAAAATCACTCGAAACGGCAGGACTTCGAGTTTCAGTAGATGCTCTCTCTGATTCACTCAATAAAAAAGTACGAAATGCAGAGAAAATGCACGTAAACTATATCCTTGTAGTCGGAGAAGAAGAGATGAAAGCAGGAACAGTCGCAGTACGAAACTATAAGACACAAGAGCAAATCGTGATGAGTCTCAAAGAATTTGAAGAACTTGTACGATGAGAAATAGAAAGTAAAAGTTTGTAGAATGCATGATTTATTTGATTTTTTTAAAGAAGAGGATTTATTTTCAACGAAAAAAGTACAAGATTATAAAAATTACATAGAAAATCTAGAATGAAAATATCAAAAATATAATGTTGAATTTATTGAGTATGGATGCTGTAATAGATGGTTTAAAAGAAAAGAAACAATAAATTTAGCTTACAATAGATGTTTTAGTTATTTAGATAAATGTTTTAAAAAAGTATTTCCTTTAAAATGAGAATTTAATGGAAGGCTATGGGAATTATTTATATGTGGTTTTTTTCTAGAAAAATGATTTATTCCTCAAAATAAAAAAGAAAAATGAACTCCAGATTTTCTTTTAAAATACGAAAATAAAAATATTTGGATTGAATGTGTAATGCCTAAAAGAAATGAAACTATCGAAAGATTATGAAATGAGAATTATAAATTAGATGAAATATCGAATCCACGTTACATAAGATTAACTCAGTCATTTACTGAAAAATCTAAAAAATGGAATAACACGTATCTTAAAAATTGAGTTAAGGAAGAAGATATTTTTATTATTGCTATAAATGGTGATAGTATTGATGCTTTTTCAACAGATAAGTGAATGTTATGACCATTATATGGATTCTGACTTACTCAGTACGATAAAAATTGAAATAAATCATATCAGCGTCTTAAAGATTTAGAAAAACATAATGGAACTTTTATTTCTCATGAATTTTTTTTACAGACGGAATATAAACATGTAAGTTGAGTTATTTTTTTACAAACCTGATATCATTTCAAAGATGATAATATGTGTGTTGAAAGAGAACATTTTCAATTTATTCCAAATGAAAATGCAAAAAATAAAGTTCCAGAAGGGTTTATAGAAAAAATGGATATATATATTCCTCATCCAGATGATTATTAAAATAGCAAAAGCCACGGTTTCCCGTGGCTTTCTATTTCATAACACTGGTTTAGAGTGCCGTGATTTCTGCACTTGGAAACCAAATCTGAAGTCTTCCTATGAGTTCTTCTTGGGAATATTTCGTTCCCAGAAAAGACACAAGGATTTCTTCCCCCTTTTGAGGCTGACGAAAGAAATCATCTTCGTCAGGATTTTGAGTTCCTTTTACAGAAAATATCCGAGTAGTCATTGCTCTTCCTCGTTTTTGCATTCCCGAATACTCTTTATGATGTATCGTACGCATTGCTATGCTAGCATACTTTTGAAAAAGTTCCAAGTATTTGCATATCCTATGAGAAATGTATAATGAGAGAGTTTATTTTCTAAACGGTGAAAATATGGCTCTTGATACGCTTGCTTCGGAAGATACCATTGGGGCTCATAATCCTTTTGCTTCTGTTTTGGATTTTTATGCCCAAATGGTTCATAGTTTTACTACTTCTTGGCAATCAAGTCTTTCTTTGTACGGAGAACTGGGGAGTATTTATAAAGAAATGCAAACACAACATCAAAGTCCTCTTTCCTATACTACGACACAAGAACAGTATCATAGTTTTATGGCTTCTCAAAAATTACGAAAAGCAGTTCTTGAAACCTCTTTAGAACAACTCCAACTTTTTAAAACAAAAAATGGCTATATATTTCCAGAACAACAACGATTAGAAAACTACATCCGAACCAATCTTGCCTTTACTTTTACTTTTGAAAGACCAGAATATAAGATAGAGCAAGCAAAAGAAGAAAATATATTTGAGGGAGAACGGATGAATATTTTAAGATTTTCTCCAGAAGATGTAGAAAAACAAAATGCTGAAAATATGTATCTTATCGCTCCTATCAGTGGTCACTTCCCTACTTTGTTGAGAAAAACCATACAGGCTCTTATTGACGAAGGATATGTAGTCTATCTGACAGACTGGAAAGCTCCTCTCGAGATGAAAAAAGGTGTATCGACCAGTATGGATGACTATACGGGAGATATCATAGCATCATATGAGACGATTACATCTGAGCTTGGTTCGGGAGAAGTATTTGATGTGCTTGCCGTATGTCAGCCAGGACCTATCACGCTGAGCTCTCTCGCGATAGCAGAATCGCAGACAAGCACGAAACCGAGAAGTGTTACTCTCATGGCTTCTCCGATAGATACTTCGGTGAATCCTACAAAAGTAGGAGAAGTGGGAGAGGCTATGTCTCCTGCAACTTTGCGTTCCGCACAACTCACTTCTCCAAAATCAGGAATCCAAGTGTATCCTGGAACCTACCAGATTTCAAACTTCATCTCTGCAAATTTTCGCGATCACTCTCGAAAATATCAGTCTCTTGCATTTTCTGCTGCTCCTTTAGAACTCGAGCAAGAAAAGATGTTGCAGTTTTATCACGAGTATTTTGCAGTGATGGATATTCCCTATGATTTTTTTCGTGAAACAGTGACTCGGGTCTTTCAACAAAGAGAGTGGGCAACAGGAAAGATACGATACCAAGATGAACTTTTTGACCTCAAAACTCTTTCGACTCCTTTGTGTATTATAGAGGGGGAAAAAGATGATATCTGTGGAATAGGAGAGACACAAGCAGCCTTGCATATCACAGGACAAAAGGTTTCAGATACCAACTATATCTGTGTTCCAGGAGCAGGACATTATGGAGTATTCGCTGGAAAAGCCTTCAGGCACACAGTGATTCCTTTTATAGAACAGTTTCAGAAACAGCTTTCTTAATCTTCTCCTTTCATAACTTTCTTGATATCTTCATAGGAAAATCATTTTAAACAGAGCTTTGAGATGATTTTTTGTTTCATTTCTTTAGAAATTACTCCTTTCCCTTCTCAAGGGAGAGCTTGGGAGAGAGTTAAGAGAATTTTTTCATATTCTTTTTGTAAAGCTTCAAATTCTCCATCTTGGAGATGCGTCTCAAAAATATCTGTAAGCAGTTTTTTATCTGGTGAAGTTTCTCCAAGTTTTCCGAAAATATATTGACGACTCTTCCCTTTTTGCAGAAGATTTTCTATTTTTCGCTTCAAAAAATCTTCTCAGAGAATACTACTGTCTTCATCTTTATATTTTTGAAGATAGCATTTTACTTTTTCAGTCGGAAAGAGTTTTTCTCGCATTTTCTGTTCGATATAGCGAAAGTTTTTATGCCGAAAAATATAGTTTTCTATCGTAGCTTCGAGTATCGTATCTTCTTGAAACAGATGCTGCATATCCTGAAATATTCTCTGAGCATCTTGCTTGCTTCCTTTTTCTTCCAGTTTCTTGAGAAGTCGAGCATTACTTGGATAATAGCGAAAATAATACCACTGCGCGTAGTTATTGAGTCTCTGAAAATTGTAAGGTATTTGCATAAAATATGTTTGAGTTCTCGAAGATTTTACTATACTTTTGTCTGAAGTATATTTATTTTTCTAAAGAGTAAAAGTATATGCAAATACAACCTCTATTTGATCGAGTTGTCTTGAAAGCTGTAGAAGTGCAAAACGTGAGTAGTTCGGGTATTTATATCCCAGAAAGTACCACGAAAGAGCGACCATTTCTCTATGAAGTTATTGCGATAGGTCCTGGAAAATGAAATATTGATATGTCAGGTCTTTCTCTTGGAGATAAAGTCCTTGCTGGGCAATACTCTGGAGATGAAGTAAAAGTAGACGGACAAGAGTTTAAAGTCGTTTCTATCGAATATATTTTAGCAAAAGTAAATTAAAAATATCATGCCAAAACACATAAAATATAGTAGTGATGCACGCGATGCGATGTTTTCTGGAATCGAACAAGTCGCAAAAACAGTGACGGTGACGATGGGGCCAAAAGGGAGAAATGTTATTTTTGATAAAGGCTATGGAGCTCCTCAGATCACTAATGACGGAGCGACGATTGCTCGTGAAATCGAACTGGAAGATAGGTTTGAAAATATGGGAGCTGAGCTGGTAAAAGAAGCTGCAGAACGAACGAATAAACTTGCAGGTGATGGAACGACGACAGCGACCCTTCTCACCTATGCCCTTGCAAAAGAAGGACTTCTCAATATCAAATCAGGAGTCAATGCCGTAGAACTCAAAAACGGGATGAAACACGCAGGAAAACTCATCGCAGAAGAACTCGAAAAAAATGCTATTACTATCTCAAGTAAGGCAGAAATATCTCAAGTTGCGACTATCTCAGCGCAAGACAGTGAGGTTGGAGAAATAATCGCAGAAGCGATGCAGCGAGTCGGAAATGATGGAGTGATTTCAGTGGAAGATGGTCAAACCTTTGAACTCGAAGTAGAAATCACTGAAGGGATGCAGTTTGAACAGGGATATATGAGTCCCTATATGGT
>JAYTJZ010000055.1:0-4125 GCA_043730605.1 Candidatus Altimarinota bacterium
AAATTATTTTGTTTCTTTGATGCTCGGGGAAAGGCAAATAGGAGGAACTTCTTTTTCAGTAGAAGTATTTAAAAATCCAAAATTTAAAAATGAGGTCATGCTTCAAACGCAGGGGCTCAATGGAGAACTGTTACAAAATATTACTCAAGAAAAAATTATCAGTGATGAATATGCATGGAGCTATGAACAAATAAATTACAAGGCAGACTTTAGCATCCAAGCATCAGTATCTTCAAAATATTATTCTGGAAGTCCTGTGAAAAATGCAGGTTTTGACTACAAAGTATACCGACAATATTATTATGATATGTCATATTGGGATAACTGTTATTACGGATGTTATTGGGAACGAGAAAAAGAGTTTTATAGTGAAGGATCAGGTACGCTTGATGCTGATGGACGAGCAAATTTTAACATCCCAGTAAGTTTTGTTTCGAGCTATGATGACTACAAATATATCGTAGAAGTCACAGTAAAAGATACAACATGAGAAAGTATTTCTTGAAGTAATGCGATTATTGCGCGTCTTCCTGTATCCTATAAAACATGGAACCCACAAAGTGGAATCGTATTTGAAGCAGAAAAGAGATTTTATGAGCAAGGAAAAAACGTAAAAATCACAGGACGACTCGATAATGGAGTATTTACGAAAGACTATTTTGATGATTTTCTTTTTATTATTAAGAAGAAAGATTATACCACAAACTATGTCAGCGATGTTCGAGGATACCAAAGACCTATTACTCGCTTTCATGAAACGGTAGAAAAAGTTTTGCAGGTCAATGATACGAATTTTTCTTTGACGCGAGATGGAGTTTTGACGCTTAATTATCCACTTCAAAAAACAGGTGAGTATGTCATAGAGTTTGGGAAAAAACAAAAACTTGAAACGATAGATGGGGAAGTAGAGCTTGATCCAACCACGAAAAAATATTTTACTCTCATCGCATATGGGGACGAAGAAGCAAGTAATCCTATAGAAAGTGATAATAAAATCACCGTACTTTCAGAAAAAATAAGCTATAAACCTGGGGAAACAGCGCGAGTACTCGTGAGACTTCCTTTTAGCAATTGAAAAATATTGTGGACGATAGAAAAACAAGGAGTTATCAAACATGAGTATATCTATGTTCCAGGAAATACTTTTTTTAAGGAATTTGTAGTAGACGATACCTTTATCCCAAATGCCTATATCTGAATCCTAGCTGTAGATACAGATGGAAAAAATATCCCAGAATACAAAGTAGGATATACAGAAATAGTGGTAGATAAAACCGAGAAAAAAACAGATATTGCACTCAAAACCAATAAAACTGTCTATGAACCTCGAGAAGAAGTAACCCTTGATATCGATACAAAACGTGCTTCAGAAGTAACGGTGATGGTAGTAGATGAAAGTCTTATCAGCCTTATGGGAAATATCGATACGAACCTCCTGGAAAAATTTTACAAAAAACTCCCATTTCAGATACAAACAAGTATCGGTAATATCGCGATGCTCAAAAACTATTATTTCTCTCGACAAGGAATTGTCGGAGGAAGTGGATTTGGAAACTTCAAAGGAGGAGATAGTGCTGTTTCAAGTCGAAATATTTTCAAAAATACTGCCTATTATAATGCAAGTATTATCACTTCTGCTTCAGGAAAAGCACAGGTAAAATTCACACTGCCAGATAATCTTACCAATTTCCGTATCATGGCTCTTTCACACTCAAAAGATAATTTCTTTGGGTACAGTGAAACTTCTCTTGAAGTACGAAAAGATGTTATTGTAGAGGATCGAACCCCACTTATTTTACGAGAAGCTGATGAAGTCGTTCTAGGAGCAAATATTTTTAACATGACGGATAAGGAAATAGGGTTTAGCTCAACTCTGACGATAGATGGTGCGAAACTTCTCGACCCTTCAGAAAAGAAATCTATGATTCCTGCAGGAGGAAGTGAGTTTGTAACGTGGAAAGTACAGCAGACGAAAAACTGTCCGATACTCAGTAAAGATTGTACTTTGCCTTATACTATTTCTGTACTGGGAGATAGTGTTGACCACTCAGATAAGATTTCAGGAAATATCGCAGTGAAGTATATCCCTACTTTGATACAAAACGTTCAAAATTCTCAAGTATTTACGACTGGACAGTCAAAAGATATGACACTGACTCTTCCAGAAAATACGAATATAGAAAAATCTTTCTATGAATTTTCGGTTTCAAATACTCCACTTGCAGGGATAGAAGATATCGTAAAAAGTCTTGCAGTATATCCTTATGGTTGTGGAGAACAGCTTCTTTCAAGTACCCTTCCAAATGCTATACTCCTCAAGTTTTCTACGCTTCTTGGAGATGTCGGAGTATCACAGGCCGAGATACAAAAAAATCTGGATTATGGACTTTCTGAAATCTATAAGATGCAACTTCCTAGTGGAGCCATGAAGTATTGGCAAGGAGATAGTGAAGGAAATACGAGTATCACAGCCTACGGCTTACGAGTACTTTTAGAGATACAAGCAGCAGGAAAAACAGTAGATACAAAAGTGATCACATCATTAAAAACCTATCTCGAAAAAACCTATCCTACAGCAACAGGAAGTGAAAAACTCGAAATCCTTTCTTCACTGGCACGTTTACACGGAAAAGATACATCGTCAATTCTCAAAATCACAGACCTCACACAAGGAAATGATATAGCAGCGCTCAATCGTCATGAACTCTTACTACTTACACAGGCTCTTTCTCTCGCAGATGCGGTAAAATATAAAGCGAAGATTACAGAATTTCTTGCGCTTATAGATGCAAAAATGATTTCAGATACGCAAAGTTACTGGTACGATGATATCCTTTCAGATAGAGCACTTCAGATACAAATACTTCTTACGCTCAAATCGGATGAAGCATCGATAGCACAAAAAATACAGTCACTCGCAGCGCGAGATTGGCAGAGTTATTGGTTTAGTACCAAAGCAAAAAATATGTCATTTCTTGCTTTTGCTCGCTATATCGAGATATACGGAAATACAAAACAAAATACCGTGAAACTTACTATGAATGGAAAAGTATCAGAACTCAGTATCGGAGCAAATGGAAAGAAAGTTCATAGTATCTCTGTTCCACTCTCAGAAGTCCTTCAGGAAAATAAAGTGGCACTTCAAGTACAAAATATATCAGGTGGAGCACTCTTTGTAGATGCAACTATTCGAAGTTATCCGCAAGATCCACTCAAAGTGAAATCTTACAGTAATAATATCCAGATCAAACGAAGTATTTACGAAGTCGTAGATGAGACAAAGCTGACTCCTGAATGTACCTGGAGCGAAACAGGATCCTATAGTTGTACAGAACCTGGATGAGTCGTACTCCATACCTGAGAAAATTTCAAAAAATCAACGAAGTACAAAATCGTTCTGGAAGCAACGTTTTCTGAACAAGAAGAACGACGCAATCTCACGATAGAGGATTATCTTCCAGCAGGATTTAAAGTTCTCAATCAGTCTTTTAAAACCAATGAAATCGCAACATCTCAAGCAACCACTCAAGACACTTGGTCTTGGTCTCACGCAGAAAAACGACCAGAACTTGTTATGGTTCATGCAAGTTATGTATGGGACAAAGTTGCTCGATATGAGTATTTTGTCTCTGCAGATTTTGCGGGAACATTCCTCTATCCACCAGCAGTAGCATATCTCATGTATGAACCACAGGTGAGAGCGAATACAGGATTTGAGAGAGTGGTGATAAAATAGTTTTATGTAAATATTTTACATAAAATATTGATTTTTATGTGAAAATATGTTATATTCTTGATGTTAAGGTATATAAATCTTACTTATTTCAATATTTTAAATATCATGCTCATAAATTTCAAGGTTAAAAATTATTTGTCTTTCAAGGATGAAGCTTGATTTTCAATGGAAGTACCAAATAAAAAGTTAAAAACTCTATCAGAAAATAAAAATATTATTAAACTTAAAGATTGAGAAATTATTTGGCTTAATAAAACAGCTATTTTTTACGGTGCGAATGCGAGTTGAAAAACAAATATTTTAAGAGGATTAGATTTTTTAAAATATATTACTTTAAATTCATTTTGATTTTGAATTGAATGAGGAATTAAAAATGAAATTTTAAAGAA
>JAYTJZ010000056.1:0-12046 GCA_043730605.1 Candidatus Altimarinota bacterium
CACCGAGGTAAGAGAGTGATAATCTGGTAAAAATAAGAATCCTTCCTGTCCTCGAACTTGCTCTACAAATGGCTGATACATACCGAGATAATTCCCGAGATGCATCCCATTTCCTGTAGGTTTTACTCCTGTCAAAATCCTCATAGCCTTCTTTTTTAAAAAATTACTTTTTCTTAGTATAGCCAAATATAAAAAATTTCAATTTACTTTCAGCTTGTTTTTTCTATCATAGTTCTATTATATTTTATTTTTTGGGTATGAAATTTTTCATAAATTTTTTAAAAAACTATCTTTCTACACTTCTTTTTATAGGATGAGCCTATATATTTTATTCGAAGAGTGAAAATTTTTTAAACTTTGCAGGAGGAACTCTCTCTCTCAACTTCATAACTTTCCAAATAGTCACCCTTCATATCTTTTATTGGATTATTTTTTTGTATATCTTATTTTTGATTCCTTTTTATGCGTATTACAACACTCCAAGTAAGGCTCGTCTCGTCCTAAGATATATTTGGAAGATTATACGAGGAAAAAATACAACAACAGAACACGAACAGGTAGCACTTCGAGCTTGGATCGTAAAACTTTTTTTTCTTCCACTTATGATTGTCTGGCTTTCTCAGCATATATTTCAACTCGTCAATAATATCGTTTCGAGTTTTTGAAATATTTCGCTGCTTTCTACAGATTTTTTGGTATTTTTTAATAGCCATTTTTTCTGGCTTGCATTCACAGCTATTCTCTTCTTTGATGTATTTTTCTTCACTCTTTGATACTTACTTGAAGCTCCATTTCTCAAAAATACTATTAAAAGTGTCGAACCTACCTTGATCGGGTGGGCTGTAGCACTTCTGTGTTATCCTCCTTTTAATAGTCATGTGAGTAGTCTTGTGGGTTGGTATTCTACTGATTTTCCTACATTTTGAAATATGTATATCCATCTCTTTCTCAATATCGCTATTTTGATACTTATGGGAATCTATGCTTGGGCATCAGTCTCTCTTGGTTTCAAAGCAAGTAACCTCACCAATCGAGGAATCGTGATGAAAGGACCGTATAGATATGTGCGTCATCCAGCCTATATCTGTAAAAATACTGCGTGGTTTATCGGAGCTTTTCCTATGTTTTTTGCTTCTTTTTCAAATCCGAATCTTTCTTTTTTTGCAGTCCTGTGAGGAACAGCAACCTGGGCTTTTCTCTACTATATGAGAGCTATGACCGAAGAAGCTCACCTCTCTGCTGATCCAGAATATATGATTTACAAAAATAAAGTACGATACAAATTTATTCCAAGAGTTTGGTAATAAAAATCCCACTCATCACGAGTGGGATTTTTTCATGTAATAATATTTTTTATTTCGCTACTTTCGTAGAGTCGAGATATTCCCCGATAAATTGTCCTACAAGAGGAGCTGGTTTATTGAAAATACTTGATCCAAAACTTACTATTGTTCCTACTGAGAGGAGACCAGAGCTTGATTTTGCGATATAGTATCGATCATCAACTAAGTCTGTGATATCTCCATAGAGTGAACCATTTACTACTAGTTGCGTCGCTGTTTCAGCACTTGAGAGTATTTTTCCTCCTGTCGTTCCGACTGGAATAGAGATGTAAGTACCATCAAGATGTGTTACCGTATTCTTAATAGTGATATTTCCTCCTTTTACTACAAAGGCAATATTTTTCGAAGAAATGATATTTATATCAATAAAGAGATTTCCACTTTCTACAATATAAGTTGTAGCTTCTGTGACTCCTGGAAGAGATGAAATATCTGAAATTCGAACATTTTTTCCTTTTATGATATATACATTTGAAAGTCCATTGTATTTATCTGTAGTACTAAATTTATTCACAGTAGTAGAAGATGCCGTAGATCCTGTAATAGTATTTGCAACTGTTTGTGTATATTTAGTATCTGTTTCTGTTTTTCCAATCGCTCCAGAGTTCGTAACTGTTTGAGAATAACTCGAAACTCCTGAAGTTCCTACAGAGCTTCCTACGAAGTTCTTATTATTATCATAGCCTGTCACTCCTGAAGTCACTTTTTGAAGATCTCCTGTCGTTTCTGTATTTTTTACATAACTCGTTCCTCCTCCTACGGTCGTCACTGCTGGTTTTGCCACTCGAACTTTGAGTTTTGCTGCAAAGTACGATGCATAGTGCATGATACCATTATTATCTTTCACAGAAGTTGTGAGAACTCCACTTCCATACGCTACTCCTGAAGGAATAGCATTTTTGTTTGAAAGGAAAGTTGGTTGAGTTGGAAACTCTATTCGTTCATATGCATAGAGCATATCATTTCCGAGATCAATACATTGTTCTGTTCCTGTTATAGAAGCATCTCCAAGAGTTTTCTTAATACAAAGTTTATCAAAAGAAAGATCGTAATCAGAATTATTGTAAATATATGGTTTTACATTAAATTCTACAACTGGATTTTTATTGTGTCCTACGATAACATCACCTACTGGACCAAAGAGAAGCTCTCCTTGATTTGGAGTCGTAGAGATACATCCATTTGCCTTAGTACAACCAGGATTTCCACTTGAACTTCCATTTGTACATGTAAGTGAACATCCAGATCCTGGATCTCCATTTAAACTTCCTAAATCACATTGTTCTGATCATTGTTTTATTCCATTTCCACAATTTGAACCTCCTCCACCTGGGAGTGAACAAGTGAGTGAACAAGCATATCCTGGTTGTCCATTATTTATTCCCATATCACACTCTTCTCCTGTGTGTACTACTCCATCTCCACAAGTGGGATTTGTTTGTATCGTACATGATTCACTCGTTGCCCAGACAAGAGGGTCTGTGATTTGACTAATACTTTTCCCAGGAAGAGCACCAAAACATCGAGGAATGATTGGTTCAGCACAGCTAAATTGTGCTATTCTTCGACCTCCTGGTTCTCCAGAATCTATACTTATGGTTGGCCCAAGATATTGAACAACTCCACCTGTATTTGTTCCACATTGCATCACGAATAAATCTGTATACTGATTTCCATAACAAGTATAGTTCCCAGCACTATTTTTAATAATATCATTACAACTTGGTGTTGGTCCTCCTGAACTACTTCCTGATGGAGTTACAGAAAGAGTTTTTTTACATATATCAGGGGTTGTAGTTTCTCCATTTACAAAACAACTTGCTGTATAATTGGTCGTCACTCATCCGATAAGAGGAAGAGTAATACTTCATGAATTTGTATTAAATGTTTCTACAATCGTTCCTGAAGGATTTTTTACTTCTATTTTGTAGTTTGTAGCTCCTGATCCACTACAGGTAAGAGTAGAAGTAAGACTGTTTTGTGCTGAAGTAGCTGAAGCACTAAGATTAGTACATGCAGATACTGGTGGTGGAGTTCCTGTTGTAATCGTTTCTGGATCATGATCATCTTCATCTCCTCCTGATTCACACCCTATTCCGATAGCATTATCTACTGGAGTTCCATCATTTCCAGCATTTGTATCTGGAGTACTATCACAATCGTTTCCATCATCAGATGATATTTCTGCAAGGTTTGTAATAGAACTTGGTGGATTTGCTGCAATAGTAAATCGTATCGTAAGTGGTACTGAAGTACCTGCTTCGATTCTCGAAATCGTTCTTTTTGCAATACTTCCACTTTGAGTCCATGCTGTATCGTTGAGAATAAGTCCTGTAGGGATATAGTCACTCACTTCGATGTTATTTGCAGGAACATTTCCTTGGTTAAATACTTCGATATTAAATACTACCGTACTTCCAGAGTTAAATGGTCCTGGAGTAGTAGAAGAAAGAGTTTTGCGAAGTGCGAGGTCATAGATAGGAGTGATTCCTGTAAGGATAATCGTCTCTGGGTCATGGTCATCTTCATCTCCTCCTGGTTCACATGCAGTTCCTATTGCATCATTGGTAATCGTACCATCATTCGTTGGATTGGTATCTGGAGTACTATCACAATCGTTCCCATCATCACTTGAAATTTCAGCTAGATTGGTAATAGAGTTTGCTGCTGTAGCATCAATAGTAAAGGTGATAGAAACTTTTACGGAAAGACCTGCTGCAATAGTAGGTATCACTCTTTGCGCTATATTTCCTGTTTTTACCCAGTTTGTATCCGAAAGAGTCAAACCTGCAGGGATATAATCTGTAATTTGTATTCCATTTGCATCAACATTTCCTTGGTTAAAGACAGTGATATCAAAAGTAACAGTACTTCCAGTACTAAATGGTCCTGGAGTCATTGTTGAAAGTGTCTTTCGAAGTGCAAGGTCATATACACTTGGGACAGTAGTAGTAATCGTCTCTGGATCGTGATCATCTTCATCTCCTCCTGGTTCACATCCTGTTCCTACTGCATTATCTATAACTGCTCCGTCATTTCCAGCATTTGCATCTGGAGTACTATCACAGTCAGTTCCATCATCCTTAGAGATTTCTGCAAGATTTATAATAGTACTTGGTGGATTTGCTTTGATTTTGAAAGTAATATTGAATGCTTGTGATCACCCTGCAAGTATTTTCGCAATAGTTCGTTTTGCTATACTTCCAGACTGTGTCCAGTTTGTATCACTGAGCATAAGTCCATTAGGGATATAGTCTGTAATTTCTATATTATTTGCATCAACATTTCCTTGGTTAAATACTGTTATCGTAAAGGTAACCGTACTTCCTGAACTAAATGGTCCTGGTGTTGTTGCTGAAAGAGTTTTACGAAGAGCCAGGTCATAGATAGAAACTACCGTAGGTTCTACCGTAATCTCTGCATAATCATGATCATCTTCGTCACCTCCTGGTTCACATGCTGTTCCGATTGCATCATTTACCATTCCAGTAGCATCTGTTTCTCCTGTTTGATTTCCATTAGTACTATCTGGAGTACTGTCACAATCAGCACCACTATCAGATGAAATTTCTGCATAGTTTCGTATTTTTCCAGCAACTACTGATGGTCAAATAATAAGAGTTATACTATTTATTTTCGTGGTTCACACAGGAATCGTTCCAACGTCGAGTGTTGCTTTATTTCAATTTATATCCCATATTGCTCATTTAAGAGTAAATCCATTTGGGATATAGTCTACTACTTGAATATTCGTTGCATCTACTTCTCACTGATTTTTTACAGCAATTTCAAAAGTTACTTCATCTCCTTGTTTAAAAACTGTTTTTGACCCTACAAGTTTTTTTGTGAGCGCAAGATCATATATTTTCGGAAGTGGGTCAGTCACAGTAACAGGTTTCACACAAGCAGGAGAAGTAATACTTCCGTCTACAAAACACTGTACTTGATACGTTCCACTACTGGTAAATGAATAACTTCCCGATTTTACATTGAATGTTTGAAGTGTATTTGAACCTTTCTTAATCAATACTTTATAAGAAGATACTGATGTTCCATTACAATTAAAAGACGAAGTAAGACCAGTAAGTCCTGATTGAGGATTTACTGACAAACTATCACATGTAGGTGCTGGAGGAGTTGGGTTTACCGTAACTGTTTTCGTACATGCAGGTGAAGTGATACTTCCGTTTACGAAACATTGTACTTGATATGTTCCAGCTGTTGTAAATGTATAATTTCCTGATTGAGTATTAAACGTAGAAACAGGATTTCCACTTTTTGTAACTTTTACTTGATAGCTTGAAGCATTTGTTCCAGAACAGCTAAAGTTTGAGTTGAGTGGAGCATCTCCCGTAGTTGGATTCACAGAAAGGCTATCACACAGAGGTGTTGGAGCATTGATAGGTTGACATGTAGCACTACATGATCCTCCTACTCCTGTTCCCCATCCTACTTTTGCAGGATCATTTGGATCACACGTTTCTTGTACTGTTTTTCCATTATATTGATCTATATAATTATCTCGTATTCCATCACCACACCATGTAATAGTATAAGGTTGGTACTCTGTATGAATTCCTTTATCTACCCAAGTAGATCCTTGTTTTTCCCAATAACTGAGTGAATATACTATAGAAAGATTATCTGCTTTTCGACTGACAGGTATGTATTTTATAAAATAATAATCTGGATTCGTCTCTATTACTTTGACTGAAGTTTTTGGGGCAATATAATAATTAGCATCTTGGATAGCTGAAGTCCAGCGAAATGAAGGATTTGCTCCACCATTATAATCTCATCCTTCTGTAAAACTTACAGAAAATTTTTGAAGGTATGTTTGATAACTCGTTTTATTATTAAATGTATCATTAAAATAATATGCTTCTCCATATCTGAGTTTTACACTTGGAAATACTTGATCATATGCAAGTGAGGGTGAAACTCAAGATAGCAACAAGAAAAGTATGAAAGCGTACTTTAAGAAAGAAATAATAGAATTCATAGGTACTGATTATTCAAATAAACTTGGGGCTTCTCCTTCAGAAACAGAGGTAGAGAATTCTTGTGGAGGAGCTACTTCATCCTCTGGTATAAGAGTCTCCATAATTTCTTGGCTTGGAGACTGGTTTATATTATCTATCGGAGTATTTATGTTTTTTTCTCAACATGATACTCAAAAGAATAACACACATATTAATAATATTTTTTTCATATTTGTCAAATTATTTTTAAATATACTTGAAGAGATATATTTTTGATATATCTCTTTTTTTTACTTTTAATTTACTGGTGGACCATTATCATCTGATTCAGTAGTTGTAGTATTTTCATCATCAGGTGTTTCTGTAGGTAGTTCTGGTGCTGGTGGTTCTGTAGGTGTTGCTCCACCTCATCCTGTCGTAGTATCTGAATCATCTTCTTCTGGATCTGGATCACCTCCTCCACCACATGTTTCATTGGTTCTTACCCATGGACTTTCCGTTTGAGCTTGCATACTCCATGCTCCTTCTGGCCAACAAATTTGTCTTTCCCAAATATATCAATTTTCACACTTCGTATCTCGTCTACATTTCATTCCTGTTTCAGGTGTATCTACTGGTGGTTCTTCTCCTGGAGGAGTTTGGGTTGGTATTCGCGGAACTGGTTTTGGTACTGGTGGAATAAACGGTTCTACAGGAATCACTACGAGATTTCCTTCACATCCATTTCCTCGTGCTACTACCGCATATATTGCTCCTGAAGCTTCGTCATAATATGCGTTTGAAAGTTGGATACCTCCTGCGAGTTCGAGTGACATATCAGCGTCTCCATCGACTCCTTGTCCGGTTACGACATGCATACGAGTCGCAAGATAGTCTGCGTGTACTCCAAATATTTGATCAAGAACTTGATTTGCATTTCCAGATATACCTTGTTTCATTCCTGCTTCGAGCTCTGCTCTTCCTCCTGCAGACTGAAGTTTTTGTTGTACTTTATAATATGAACCGTTAAAGTTTTCAGGAAATCTTCCAAGTCCTCGTGCAAATCTTCCTGATCCGTCAACAAGTGCTTCTGCAAGAGCTGTTTCACGATTTTCATAGTGACCTTTTCCTTGAGCCATTATTTGCTCCATAAGTCTTCGAGCAATTGGGTCATTTTCGAGTCCGAGTTCTTGAAGTTTGAGAGAAATATATTGTGCATTTTTATTTCGTATATCTCCTCCTAAACTTGGATTTGTAAACTCCGAAGCCATACTGAGGAGATAGTCTGCTCGTTCTATATGAGGGAGAGAGTCTAACTGAGCAAGTGCGGCATCAATAGCATCTGCATCTGCTGGTCTTTCTGCTGACACTCTTTCTACATTCGTAGCATTATCTGTTGTATCAATATATGTTGCAAGAGTATCAAGAACTACTTGAGGATGAGCTTCGATTCCAGCTCGAGTTCTTGGTCCAACATCACCATCAGCTCCTGATGCTCCGATGTCTACCCCCATATCAATAAGTGCTTGTTGAATCGCTTTTATAGCCCCTTTTCCTGTCTCTTTTTCAAGCAGTTCAAGAGCTGCAAGTGCTTCTTCTGCTGTTTGTTCACGAACTACTTCTTGTTGTGCCTCTGCTGTTTCTCTTTGCGCATTTGCTACGGCCACACGTGCACTTTCATCACGAGCCTCTACTTCAGGAGTCGCTTTTTGAGCTGTTTCTAACTCAGATTGTTCTGTAGTAGCTGCTGTTTCAAGTCTTGCAGTAGCTCCTCTGAGAGTTACAAGAGATGCTTCAAGAGCTGTGATTTGTGTTCTCAATGCTCCTGTTTTTTCTTCGATAGTTCCTACTTGTACTTGAAGAGCTGTGGTATCTTCTGGATGAGATTCTACCATTGCTGTTTGAGTAATACTATCTGTTGCCATTTTAAATTCTCTCTGAGCACTTTGAAGCTCTGAAGTAAGTTCTTGTGCTTGTTTCATAGTAGCCAATGTTTGAGCTGAAGCAGTTTGCATAGCATCAAGAGCAGTACTTGCTTCTCAAGTTTGTACTGTAAGATTTGCTTGAGCTGCATCTAGAGCTGCTTTAACTTGAGCAAGTTCGAGATTTTTCTTTGCTGCTTCAGCTGTTTCTTTTGCAGTATTTGCTGCCGTTCTCAATATTTCTGCAACTGCATCAAATCCTCTCACTCAAGAAAAATATGCCGAAGCTGCTTCAGCCTCAGAATCAGTTGCTTTTTTATCAGCTTCTTGGGCTGCTTTTTCAAAGACATTATATGATGCTTCTGCTTCAGCTACAGTTGGGATATCTGCTATATTTCCAGTAAAGCTAATTGCATCAAAAGCTTCTTGTGCTGATTTGAGAGCTGCTTCAGCTGCTTGAGACTCTCAAAGTTCAGTTTGATATGTTGATGTAAGAGCTCTGACATCTGCTTGTTTTTGAGAGATTTCACTTTGAATATCAGCAAGTTGTGTTTGAACTGCTTGAAGTTCTCCTTGTTCTCGAGTAAATACTGCTTGTGCTGCATCATAGGTTGCTACTCGTGCATCTACTGCTTCTGCACTTGCAAGTCGAGCACGAAGAGCTGTGAGTTCTCCTTCAAGTTTTGTAAGTTCTGTTGTATGAGTAGTTAATTCTCCATCTCTTGAAGAAATATCTGCTGTATTTGTTTCGAGAGCTTTTACTGCTGCTTCTTTTTCGGCAAGTTCTGTAGCTACTCGAGCTCGAGCTGCTTCAAGGTTTTTAGCTTCTAAAATTGCTCGTGCTTGTGCTTCAGCAAGACTTGCTTGAGTTGCTTCCACTGGTGAAACAGGAACATCTTGCGTAATGCTTGCAGCAGTGAGAAGAGCATCATAAGTTGCTTGGTCTACTTCTCCTGTAATTGGAAGTCATTTCTCAGTTTGAAATGCTGATACTACACGAGTCATAGTAGAACCATAGTCTCCATCTACTCCATTTCCTTGAGGACCAAAAGCTCCTATATCTGTTCCTATATATACAAAGATTTCTTGTATATCTTTTATAGCTGCTTCGGGAGCTCCTCGGCTAATAGATTTTCCTGCAGTGAGTTCATTTACTACAGCACTGAGATCTTGGAGTTGTTCTCGTGTTACTGCACGCACAGCTTCTTGAGTCTCAGCTTGAACTTCTGCAAGTGCTTCATCTTCTGGACTGAGTGGAACTTGTGGTGTATCTGTGGTGTCAGCTGTTCCAGCAGAGTTATCTAGTCCTATAAGATATCCTTGTACCGTCATCATGTAAAGTTTCTTATAATTTTCTATAATAGTAAACATATAATATATGTTATAAAAATAATATGTATTTGTGTTTTTGTGTGAAAACAAATAAACATAAGTATCCTAACACACTTATATTTAAAATTGCAAAAATATAGCTTGACGAAGTGTACTTTTTCAGTATTTCTCGAAAGTCATATAAAAAAATCGTGATTTTTAAAAATCACGATTTTTTTATATGTTATATATTTTGATTATACTCTTTTTCTAAATTTCATAAATCCAAATCCAAGTAGGAGTGCAACAAATGCAAGAAAAATATGTTCTGGTCCTGTTTGAGGAAGTTCTGCTGGTGGTGGAGTAGTTGGAGTTACTGGAGTAGAACCTGCTGTTGAAGTATAGAGAACACATTCTCTATGTGTTTCAGAGTCAAGAGCCGGAGTACCATCTGCTTCCACAGTATGATACGCTACATCATATGCAAGAATACCTACATTTTTTCCGTTTTCTACAGGATTTGTAGTGAGTTGAAAAGCACTTCCAAGTGTAGATTCAAGCCATGTTACGGATGCACCTTTTGCAAGAACATATCCAAGATCATCTGCACTATAAACAGCATCAAGAGCTGGAGTATATTGCCAAAAATCTACACTTTCACTTGCTTTTACTTCTGTCCAAGTTGATCCTCCGAGAGCAATCATTTTTGGCATTTCTTGTTCTTCTTTGAAAAGAACTTGATCTGCAGTTCCTGTATTTTCCCATATATCTGTCAAAAGACCTTTATTGTCTCCTTGTGTTACAGCTCCTCCACTAAAACATTGGTTACAGCTATTTGCTGAAAAATCAGCACTTGTATCACAACTTACCACATCGAGAGCAGCATAGCTTGAAGTAGTCATATATACTACCAAAAGTACTGATGAGAGTCCTTTGAAAAATGTATTCATAAAAAGAAAATATTAAAATGTAGATTAAACGTCTTCTATAGTAAGAAAACTTTGCCATTCTGTCAAAAAAAAATAGCGAATCTGAAACAATATAAGTATTTACTTTTTAATAATTTTATTTACAAAGAGTTGTTGTAAAATAGCAAAGAGTGTAGATATTCACCAATACACTCCAACTCAAGCTATAATAGTATAGGTAAATATCCCTACCATAATTGGCATACCATAGAGCATAAACTTATTCATCATCTCAGGATCTGGCATAAAAGAATTGTAATCCGTTGCATCTTTCTTTTTTTCAAGTACCACTCCTGTTTGTTTCTCACTATGAGCTTTATGAATAAAAGAAAGTTTTACTTGGATAAACTGTATAAGCCCGACACTGAGAGCTAAAAATATACCTGTGAGTCATCCTTTTTCAAGTAAATCAATACCAAAAAAGAGTGGTTCTATTTGAGAAATATGAAATTCTGGAAGAAAATCATAGAGGTAAAATTCGTTTTTCAAAGAGGTGATATTTATAATAATGTTATATATCACCAGTAGAAATGGCATCTGTATGAGAAGAAAACCACATGACCCCATAGGATTTACTCCTTCATCTTTATAGAGCTTCATAAGTTCTAAGCCTATTTGCTGTTGATTTCCTTTATGTTTTTCTTGTAAAGCTTTTATTTTTGGTTGTATCGCTTGCATTTTTCGTTGCGAAACCATCATTTTATGCTGAGGGAAGAGCAATAATATACGTATGATGATCGTAAGAGTTATGATAGCCCATCCTAAAGAGTTTCCAAAGAAGTGGATGAGATATGCCATAAGATTATACATTGGAGCATAAAACATCCCTACAAATACTTTTCCGAGAGTTCCTCGATAATTTACTTCGATATTTTGTTGAAATTTCTGTTCTCCATGCTGAAGTTCAAAAATATAAGTTCCTGGTTCTTGAAATAAGGTATAGTATGGAGCAAAATCTAAACTTAATTGTTGTGTTGGAGGAATCGTTTTTGTTTCACAAAGAGCTTTTGGAAGTTCTTTCAAGGTTCCATTAAAACGAAGTGACAGGTCACTACATGTTTCAAGTATAAATATTTCTGTTGTATTATTACTAATTTGAAGCTGTACTCCTGCTGGAACACTATAATTCTTATCAGAAGAACTAAAAATAATCCCCGTGAGTGGAGTTTGTGTTTTATTTCCTGAAAAATAAGAAAACACCAGGAAAAAAAGCAGGGAAAACAAGAGAATATCTAGGTATTTTTTCATAATTTTTTATCAAAAATAGAGAGGAGTTCATTTTGTATCATTTTGAGATTTTGTGTTTCTTTTTTGAGTTGTGTTTTTACTTTTATAACACACACGAGATCTCAAATATTTTTCTCAGTATAGGAAGCACAGACATCGTAGAACATTCTTCGGTATATATTTCGAATCACCGCATTTTCTACAGATTTTCCAGAAATCACTATCGCAAAACGACTGTGAGAGAGTGTATTTGGAAGTATATTAAAAACAAGACTATAAGAAAAAAAAGGCTTTCCTTTTTGCAAAACCTTTTT
>JAYTJZ010000057.1:0-11964 GCA_043730605.1 Candidatus Altimarinota bacterium
CGTGTAAAAAAGCACAAGCAGTACTTCTCGAACCTATCATGAAAGTAGAAGTAAATACTCCTGAAGAATATATGGGAGATATCATCGGACAAATCAACTCAAAACGAGGACGAATCGAAGATATGGGAAATCGAGGAATGGCAAAAATCATTACGTGTTATGTACCACTTTCAGAAATGTTTGGATACACGACAGAACTTCGCTCTGCTTCACAAGGAAGAGCAACTTCATCTATGGAGTTTGATCACTATGCAGAAGTTCCTACAGCTCTCGCACTTAAAGTTCGAGAAGATCGAGGATTTAAACTTGCTGATGACGAGTAGAAAGATATTCCAAATATCATAAATAAGGGTTTCTAAAATACTACAATTTACTATAATTGTAGTATTTTATTATTGTTTTTATGAAAAAGTAAGAAGCTTTCCTAAAATAGTTTTTCTTTTTCTAAAAAAATCATACAATAGTTTTGTTCGAGATAATCGAACCTATGAAATGTTATCAAAAAATCTAAATATTGGCTCAAGAGAGCTATCTAATATATCATATTTTATCTTTTTACGAGTACTTCATTTCTTACATATATTTCTTGCAGAGAATAACTTTTTTCTTTATATAGGAAAATTTTGTTAAAAATATGTTGAGTATCTGAGATAAAATAATTTTTTTCGGGTAACATCTTTACTCATAATATACCTAAAATGAACATCGGAATCTTAATTTTATGAGTCATCTTTGGGATGGCCCTGAGTGTAGTACTATTTTTTCTTTGGGAAAATAGAAAAACCTCAAAAGCAGAAACAAAATCAGAAGCAATACTTTCAAAGGCTGAACATAAAAGAGAACATCTCATAGCAGAAGCTCGAAAAAACGCAGAAGATATACTCAGAAATGCACGATCTGAGTGAGCTGAACTTATGAAAAATGCTCAACAAACTGAAGAACGTATCTCAAAAACAGAAGCTCGAGTCATAGAACGAGAAGAAAAAATAGAACAACGGCTGGATCAGATAAGTAAAAAACAAGAAGATCTCCTACAACAAGAAGAGTCTTTAAAAACTAGTAAAGATTTGCTGCAGAAAAAAACAGAAGAACTCGATGGAAAACTTGGTGAAATTGCAAAACTTTCCCAAACAGAAGCTCGAGAAATTTTCTTGAAACAAATAGGAGAAAAATACGAATCAGATGCCAAATGACTGATAGAAAAACATAAGAGAAAGATAGAAAGTGAAAAAGTAGAAATTTCTCGAGAAATTCTTTTAAAATCTATTCAACAGTATGCTGGAAATGTTACGAGCGAAGTGACAACCACTATTATTCAAATTCCAAGTGATGATATCAAAGGGAAACTTATCGGAAAAGAAGGAAGAAATATCACTACTTTTGAAAGAAATGCAGGAGTTTCGCTTATCATCGATGATACTCCAGATACCGTTTTTATCTCAGCTTTTGATCTCTATAGACGATATATCGCAAAAAAATCACTCGAAAAACTTATCGAAGATGGACGTATTCAACCAGCACGTATTGAAGAAGTGATAAAAGCGACAGAATCAGAAGGAGAAAATCTCTTGAAAGAATTGGGAACGAAAGTATTAGAAGAACTCAACATTCATGGAATTCCGGATGAAATAGTTCCTATTATAGGAAAACTTCGTTTCCGAACGAGCTACGGTCAAAATATGCTCAAACATAGTAAAGAAGTTGCGATTATCGCAGAAGCAATTGCACGAGAACTCGGAGTCGACCAAAAACTCGTACGTATGGGAGGACTTTTGCACGATATAGGAAAAGCACTCGACCATGATATAGAGGGAACGCACCCCGAAATAGGAGCAAAAATCGGGAGAAAATATGGACTTCCAGAAGAAGTAGTTGATATGATAGAAAATCATCATGGAGAACAATTTTCGATATCCATCTATGCTGCAATTGTTCAAGTAGCTGATGCTATCAGTTCTGTACGACCAGGAGCTCGAAGAGAAGCTATAGAACAATACTTAAAACGAGTCCAAGAGATGGAGGCACTGGTACAGAGTTTTGCAGGAGTAGAGAAGGCCTATGCACTTTCTGCAGGTCGGGAAGTTCGAGTGTTTGTAAATGCAGCAACGGTATCAGACCTTGAAGCACAAAAAATGGCACAAGAAATAGCGTCAAATATAGAAGCAAATCTGCAATATCCAGGAGAAGTAAAAGTATCTCTAATACGTGAAATGCGTTGTGTCGAGTACGCAAAATAATTGCAATCTCTCTGATTTTGAATATCATCAGAGAGATTTTTATTTCATAATAGAGTGATTTTGTATCCATTTTTTGAAATTTTTGGAGCACGTATTTATACCTTTGGAATTGCTCTTACTCTCTGCTTTTTTGCATTTCTCTGGAATTTACAGAGATTAGAAAAAAGATTTTGATACAGTTTCACTTTCTTTTCGCATAATATTTTGTGGTATTTTCTTTCTGTATTTTTCTTTTCACGTGTTTTTTATGTGATAGGACGATGGAATGATATGAAATTTATGAAAGATATATTTCAATTTTTTATTATGAGTGAGTACAATTTTTCACTCTTTGGAGCAATATTTGGATTTCTTGTAGTATTATTCACACTTTCTCGTATCGAAAAAACTCCACTTTCACGCTATATAGATGGAGTAGTACTTTCTTTTTTAGCTGCAATGTGTATATGATATATTGGTTCTTTTTTTGGAGGACAAGTATATGGAAGAGAAACGATGTTTGGCATCGAAATAAGCTATAGAAATGCATTTACTCCTGTTCCTTATCAAGTTCCTGTATTTCCTCTTCCTATAGCTTATGCTCTCTTGAGTTTTATGCTTTTTTCAGGAATGTATATTCTCTCTCTTTTTGTACATATACGAGGATATATATGATATCTTGGACTTATTCTTTTTTCTTCCATGATACTTATTTTCGAATTCTTCAGTGGAAAACAAGATATACTTTCCGTAGTAAGTGTATTTAACCTTCCTCAAATCTTTGCTCTCGTTCTTGCAAGTGCGAGCGCATACCAACTTTATAAAATATTTAGACAAGATCCAAATATGATAGAATCTCATATTACTCCTTAGTTTTTATGTCTAAAAATACCTATTTTACAGCAATACTTCTTGCTGTATTATTCGGAATTTTTCTTCAAAATTTTCTCGAAGATATTATTCTTTCTTGTATTATAGAAAGTTTTCTCTTTTTAATAGGAACTATTTTTGTTTTCTCACAGAAACAGGTACTTCGCCTATATTTTTTGGTATTTTTTTTCTGTTTGTTTGGTATAATTTATTCATACCAGAGTACCTTGCTTCTTTGAAAAAATATGAAAATAATAGAGAGATACGAAGACTTGTATCTTTCTTATACTGGAGAAGTACAAGAAGTATATAAGAGGACGGATTTTTATGATGAATATAGAGTGAAACTTCAAGAACTTGAAGGGGTAAAAATAGAAACAAATATACAACATCTTTTACGAGTTCCAAAAAATTTTCACTTGCAAACAGGGCAACATATAAGCTATCAGGGAAAGCTCTATCCGATAGAAGATTTTGATGGATTTTCGTATAAAAAATATCTCCTTTCAAGAGGAATATATTTTTCTACTTCGTCTTCAAAAGTAGAAGTCTTATCTCAGGATATTCATAGTATTCGTTTTGTTTTTTCTTCATTTCGATCCAAGCTTTTAGCTACTATATGAGGTATTTTTCCAAAAGAAGAAGCTATATTTCTTGGATGAATCCTTTTTGGAGCCCGAGAAAATATTCCTGCAGATCTTAAAGAAGATTTTAATAACTCAGGATTGACTCATTTTATCGCAGTAAGTGGTTTTAATATTACGCTTTGTATCCTTTTTATCACCTTTCTTTTTGGTTTTCTCCCATCATGGGCAAGAATTATAGCAGTAACTCTGAGTATTGTTATATTTTCAGTTTTTGTAGGACTCTGAGCTCCTGTAGTGCGTGCTGCGATTATGGGAATTGTTTGATATATTCTATTGCAACAAGGAAGTAGTGCAAAAAATATGAGTCTGCTTGCTTTTACTGCCTTATGTATGGCTTTATGGTCACCTTTTTCACTCAACTATGATGTGAGCTTGCATCTGAGTTTTCTCGCAGTAATAGGGATCATATATACCCAAGAATACTTTAAAAAATGCTTCTTTTGGGTTCCATCTTTTTTTGCGATACGAGAGGCTTTTGTCCTTACTCTCTCGGCTTTGAGCTTTTCTCTTCCTCTTATGATATTTCAGTTTGGGCAAGTATCTCTGCTTGCTCCATTTGCAAATATTGCTATGACATGGACGATCCCTCTTGCGATGATAGGAGGAAGTTTGACTCTTATTTGAAATTATATTTCCCCATTTTTATGAGAATTTATTGGTTTTTTTACCTGGATTTTACTCCACTATGATATCATGGTGGTTCGCTTTTTTGGAAATATTGAGTCAGCACTTTGGAAAGTAGATGTAGGAAACTATGGTATGTATCTTCAAACACTCTATTTCATCATATTAACTTACATACTCGTACTTCAGCATTTTCGTACTAAAAAACAGCCTTTTTAGGCTGTTTTTGGAGATGTTTCTTGTCCCATGTCTACTTCTCATATTTCTAAAGCAGTATTCACCATATTTCCAAGAGGAGTTCCTGTAAGTTGGGCAGCTTTTTCTACTATTTGAGTTACTTGTTCTTGAGCAGCTTCTATCTTTTTTGTATCTCATGAAGTTTGTGCTACTTGTCTTGCTTCCTTTGCAGCACTATACTCTTTTCATACACCAGCTTCCTCTATCATATCTGTGAGCTGAGTATCTTCAAGAGTATCTCACTCTGCGTGATTTTCGCTTGTTTTGAGTCACTTTTTTGCTTGATCGGTATCAACGAGTTTGAGTATAGTTGTAAGAGCCTCCATTCTCTCATTAGGATTTGCATTTCCGTCTTGAAGTACTTTCATATTTTCTTGAAAAGAGATGCTTCTTTCAAATTGCTTTCCTTTGATTGCTTTATTTCCTGCTGTTTTAAAAGCCATATCGAGCGAAGCCTTTTGTTCAACTGGATTATGAGATTCTCCTACAAGATAGGCACTTCCTACCATAGTAAATGCTTCTTCCATTCGAGGACTCTTAAAATCTCATTTCTCATCTTTTATATCAGGAAATGTACTTCCAAAATCTGTTTCAAATGCTTCTTGATTTTCTGGATTATTCATATCTTCCCAGCGATCTTTTATCATTTGTTTTGCATTTGGTTCTATATCAGAGGATTCTATCACTTGTGAAAACTCCATCCCTGCTGCAAGTTTTTCTTGGAGTTGTTGTTGTATCTCAGAACTAATCACTCCATCGGCCACTAGTCTTTCTATCAGAGGACTTGCTGGATCTTCTGAAATTTTAGAATCAATACTTTCTGTATTTTTTCATTTTTCAAGCTCATCTACTATCTGTGTTTCTCAAGCAAGAGTATCATTCGCAGCACTTCAAGTGAGAGTGTCATTTCCGTTTCCCGTTGTAGGGATATCAAAAGCTGAGAAATCAATTTCAGGTTCTTGAGACTCTCAAGCTTCTACTTGAGCTACCTCTCCAGCTACGATACTTGCTTCTTCAGGAGGTCTTTGTCAGATTCCTCACAGAGAAGTTTTGAGACTTTCTGCTCTTGCTCAAAAATTAGCTTCTTCTCCAGCTCTTTGAAAGGCTGCATCAGCCTCTCTTTTTTTCTGAGCTTCTTCTGGATTTTCTGCAAGAGTTGAAATAGGAGTAGATATCATAGAGTATATATAAAAAATAATCTCTTATATTATAACATATAAGAGATGAGTTTTGCAAATTTTAAAGGTTTAGATGCTATATTTTTTTGGAATCATTTTTTCTCTCCAGTTCGTTGCTTGTTCGTATACATACGCAACTTCAAAAAGTTTTTCTTCCTGCAGTCGTTGCGTGAGAAGCTGTATCCCGACGGGAAGAAGTTCTTTCTCAGAATCTTCGCTTACTGCGAAACCACAAGGAAGCGATATCCCAGGAAGTCCAGCAAGAGAAGCAGGAATAGTATAGGAATCTGCAAGATACATCTTGAGTGGATCTTCTGATTTTTCTCCTAGTTTCCAAGCGACACTCGGACTTACTGGACTTAAAATAACATCAACTTCCTGAAATACGGTATCAAAATCTTTGATGATAAGAGTTCGTATCTGTGCTGCTTTTTTGAAATAGGCATCATAAAATCCAGCAGAAAGCACATAGCTTCCTAAAATACTTCGTCGTTTTGGTTCAGATCCTAATCCTTCACCACGATTATGAAGATAGATTTCTTCGAGATTTTCTGCAGGAAGCTGTGAATTTGCTCCATAGCGAAGACCATCAAGACGAGCGAGATTGGTCGTAACCTCGGCAGGACAGATGATATAATACGCTGCTATTGCATATTTTGTCATAGGAAGTGAGACTTCTTTAATTTCTGCCCCAAGTTTTTTAAATGTTTCTATGGTTGTTTCTATTTCTTTTCGTACTCCAGCATCAAGTCCAACTTCAAAATACTCTTTTGGAATTCCTATTTTTATTCCTTTCAAGTCTTCTGAGTTCCAAATCTGAGAGTTTATATTTTCTTTTCCTGAGATACTCGAACTTTCTTTTATGTCTTCACCATTCATAATATTATAGAGGAAGGCAGCATCTTGCACGGTATAGGTAAAAGTACCAGGACAGTCGAGACTCGAAGCCATAGGCATAATCCCAAAACGAGAAGTTCTTCCATAGGTTGGTTTAAAACCCACGATTCCACACATACTTGCTGGCTGTCTGATTGATCCTCCTGTATCGGTTCACAGTGATGCTGGAACGAGACCTGCAGCGACACACGCAGCTGAACCAGAGCTTGATCCTCCAGGAATACGATTTGTTCCATGAGGATTTTGCGTGATTTGAAAAGCAGAGTTTTCCCCAGAGCTTCCCATTGCAAATTCATCCATATTACATTTTCCGAGACTGCTCATCCCAGCTTCTTTGAGTCGAGTTATAACCGTAGCATCATAGGGTGGTACAAAGTTTTTGAGCATGTTTGACGCTCCTGTTGTTTTTCGTCCTGTTTCACAAAAAATATCTTTGACTCCAAGAGGAATACCTACAAGAGGACCTTGCTGAGTATTGCATCCATCTTCATGCAAGGAGAGAAAACTTTTGAGTTTAGGATCGAGTTTTTGAGTTCGAGTATAAAAATAAGACCATACTTCTTGGGAAGTTACGGTTCCAGAATCTATAAGTTCTTTGAGTTCAAGAATGCTTTTATATGCGAGTTCCATGTAACAAACTATTAAAAAAATACCATAGTTTTGAGTATATAAAAAATACAGTATTTCGCAACTTGGAAATACTGTATTTTGAAAATATGATTATGCTTGAGCTTCTTCTGCTGTTTCTGTAGTTATTGCTTCTTCTACTTGAGCAACTGGAGCTTCTTTTTTTGCACTTTTTGGAGCATCTGGATAAGAAATGATAGGGAGTGCTTTTGCTTGATTGAGATCAGCCACGCTCATCTTGATTTCTTTGAGACGAGCTGCTTTTCCAGTAAGTTCTCGGATAAATTTGATAGATTTTTTTCGAACTTTGAATTGTCGAAGAACGTCTATTTTTTCAATCGTACTTGAATGGATTGCAAATATTTTTTCTACTCCAAATGCTCCTACTTTTCGTCGAACGGTAATAGTTTTTTCGAGTTCTGATTTTCCAGCAGTAAGTATGATAATCCCTTTAAATCTTTGAATTCGTTCTTTCGTTCCTTCTTTGATGATTTGGTATACTTCTACTTCCATTCCTGTTCGAAGATCTGGTCGACCAGCTTTGAGAAATCCTTCTTGTGCTTTTCGCACGATATCTACGTTTGTCATAGTTGTTTTGCTTAAAATATAGTACTACAGAAATATACTTTCTGTAAAAAACGAGCATATCATATAAGAAAGTTTCACAAAAGCAAATATTTTTTATGCTTTTTTTATCTATTTTTGAGAGAGTATGATATACTGGAAGTAATATTTTATTATTTTTTCTTTATGAACTTACAAGAACTCAAACAAAAAGCTCTCAAACTCAAGCAAAAAGCTCTTGATACTGGGAAAAACGCACTTGACTACAGTACGATGAAACTTGCTGACTCAAAACTTACTCTGAAAACAAAAGAGAGTCTTGAAGACTTTATCAAAAAATCAGAAACTACGGTTGGAAAAGATAGTACTACAGGGATAGAAAAATCTTATACTCATAGAGTTCTCGTGTTATTTGCAGATACAAAGAGTGATTTCTTTACTTCTTTGCTCTATGTACTCCCGGTACTTTCTGCAAAAACCTTTAGTCAAAATATGGCTTTTCGAATCGCAGATATTGATATGAAAGGGATTGATACGAAATCCTATGGTCTTCAAGAAGGAAAACCAAGTCTTCTCGTATTTGAAAATATGAAATGTATAAAAACTCTTACAGGAGAGGAAAATATACAAAAAGTTGTAAAATCTCTGAGTTTAGATATAAATACTACTATAGATACTCTCTAAAATTTCACGTATGATAGAACTTTCTATCCTTGATCTCCTCTACCTCACTCTTACATTTTTTGTTATAGTTTTGTGAACACTTTTGAGTCTTGTTTTGATACGAGTTCTCAAAATACTTTCCGTTGGAGTAGAGATTTCAAACTATTATTGGCAAGTAAAAAATACTCTGAACTATTATTCACAAATACCAATAGTTCTCAAAGACCAAGTCTTCGAATACTTTTCTAGAAAAAACAATGAAGAAACAGATGAAAAAAACTCTACGAAGTAGAGTTTTTTTTATAGCTTTGTTGCGTCTCATCAAGATGGTAGAGTTGAATATTGTTCAAGATTTTGACGAGCCTTTCCTGCTCCTCCAATCAGAAGTCAAGATCTATTCAAGATATCTTGCATCCGAGTATCTCCATTTTCTCAAATAGCAGAGTTCATCGTTCCCAAAGCAGAAATATTTATAGGAGGATTTCCTTCGCTATCAGTCACCCCTAACATTTTATTTACAAATTCTGCAAAAGCTTTCATATCTTGCAAATCGAGATTTTCATCATTTTCTCAAGAAGAATTTTTATTCATTCCAAGTTCTCCATTGCTGAGGTCTATTTTTTCATTAAAACCAAGTTGAGAAGCAAGTGCAGAGTTGCTATTGAGCGTTTCTATGACTTGGTCAGTAATATATTGAGGAATTTGTGTAAATCCGATACTCTCAAAAAATCGTAGAACATCTTTTACTTTTTTATCTTTTTTATCGAGGAGAGCCATATATCCATCTCGAAGCCCCAATAGTGTTTCTTGATATGTATCTCTTGCTTCTTTTACTGCCGTTTGATGTGTTTCCATACTGCTTCGAAGTTGCGCTTGTATTTCCTCTCAACTGAGATTTTCAAAATTGATTCCAAGTGCTTCTACTCCAGGAATAGCTCGAATCGTTGCTTTGATTTCAGCAAGTTCATCTGTTCCTATTTGTTTTGTTTTGAGTGCTTCAGCAATACTTTGAATCAATTGTATAAGAGGAAGATGTTCTTGCTCTACTTCCATATACTCAAGTTTCGGAGTTTGATAGTCTCCAGTATCCTCTATGTTAGAGTCGAGAGCATAGCCATCGAGTTCTATATTTCGAGCTCCACTTACCACATCATAGTTTATTTCTGCTCCATCTCATATATCGAGAGTAAATATATTTCCAGATTTTTCAGCTTGAGCATCTATCTCATTTACCGGAGTTCCTAGTGCTGCACTCGTTCGGACTCTTTGTTCTGCAGGAATATCTGCTGTTGGGGTTTGCTCACCTAATTCCCAAGCAAGAATTCGTGCTTCAAAAGCTCATCCTGAACCATTTTCTCCACCCCCGAGAGTTATCAAGCTATTTTTTACAGCTTCATAATTTCCAGAAACTCTTGCTTGAGGGAGGATATTTTTTTCTATCTCTTGAGTTGATTCAAGTCGAGATTTTATATTATTTCCAAGAATCGTATATGCTTCTGCAGTATCTTGATTTACAGGTCATAACTGAACGAGTTGTTCAAAGTATGAATTAAGTAATGGGTCAGAAAGCTGAATATTTCCTAGAGAATTTTTAAAATTAAGAAGTCTTTCCTTATGCCCTTCAGCTTCTTCTATTTTCCTATTTAATATTTCTAAATTTACGTCTGCAGTTTCTAAATTTATATTTATTACTTCTTGATTTGCAGACTGATCTATAATTATCCCCCTAAATTCAAATTCATTTACTGGAAAAATTCAAGCCTCCTTTATATTATTTCTCAGAAGACGAAGATTCGTAGCATCAAGAAACTGAGTTTGTATTTCAGGAGATGCTTGATTTATGAATGTTTCAAATACTTCATAGCCTGAAATGTTATTTTTTTCTGCAAATTCTTTAAATTTCCCCAGTTTTTCTTCTATCTGAGTAGATGTATCCAAAATTTCTTCAGGAGTTTGGATTGTATCTTGTACTTGAGTTGCTACATCAAAAGAAACAGGAAATATGGGAGTTTCTTGTAATGCTTCCTCTCTGAGCGGAGGCTCTTGATTTCCAAGCTCAATTGACATAAAAAAATAGTACAGAGTAAATATCTATACTATTTTATCATATACCAAAGTTTTACGCAAATTTCCTAACTTCCACTTGCTGCATCAGCAGCTCACTTCAATGCATCTACAACAGCTTGCATATTTTTTACATATTCTTCCGATTGAGCTACAGCTTCTTCCGATTGTATGTATTTAATTACAAGGGGAAGAGTTTGAGTTGTCTTTGGAGCAAAAACTATAAGAGCAGTAAGAGTATTTATTCATATATCTCCTGTTTGTTGAATCTCTACAAGCGCTTCCTCAAAAGCTGGGAGATCAAAATCAATATCAGCTCCATTTGCTGTAGCTTCTCGAATAATCGCTTCATGAAGTCCAAGAGGAACGTTTTTTGAAGTAACTTCTTTAAGTGCTTCTTGAGAATTCATTCCTGCTGCAAAAAACCCGTATACACTATTTTTTTGGTCATCTGTGAGACGATTCCAAGTTTGAGCGAAAAGTGTAACATCTGCTTCAGGATATTGTGATATATCGTAGGCAAAACATGTTACGAGCGTATCTGTATCGAGCTCTCCTCTATTTCCTGCACAAAGCCCTTCAAGTGTTTCCTCAGAAAGAGAAGTTTCAACTACAGGGAAAAGAAGTTCTTGAGCTTGTACTTGTTGTGCAGGCATTACACTTGCTCCAAAACCAATACCAAACGCAAGAAAGGCTACTTGAGTATGAGTTTTAATAGCCTCTACTCATCTTTCAAAGAGTCCTTGTTGTGTTTCAGTAGGAGTTTCTAAGGCTCCTGTTTGAAGTTCTGTAGGTGTTTTTGGTGCCATACTCTGCGAGTTAGAGAACTAAACTATGACAGTATTATATACCACAAAGTTTCTTTCGTCAAAGGAAGTTCTAAAAAACTTTTCTGTTTTTGAAATTTACGGTTATATTTCCTATCTTTTTGTTCTTTTTTCACTTCGTATTTTGGCTTAAAGTACAAATAAATTATTGATTTTCGGTAAATATATTTTATAAAAAACTAGATGATATAAATATATAAATTGTCAAATATCCTCTTTTAAAAAAGAGATACTTACAGGTTTTTCACAATCTTTCAAAAAAGACTGTAGAAAAAATGTGAACGAGGGAGAGTATTTTTTGATGTTTTTGAAAAAATAATTACACTGAGAACTATATTTTTTTATGTATCCTATGTCTCAAAAAATAATCACTCTTTCGAAACAACTTGCCAATCAAATCGCAGCGGGGGAAGTGGTAGAACGACCACTTTCGGTAGTGAAAGAACTGGTAGAAAATGCTCTGGATGCTTGAGCAACAGACATAGAAGTAAGACTTAAAAATGGAGGAATAGAATCTATAGAAGTACGAGATAATGGAGAAGCAATTTCT